>NZ_JBWKJG010000014.1:177503-235454 GCF_056432325.1 Streptomyces sp. NPDC045287
GGGTGCTCGACCTACGACCCCCCGCACAACCCCCCGCTTTGTTCAGCGCTCAACCAAAAAAAAACAGACCCAGCCGGGGGGGGCGGCCCCCGGGCGGGGGCCCCCCCCCCCGTACAGTTCTCCCCCCACCTGGCCCCCGCTCGTGAAGGCCCCATGCCGCACACCTTCGCTGACAACCCTCCGGGAACCCCGCCGCGCACGGCAGACGCGCCCGCGCCCGCGGCGCACCCCCCGGCCACCTTCGCCGACGCGCTCCGCCAGGCCCTGCGCCTGCGGGGCCTCCCCCTGCAACGCGTGTGCGACCGGCTGGCCGAACACGGCGTACGGATCAGCCCCGCCACGCTCAGCCACTGGCAGCGCGGGCGCAGCCTGCCCGAACGGCCGCAGTCCCTGCGGGCGGTGCGGAAGCTGGAGGAGATCCTGGCCGTACCGCACGACCACCTCGTGGGCCTCCTGCAACCGCACCGGCCGCGGGGCAGGGCGCGCACCCACGGGCAGGACGTCACCGCCTCGCGGCGCGTCTTCGCCCCCGGTTCGGAGGTGGAGCGGGCCCTCGGAGACGCGTTCGCGCACTTCAACCAGGACATCACCCCCCTCTCCATCCACGAGGCGGTCTTCCTGGGCGCGGACCGCTGCATCCGCCGCATGTCCGTCACCCAGGTGCTCCGCGCGATCTGTGACGGGCCCGACCGGCTGACCCTCGTGCACCAGGTCGACGAGGACGTGTCGCCGGACGTCGACTTCACCGTCGGCTGCGGCACCCTCGGCGCGGTGCGGGTCGAGGAACCGCTGCGCTGCGTCGTCGCCGACATCCTGCTGGGCCGGCGGCTGAGACGCGGGGAGACCGCCGTGGTCCGCTACGACGTGTGCTTCCCCTCCGGCCCCACCCCCAGCACGTTCTACGAGCGCCGCGTCCGGACGAACCTGCGCGAGTACCTGCTGCACGTCTCCTTCGCGCCGGAGGCGGTGCCCGCGAGCTGCCGCAAGTACTACCGGCACCGGACCGACGCCCCGCGCGAGCAGGTCGCCCGCCTCGTGATCGACGGGTCGCACACGGCCCACCTGTACCCCGGCAAGTGCACGCCCGGCGTGCACGGCATGTCCTGGGCCTGGCCGCTCCGCCGAGGCGCCGCGGGCTGAAGCACCGGCCGTACGCGCGCGGGGCAGGGCCTGACCGTCGCCACCCGCGAGCTGATCGACGGGCGCCGGCCGTACGCGCGGGTCAGGGGGCGGTGTCGGGGATCCAGGAGCCGTGGACCGCGGCGGGGACGGCCCGGACGGCGGCGGGCGGGGCGCCGACGACGGTGGAGGGGCGGACGACGACCGGGGCGTGCGGGTCGACGCCGGTGGGAGGGGACGACACGATCGGGACGGCGGGTTCCCCGGGTGCTCCTCGACGGGGCGGGCGTAGCTGTCCGCAGCCCACCTGCCTCACGTGTGGTCGGCCACTCACTGCCCGGTGCGAAAGGAAGGCGACCGTCGGGACCCGTGAGGCCCGCCGCCGCCCGCGCCGCGGGGGGCGGTCAGCGGTGCGTGATGCCCGCGGTGAGCGTGCGCGTCCACGGCGCGTCGATCGCCTCCGCGTCGATCGACACGAGCAGGTGGCAGAGCATGCCGACCGCGAAGAACTCCTGGACCTGCCGCTCGTCGCCGCCCGACGCCCCGCGGACGTACTCGACCGTGCGGGCGTAGCCGGCCCGCACCGCCTCCCGCACCGCCGGTTCGGAGACGGCTGCCGCCTGGGCGTGCAACTGCACCAGCATCAGGTCGTTGTCCCGGATCAGGTGCGCGTACGCGTCTCCCATGGAGGACAGCACCGCCTCCGGGTCGCCGCCCTTCGCCTCGGCCGCGCCGCGCTCCAGCGCCGCGCGCACCCGGACGAAGCAGTGCTCCACGACCGCGACGAAGAGGGCCTCCTTGTTGGGGAAGAGCCGGTAGACGTACGCCTGCGAGATCCCGGCGGCCTTGGCGACCTCCGACGTCGTGGTGCCGAAGTACCCCCGGGCCGCGAAGGCGCCGATGGCGGTGCGCAGCACCGTCTCCCGGCGCTCCTCCGCCGTGGCCAACCGGCGTGGACGCTGTTCTCCTTTCACGTGAGTACTCAACCGCTCACACTTTGGAGTGTCAACAGCGTGCCTCCGCGCGGCGTACCGACCGGGCGGTCCTTGGCGCCCCGTGCCGCCGCCCCGGAGGGGGCGTGCTCCACGACCCGGCTACGCGAGGCCGCCATCACTCCGGAGGAGCCGGCCGTTGATCCACCCGCCCTTTGCCGAGCAGAGGAACGTGACCAGGTTCGCGCAGTCCTGCGGCACGCCGAGGCGCCCCAGGGGCGTGAAGCGGATCATGTCCGCCTTCTGCTCCGCGGTCATCCACCCCGTGTCGGTCGGCCCGGGGTCGACCGCGTTGCAGGTCACTCCCAGGTGGGCGAGTTCGCGGGCGGCGGCGAGCGTGATCCGGTCCATCGCCCCCTTGCTCGCCCCGTAGGGGAGGTTGCCGACGGTGTGGTCGCTGGTCAGGCTGATGACCCGGCCGCTTCCGTGCTGCCCGCGGAACCGCAGCCCGTACTCCCGGATCAGCAGCCACGTCGCCCGCGCGTTGACCGCGAAGTGTCGGTCGAAGCTCTCCACCGTGGTGTCCAGCAGGCCGGAGTCGACCGACTCGCAGTGGCAGAGCACCAGCGCGGTGACGTTCCCCAGCGCGTGCTCGACTTCGTCGAAGATCCGGGCCGGTACGGCCGGGTCGCCCAGGTCCGCCTCGACCGCGAAGGTCCTTGCCCCGAGGGAAGCCGCCTCCTCCCGCAGCCGGCCGGGCGCCCCCGGCTCCGCCCCCCACGGCATCCGCGCGTCGTAGGGGCTCCAGTACGTGAAGGCCGTGTCCCAGCCGGCCCGGGCCAGATCCAGTACCACGGACGTCGCGATCCCCGCCGAACGTCCCGCTCCCGTGACCAGGGCGAGCGGGCGCTCCGCCTCCCGCACGTCCCGCCGGCTCCTCGCGCGCGTCCCGTCGCTCATGGCCCCATTCTCCACGCCCCCCGGGGCCGCCGGGAAGTCGACCTCCCGGCGCCCCGTGCCCCCGCCCCGCCTCCGGCGGGCCCGCCGGTCACCGTCGGGCGCCACCGGTCGCCGGGCGGGCGTCGGACGCGGTCGCCGTGTCCAGCCGGGCGCGCAGTGCGGCCAGGTTGCTCCTGAGCCTTTGCACCGGGGTGGGCGGCAGCGCACGGGTGGAGCCCCGCGCGTAGTGGCGTTCGACGTAGAACTGTCCCGCGCTGAGCACGGTCGTGACGGCGACGTACCAGAGGGTGGCGACCATCAGCAGTGGGATGACCTGGTAGGTCTGGTTGTAGACCAACTGCACCGAGTACAGCAGGTCGTGCACCGCCAGCACGCTGACGATGCTGGTGCCCTTCAGGGTGCCGATCAGCATGTTCCCCGCGGTCGGCACGATGGAGCGCATCGCCTGCGGAATGACGATCCTGCGCAGGGTGCGCCGCCTGCCGATGCCGAGGGCCTGGGCGGCCTCCGTCTGGCCGGCGTCCACCGAGAGGATGCCGCCGCGCACCACCTCGGCGGCGTAGGCGGCCTCGTGCAGGGTCAGGCCGATGACGGCGGTGAGGACGGGGCCGAGCAGGTTGACCGTCTCGACGGTGACGAACTGCGGCCCGAAGGGGATGCCGAGGCCGAGCGTCGGGTAGAGGGCGCCGATGTTGAACCAGAACAGCAACTGCACCAGCAGCGGGGTGGACCGGAAGATCCACACGTACCCCCAACTCAGGGTGCGCAGCACCGGGTTGGAGGAAAGCCGCATCACGGCCAGGGGGATGCCGAGCAGGAAGCCGAGCACCATCACCGCGCCGGTCAGCCACAGGGTGAGCAGCAGCCCGTCGAGCACGGCGGGGGTGGTGAAGTACCGGCCGACCACCTCCCACTGGAAGGCCCGGTTGCGGACGACGGAGTTGACCACCATGGCGAAGACCAACAGCGCGAGGGCGGTGGTCAGCCAGCGGCCGACGCGCCGGCGCGGCACGATCCGCGGCGGATCGCCGCCGGGGTCGCGGCCGGGGGCTTTCCGGCGCCCCTGCGGGGGGACGGACGCGGAGACGCCGGGGGAGACGGTGATGTCGGACGGCGAGACCATCAGGGGCTCTCCAGGGGAGGGAAGCGGGGGCGGAGGTGATCACCCGGCGAAGGCGGTCACCCGGCGGCACGTGTACGCGGATTCCGCCCGAGCCCCGCGCGGACACGGCGCGGGCACGGAGCGGCGGCCCGGGTTTCGACGTCATCACGCTCACCGCGTCCCTCAACGCGGCCGGTGCGGCTGCCGCACGCGGCGGAGCCGTCCCCGCTGATCGTATGGGTCCCGCGCGGGCCCCTGTCAACCACGCGCGGGAATCGCCCAACACCCGTCCGCCATACGGCTCGTGGTTGACGGGGAGCGAGATGTACTGCTCAATTGGACCCATGAATGTCGAGCAGCGCCTGGTCACCCGTGACCACATCGACTTCGGTCGGGTGTGGTCTGCCGCGTGTAGCGCCTGACGCGGCAGTAGGCCGTCCGACCGGCCCTTCCCTCCCTCGGTGACCCCGTCGCGGGCCGAGTCCTCCCCTCGCGAAACCGCCGTGCGCAGGCGTTGAACACGCGCTGAGACACGTGCCGCAACGCGCTGAGACCAGCGCTGGGCACGCGTCGGGACAAGCGCTGGACACGCGCTGGTCCCGCGTACGGCCCGCCCCGCGAGACCTGGCACGCGCTGCCGCCGCCCCCCTCTTTCGCCCGAGGCCCGTGCCCCGGCGTCATCACACCTGTTCACCCCCGGCTCCCAGTACCCGAAGCGCCGTCGCACACGGTCGCACCGAGGGCGGCTCCGCCGTGCCCGCGTGCTGCCACGGCACGGCCCCGAAGCACGTCAGGAAAGGCCATCACCCATGCCCGTGGAGTTCCTCGGCATCGCCGCGACCAACAACGGCTCCGAAACCACCCCGCGCTCTGGCGCCGCCTTCGACAAGGAGTACACGCTCCGGCTCGCCCGGGCGCACGAGGACCACGGCTGGGACCGCGTGCTGTTCGCCTACGGCTCCGGATCGCCGGACCCGGCACCGGCCGCCGCGTACGTCGCGAGCAGAGTGGACCGCCTCCAGATCCTGCTCGCCCACCGGCCCAACGTCTCGTACCCGACCTTCGCCGCCAAGACCTTCGCCACCCTCGACCAGATCAGCGAGGGCCGGCTGACCGTGCACTTCATCACCGGCGGCGACGACCGGGAACAGGGCCGCGAGGGCGACACCCTGACCAAGGACGAGCGCTACGCCCGCACCCGCGAGTACATCCGGATCGTCAAGAAGATCTGGACCACCCACGAGCCCTTCGACCACGAGGGCGAGCACTACCGCTTCCACGACTTCGTCAGCGACGTCTTCCCGGTCCAGCAGCCGCGCCCCGGCGTGTCGTTCGGCGGCTCGTCGCCCGCCGCCTACGCCGCGGGAGGCGCCGAGGCCGACATCTACTGCCTGTGGGGCGAGCCCCTCGTGAAGACCGCCGAGCAGATCGAGGCCGTGAAGGCCGCCGCGCGGGCCGCGGGCCGCGCCGACACCCCCCGCATCCAGGTCGCCTTCCGCCCGATCATCGCCCCGACCGAGGAGCTGGCCTGGGAGAAGGCCCACCGCACGGTCGGCGCGATCAAGGAACGCAGGGCGAGGGGCGAGGCGGTCTCCAGGCGCCGCGACGCCCACGCGAGGCCGCAGAACACCGGCTCGCAACGGCTGATCGCCATCGCCGAGGCGGGGGAGCGCTACGACCGCGCCCTGTGGACCCCGACGGCCGCCGCCACCGGCGGCGCGGGCAACTCCAACGCCCTGGTCGGCACCCCCGAGACCGTGGCCCAGGCGCTCCTCGACTACTACGACCTCGGCGTCGACATCCTCTCCGCCCGCGGCTACGACCTGCTGGACGACGCGATCGACTTCGGCCGGTACGTGATCCCCCTCGTCCGCGAGGAGGTCGCCAAGCGCGACGCCGAGCGGGCGGCCCGCGGCGCACAGGCCCTCGCGGCGGTGAACGGATGACCTCCGCCGCTCAACCCCTGTCCTTCGAGCCGGAACTGACGTTCATTCAGGTACAGGTGTCGGACCCCCGGGCGGAGCCGATGCTGCGGGAACTCGGCAGCGAGTACGCGGCCCGCTACGGCGAGGTCGCCCACGCCGAACTCTCCCGCTACCCCGACGAGGAGTTCACCGCGCCTCGCGGCGGCGTACTGCTCCTGCTCCTCGAACACGGCGAGCCGGTGGCGGGCGGGGCCTTCCGCCGGTACGACGGGACCACGGCCGAACTGAAACGGATCTGGACGCACTCCGTCCACCGCCGGCGCGGCCTCGCCAGACGCGTCGTCGCCGCGCTGGAACGCGAGGCGGTCGCCCGCGGGTACCGGCGGATCCACCTCACCACGGGGCCGCGCCAGCCCGAGGCGCGCGGCCTGTACCTGGCCGCCGGCTACACCCCCCTGTTCGACGTCGAGGCGGACCCGGAGACCATCGGTCCGCTGCCCTTCGAGAAGCACCTGACCACCGGAACACACCCCGCACACCCGGGAAAGGCAGCCGACCTGTGAACCCTCGCACGACCAGAACCCGGCGCAGGACCCGGCGGCGCGTCATCGCCGCCCTCGCGCTGCCACCCGTACTGGCGCTGACCGGCTGCGGCTCGGGCGGCGCCCCCGGCGCCACGGCGGCGGGCGCCGGGGCGTCCGCCGCGCCGGCCGGCGACCCGGTCGCCGCCGTGGACAAGGTGGAGTCGGTGGCCGCCCTGCTGCCCGCCGACGTCCGCGCGTCGGGCACCCTGAGGATCGGCAGCTCCATCGGGACGCCGCCCGGCGCGTACTACCCGAACGGGTCGGACAAGGCCCCCGCGGGCCAGGACATCGACATCGCCGACGCGGTGGCCAAGGTCCTCGGCGTGAAGCTGGAGCGGCAGAACGCGTCCTTCGAGACGATCCTGCCCGCCCTCGGCAGCGGCAAGTACGACGTGGGGACCGGCAACTTCGGCGTCACCACCGAGCGTCTGAAGAGCGTCGACTTCGTCACCTACATCAACGACGGCCAGGGCTTCGCGGTGAGGAAGGGCAGCACCGCGCTCAAGGGGAAGGTCACCGAGCTCACCCAGTTGTGCGGACTGACCATCGGCACCGGAGCCGGCACCACCTTCGAGGCGACCCTCATCGCCCACAAGGGGGTGTGCGCGAAGGCGGGCAAGAAACCGTACGACGTGAAGGTCTACTCGGAGAACGGGGCGACGCTCACCGCGCTCCAGCAGGGCCGGATCGACGTGGTCATGTCGACCATCAACGGCCTGCGCCACCAGGCGGCCCAGCCCGCGGCGCGGACCACCTTCCTCGGCGAGTACCACCGCCTCGACGTCGGCTTCGCCTTCAAGAAGGGCTCCCCCCTCACCAAGGCGTTCCAGGCCGCCGTCAACGAGCTGATCGAGAACGGCACGTACGCCCGGATCCTCGAGAAGTGGGGCACCACCGCCTCCGCGATCGACACCTCGCAGATCAATCCGTCCGAGCACACCTGAGAGCCGAGCAGAACACCACGATGGGACTCACCGCCGATTCCGCCGTCGCGCCACCCGGCGCGGCCTCCCCGGGCACGGGCCCCGAAGCCCCGCCCACCGGGGACGACCCGGCCCCGCCCAAGGTCGTCCCCGCCCGCCACCGCGCCCGATGGGTGGCGGCCGTCGCCGTGACCGTGCTGGTCGCCCAGTTCGCGCACGGCCTGGCCACCAACCCCGTCTGGGAGTGGGACGTCTTCCGCGACTACGTCCTGTCCGAGACGATCGTCCGGGCCGTGGGGGTCACCCTCCAACTCACCGCCTGCGCCACGGTGCTGGGCTTCCTCCTGGGCACCGTACTGGCCTTCATGCGGCTGTCGCACAGCCCGGTGCTGCGGACCGTCGCCTGGACCTACGTCTGGATCTTCCGGTCCGTCCCGATGATCGTCCAGCTCGTGTTCTGGTTCAACCTCGGTGCCCTGTACGAGGAGTTGGGCGTCGGCATCCCCTTCGGGCCGGTGTTCTGGTCGGTCGACAGCGACACCCTGATCGGCACCATCGGGGCGGCGCTCATCGGCCTGTCGCTGCACCAGGCCGCGTACGCCGCGGAGACGGTCCGCGGCGGCGTCGCCGCCGTCGACCGCGGGCAGTTCGAGGCCGCCGCCGCCCTGGGCATCCCCCGGCTGCGGCAGATCCGCCGGATCGTGCTGCCGCAGGCCATGCGCGCCATCCTGCCCACGGCGGGCAACGAGGTCATCGGCCTGCTCAAGGGCACCTCGGTGGTCTACGTGATGGCGATCGGCGAACTCTTCTACCAGGTGCAGGTGGTCTACGGCCGCAACGGCCGGGTGGTCCCGCTGCTGCTGGTCGCCACCGCCTGGTACGTCTTCCTCACCTCCGTGCTGTCGGTCGCGCAGTACTACGTGGAGCGGCACTTTGCGCGGGGCGCCGACCGCACCCCGCCGCCCACCCCGTTCCAGCGCGCCGGGCGCTTCGTACGCGCCCTGCGCGCCGCGGCGGAGCGGCGCGACGAGCCCGTCGTCCCCCTGAAACCCCTGGGAGGCAGTCGATGAACGAGGTGATGGTGGACGTCCGCGGCGTCCACAAGAGCTTCGGCCCGCTGGAGGTGCTGCGCGGTGTCGATCTGAAGGTCCGCACCGGCGAGGTCTCCGTGATCCTCGGCCCGTCCGGCTCGGGGAAGTCCACGCTGCTGCGCAGCATCAACCACCTGGAGAAGGTCGACCGCGGCTGGATCAGCATCGACGGGGAGCTCATCGGTTACCGCCGCTCCGGCGACAAGCTGTACGAACTGAAGGAGAAGGAGGTCCTGAAGCAGCGCACGCACATCGGGTTCGTCTTCCAGGACTTCAACCTCTTCCCGCACCTGACCGTGCTGGAGAACCTCGTCGAGGCCCCGGTCTCCGCGCTGCGCCGCCCGCGCGGGGAGGCGGAGGGGACCGCGCGCCGGTTGCTGGAGCGGGTGGGGCTCGCGGACAAGGCCGACGCCCACCCCCGGCAGCTCTCCGGAGGACAGCAGCAGCGGGTGGCCATCGCGCGCGCACTCGCCCTCGAACCCAAGGTGCTCCTCTTCGACGAGCCCACCTCGGCGCTCGACCCGGAGCTCGTCGGCGAGGTCCTCGACGTCATCAAGGACCTGGCCCGCACCGGAACCACCATGATCGTCGTCACCCACGAGATCGGCTTCGCCCGCGAGGTCGCCGACACCGTGGTGTTCATGGACGGCGGCGTCGTCGTGGAGCAGGGCCCGCCCGCCGCCGTCCTGGACGCCCCGCGGCACGAGCGCACCCGCGCCTTCCTCTCCAAGGTCCTCTGACCGGCCCCCACGCCCGTCCCCCCTCTTCCCCTTCGCAAGGAGTACGCACGTGACCACCGGCCTCACCCGTCGCGCCACCGCGACCGCGCTGGGACTCGCCTCCGCCCTCGCCCTCACCGCCTGCGGCACCCCCTCCGACGGCGGCACCGTCGAGGTCGCCGCCGCGTCGGGCACCAAGACGAAGATCAACCTCAGCCCCGACCAGGACCGCGTCACCACCGCCAAGGTCGACTCCATCGCCGCCGAGGTCCCGGCGGAGATCCGCGAGAGAGGCACGCTGGAGGTCGTCGGATCGCCCGGCTCCGCCCCGCCGCTGGCCTTCTACGCCACCGACGACAAGACCGTCATCGGCGTCGAGCCCGACATCGCCTCCCTGGTCGCCGACGTGCTCGGCCTCGAACTGCGCCTCACCACCGCCTCGTGGGAGAACGTCTTCGTCGGCCTCGACAGCGGCAAGTACGACGTCGGCTTCAGCAACATCACCGTCACCGAGGAACGCAAGAAGAAGTACGACTTCGCCACCTACCGCAAGGACACCCTGGGCTTCGAGGCGAAGAAGGGCAGCGGCCTGAAGGTCACCGGACCCGAGGACGTGGCGGGTCGGACCGTCGCCGTCGGCAGCGGCACCAACCAGGAGAAACTGCTCGTGGAGTGGAGCGAGGAGAACGAGAAGGCCGGCCGGAAGCCGGTGGACATCAAGTACTACCAGAACGACAGCGACGTGCACCTCGCCCTCCAGTCCGGCCGGATCGACCTCTACCTCGGCCCCCACCCGACCGCCGCCCACCACGCGGCCACCACGGGGAAGACGGAGGTCGTCGGCACCTACTCCGGTGCCGGCGACACCCTCCAGGGCCTCATCGCGGCCACCACCAAGAAGGACAGCGGACTGGCCGAGCCGCTCGCCGACGCGCTCGACGAGATCATCGACAACGGCACGTACGGGAAGGTGCTGGAGCGCTGGGGCCTGGCCGACGAGGCCGTGACCAAGTCCGAGGTCAACCCGCCCGGCCTGCCCGAGACCGGCGCGTAGCAGCCGCAGGGTGCGGGGCCCGGACACACGGCCCCGCACCGGTCCCACGAAAACCCCACCCCCCGAAGGGTCCACCATGGCCACCGTCCTGTCCGTCTCCGGAAGCCCCTCCGCCACCTCCCGTACCGCCCGCCTCCTCCGCCACCTGGACGCACGGCTCAGGGCCCAGGGCCACGAGGTGGTCCCGCTGGACGTCCGCACCCTCCCCGCCGACGCCCTGCTCGGCGCCGACTTCCGGCACCCGGCGATCGTGGAGGCGATCGCGCTGTTCGACCGCGCCGACGGGGTCGTGATCGGCACGCCCGTCTACAAGGCCGCCTACTCCGGACTGCTGAAGTCCCTGCTGGACCTGCTGCCGCAGTACGGCCTGGGCGGCAAGACGGTCCTCCCGCTGGCCACCGGCGGGACCACGGCGCACGTCCTGGTGATCGACTACGCGCTGCGCCCCGTGCTCAGCTCCATGGGCGCCGCGCACATCGTCCAGGGCTGGTTCACGCTCGACAAGGACCTCGCGGTGGCCGACGACGGCTCCCTGACCGTCGCGCCGGGCCCGGCCGAGGCCCTCGCACGGGTCGTCGACCGGTTCTCCGAAGCCCTCGACAGCCGTACGGCCCTGCTGGCGGCTGCCGGATGAGCGCCGCGGCCCGCCGCGCCCCATCGCCCGGGGCCGCGGGCCCGCTCCGGGCGGGCCGGCGGGGCCGCCCGGCCCGCGGTGCGGGTCCCGTCCACGGCCCCGGGCGACGGCGATGACCTCGGGTCCCGGGGTGCGGGCGGCCTGAGCGGGGGCCGCGGCCGGAGCGCGCCGGGAGCGGGCCCCCTTGACGGGACCCGCGGGCGGCCCGACACTCCAGGGAAGGATCCCTAGTGGATGGGTAGGGAATGATGGAGCGTCTGGAGCCGCCCGCCGGCCGCGCCGTGTGCGCGGGCCGGCCGCCCCTCCTCCTGACGTCCCGCCGCCACATCGATCTCCTGCGCGTCTGCAGCGCGGCGAGCCCCCGGCGCTGAACCCACGGCGCCCGCCGGCACCGCGCCCCCGTCGCGTACGGGTCCGTGCCGCCGCCGAGAGCCCCTCACCCGACGCACGCCGACCGCCGCGTCCCGAGAACCAGAAGCCGGACCGGACCCAGGGAGACCCATGCCCGCCGCACCCCCGACCACCGTGCCGTCCCTCCCGCCGTTCCGGGGCAGGATCGGCTCCGACGCGAACAGCGGCTACCACGCCGTGCCGCACCGCTACCGCCTCCACCTCTCGCTCTCCTGCCCCCACTGTCTGCGCATCGCCATCACCCACAGCCTGCTCGCCCTCGACGGCGTCCTCCCGGTGGTGCTCCTGCCGGCCGTGCCCGACGAGCCCGACGGCGGCCACTCCGCCCTGCGCCCGCTGTACGAGACCAGTGCGCACCGGTACCCCGGACCGACCGCGGCACCGGTACTGAGCGACGACTGGACGGGACGGATCGTCAGCACCCACACCCCGGAGATCCTGCGCGACCTGGCCCGGGGCTTCGGCGGTGACGGCCCCGGCCGGCCCGCGCTGTACCCGCGCGGCGCGGAGGCGCAGATCGACGCCGTCGAACGCCTCTGCGCGCACCACATCGGCCGAGCCGCGCAACACGCCGGGCAGGCCGGCACCGACGCCACGGCACGCCGCGCCGCCCTCGCCTCCCTGTACCGCGCCCTGGGCTCAGTGGAGCGGCGGCTCGCCACCCGGGACTTCGTCCTCGGCGACGAGCCGACCGCCGCCGACGTGCGGCTGTGGGTGACCCTGGTGGAACTCGACGGCGTGCACCGCCGGCACCTGGACGCCGCCGCGGTCCACCGCATCGCCGACCATCCGCACGTGTGGGCCTACGCGCGGCGACTGGCCGCCCACCCCGCCTTCGGCCCCCACCTCGATCTGGAGGGCATCGCCCGCAGGCACCACGCCCACTGCCGGGGGCTGGAGGCCGCGGGGGAGGCGGTACAGATCCTGGACTGGGCGGTGCACGTCGCGGAGGGGACCGCCGCCCGGCCCGCCCCCGCGCCCCCGGGCGATTTCACGGAACCGCAATACGCCCTCCACCTGCCCCCGTCCGGCTCCGCCTAGCCTGCGACGGCAGGGGGCCACCACGGTGGCGCGCCGCCACCGGCGGCCCGCCGGGGGTCGGGGAACGGCGTCGCCCCGAGGGGAGGGGGACGAACCGTCGGGCCGCGCCGAACCGCCCGCGCGCCCCGCGCGAGCCGGCTGCCCCTCCCCGCCGCCGAGCCCTCCGCGCGAGGGCCGGTGATCACGTACGGTCGAACAGGAAGGCATCCCTCTCGTGTCCGCACCCCCTCCGCTCCACCTCGCCGTCGCGCTGGACGGCGCCGGATGGCACCCGGCCGCGTGGCGCGAGCCCGGCGCCCGGCCCCACGACCTGTTCACCCCCGGCTACTGGGCCGCCGTCGTCTCCGAGGCCGAACGCGGCCTGCTCGACTTCGTGACGTTCGAGGACTCGCTCGGGCTCCAGTCCGCGCACTCCACGGAGCCGGACGAGCGCACCGACCAGGTGCGGGGCCGGCTGGACGCCGTGCTCGTCGCCGCCCGGGTCGCGCCGTTGACCCGGCACATCGGGCTGGTGCCGACCGCGGTGGTCACCCACACCGAGCCGTTCCACCTCTCCAAGGCGATCGCCACCCTGGACTACGTCAGCACCGGCCGCGCGGGCCTGCGCGTCCAGGTGTCGGCGCGGCAGAACGAGGCCGCGCACTTCGGCCGCCGTACGTTCCCGCGCCTCGACCTCGACGACCTGGACACCCCGGCCGGCCGGGAACTGGTCGCCGAGCTGTTCGACGAGGCCGCCGACTACGTCGAGGTGGTGCGCCGCCTCTGGGACAGTTGGGAGGACGACGCGGAGATCCGCGACGTCGCCACCGGGCGCTTCATCGACCGCGACAAGCTGCACTACATCGACTTCGAGGGCAGGCACTTCCGGGTCAAGGGCCCCTCCATCACCCCGCGCCCGCCGCAGGGGCAGCCCGTCGTCAGCGCGCTCGCACACCAGAGCGTGCCGTACCAGTTGGTGGGCCGTTCGGCCGACATCGGCTACGTCACCCCGCACGACACGGACCAGGCCCGCGCCGTCGTCGCCGAGATCCGCGCCGCCCAGGCCGCCGCGGGACGGGCCGGGGAGCCGCTGCACGTCTTCGGCGACCTGGTCGTGTTCCTGGACGCCGACCCCGCAGCGGCCGAGGACCGCAAGGCCCGCCTCGACGCCCTCGCGGGCCACGGGTTCACCAGCGACGCCGAGGTGTTCACGGGGACCCCCGGGCAACTGGCGGACCTGCTGCTGGAGCGGCGCCGGGCCGGACTGAGCGGCTTCCGGCTGCGCCCCGGGACAATCGGCCACGACCTGGAGCAGGTCACACGGGGCCTGGTGCCCGAACTCCAGCGCCGGGGCGCCTTCCGGCACGCCTACGAGGCGGACACCCTGCGCGGGCTGCTGGGGCTCGCCCGCCCCGCCAACCGCTACGCCCCCCAGCCCCCGGTCCCCTTCCCCGTCCCGGCCCCGTCCGGGCGGAAGGTCCTCCAGGAGCAGGGGGCACCCTCGTCCGTCCGAGCCGGAGGAGCCGTACGACCGTGAACAGGCCGGAAACGGGCAAGCCCGTGAAGCAGATCCACCTCGCCGCCCACTTCCCCGGGGTCAACAACACCACCGTGTGGAGCGACCCGCGGGCGGGCAGCCACATCGAGTTCGACTCGTTCGCGCACTTCGCGCGGACGGCCGAACGCGCCAAGTTCGACTTCTTGTTCCTCGCCGAGGGACTGCGCCTGCGCGAACAGGGCGGACGAATATACGACCTGGACGTGGTGGGGCGCCCCGACACCTTCACCGTCCTGTCGGCGCTCGCCGCCGTCACCGAACGGATCGGCCTGACCGGCACCATCAACTCCACCTTCAACGAGCCCTACGAGGTGGCCCGTCAGTTCGCCAGCCTGGACCACCTGTCGGGCGGACGCGCCGCCTGGAACGTCGTCACCTCCTGGGACGCCTTCACCGGCGAGAACTTCCGGCGCGGCGGCTTCCTCCCGGAGGAGGAGCGCTACTCCAGGGCCGAAGAGTTCCTGGCCACCGCCATCGAACTGTTCGACTCCTGGACCGGTGACGAGATCGTCGCCGACCGGGAGTCCGGCGTCTTCCTGAAGGACGCGCGGGCCGGGGCCTTCGCCCACCGGGGACGGCACTTCGACATCACCGGCCGGTTCAACGTCCCGCGCGGCCCGCAGGGCCGCCCGGTGGTCTTCCAGGCCGGCGACTCCGACGAGGGACGCGAGTTCGCCGCCTCCAGCGCGGACGCGATCTTCAGCCGGCACAGCACCCTCGACGCGGGGCGGGACTTCTACGCCGACGTCAAGGGCCGGCTGGCCCGTTACGGCCGGACCCCCGACCAACTGCTGATCCTGCCCGCGGCGACCTTCGTCCTCGGCGACACCGACGCCGAGGCGCAGGAGCTGGCCCACGAGGTGCGCCGCCAGCAGGTCAGCGGCCAGACCGCGATCGCGTACCTGGAGCAGGTCTGGAACCGCGACCTGTCCGGCTACGACCCGGACGGCCCGCTCCCCGACATCGACCCGGCACCCGGCGAGCACACCGTCGCCCGTGGCCGGGCCGCCGTCCGGACCTTCCGCGACCCGCTCGCCGTCGCCAGGGAGTGGCGCGAACGCGCCGCGGCGGAGAAGCTCTCGATCCGCGAGCTGGTCATCGAGACCACCGCCCGCCAGTCGTTCGTCGGCTCCCCGGCCACCGTCGCCGAGACCATCGACGCCTTCGTCCAGGCGGACGCCGCCGACGGGTTCATCCTGGTCCCGCACATCACCCCCGGCGGCCTGGACGAGTTCGCCGACACGGTCGTCCCGCTGCTCCAGGAACGCGGGGTGTTCCGCCACGACTACACGGGCACGACGCTCCGCGACCACCTCGGCCTGGCACACCCCGACGCCGGCACGGAGCCGGAGACCCGGCGGGTGGCCTCGTGAGGCCCCCGGCCGACACCCCCGCCGAGCCCGGCCCCGAACCCGAGCCCGGCCCCGCCCCCGCCCCCGGCCCCGTATCCGCGTCCGCGCCCACCGACCGCTGAGGAGCACCCGATCATGTCCGGCATCCCCCTCGGAGTCCTCGACCTCGTCCCGATCACGTCCGGCTCCACCGCCGCCGAGGCGCTGCGCAACACGATCGATCTTGCGCAGCAGGCCGAACGGTTCGGCTACACCCGCTACTGGTTCGCCGAGCACCACCTCAACCCGGGCGTGGCCGGGGCCTCCCCCGCGGTCGTGCTGGCCCTGACCGCCTCCGCGACCTCCACGATCAGGATCGGGTCCGGGGCCGTACAGCTCGGGCACCGCACCGCCCTCTCCACCGTCGAGGAGTTCGGCCTGATCGACGCCCTGCACCCCGGGCGGCTCGACCTGGGCCTCGGCCGCTCGGGCGGACGCCCCTCCGGACAGGCGGCCGGGGCCCCGCCGACCACGATCCCCGTCGTCGACGGGCGCGCCCCCAACGGCCTGAGGATCCCACCGAAGTTCTCCCTCGAACCCCTGCTCGGCTCGCCGCGCTTCCTGCTCCAGCAGCGGCTGCTGCGCCAGCCGGGCGCCCGCCCCCAGGACTACGGCGAGCAGGTCGACGACATACTCGCGCTGCTGCGCGGCGACTACCGCTCCGAGGACGGGATCGAGGCGCACGCCGTCCCCGGCGAGGGCGCCGAGGTGCAGATATGGATCCTCGGCAGCAGCGGCGGGGAGAGCGCCGACGTCGCGGGCCGCAACGGACTGCGCTTCACCGCGAACTACCACGTCAGCCCGGCCACCGTGCTGGAGGCGGCCGAGGGGTACCGTGCCGCGTTCCAGCCGTCCGACCACCTCGACAAGCCCTACGTCAGCGTCTCCGCCGACGTCGTCGTCGCCGAGGACGACGCGACCGCCCGCGAACTGGCCACCGGCTACGGCCTGTGGGTCCGCAGCATCCGCAGCGCCGAGGGCGCCATCCCCTTCCCGAGCCCGGAGGAGGCCCGCGCCCACGTCTGGACCGAGGCGGACCGGGCACTGGTGGCCGACCGGGTGGACACCCAGTTCGTCGGTTCACCGGGGCGCGTCGCCGACCAGCTCGAACAACTGCAGGAGGCCACCGGAGCCGACGAGCTGATCATCACCACCCTCACCCACGACCACGCCGACCGGGTGCGCTCCTACCGCCTCCTCGCGGAGGAGTGGCAGCGCCGCTGAACCGGACGCGCCCCGGTTCCCGACCCCACGCGGCGGGCACGGCCGAACGCCACGATCCCGCCGGCGTCGGGGTCGGCATGGGCGCCGGGGTCGGATCGGCGTCGGCAAGGCCCGGCCGCGCGGGCCACCAGGAGAGCGGTGCGCCCCGGGACCGCGTCGGCGGTGCCGTACCCAGGGCCGTCCACACCGTCCCCGGGGCCACCGCACGGTCAGGGGCGGGCCGGGTCGCCCCCGGGCAGCCGGGCGCGCAGCGTGGCGGCGAAGTCCTCGGCGCGGGAGAGCTGGACGCGCAGCTTCTCCACCTGCTCCGCCGCGGCCTGCTCGTACCCGCGCACGCGCTGGAGGAGCGCTTCGCGCTCCTCCGGGCCGAGCTCGGCACCGGCGTCGAGGCGGTCGGTGGCGTCCAACAGGTCGCGCATCTGGTCCAGGGTGAAGCCGAGGGGCTTCATCCGCCGGATGACCATGAGGCGGGCGACGTCGTTCTCGGTGTAGAGGCGGAAGCCGCCCTGCGAGCGTGCCGAGGGGATGACGAGCCCGGTCTCCTCGTAGTGGCGGATGGTGCGCAGGGACAGTTCGGTCCGCGCGGCGACTTCGCCGATCTGCATGTGCTTGCCGTCCACGCCCACGACGCCGGTCCTCCTCTTCGCGGCGGGTCGCGTCCCGTACGACCTCGCCCATCCCTACCCTAACGTTAGGGTAGGGTTGATGGAGGCGAGGACGGCCCGACCGTCCCGCCGCCGCTGTTCCGGGGTCGATGGCGCCCCCGGCGAAGATCTGATTCTTGCAGGAGAGAGCGTGCGCGAGCCCATGACGCCGATCGCCGCCGCCTGCCCGCCGTGATCCCCCGCCCCCGGATGTGAGCCGCCCGCGCGCCCGCGCAGGCCCCGCCTCCCGTCCCTCCCCTCGACTTCCGGCCCGCCCCTCGGGTCGCCCGCGGGGGTGCCGGCCCGGCTCCCGCGCGTCCTTCCCCCACGCCTCGGCCCGCCGGCGGGGTGTGCCCGAGCACGACAGGTACGCATCTCCTTGTCTTCCCCCGCTGTGACTCCCGCCGCGCGCCTGCGCGGCCTGCGCCCGGACTGGCTGGACGACCCGAAGGTCTGGCGCACGGAGGTCCTGGCCGGCCTCGTCGTCGCCCTGGCCCTGATACCGGAGGCCATCTCCTTCTCGATCATCGCCGGCGTGGACCCGGCGATCGGTCTGTTCGCCTCGTTCACCATGGCCGTCACGATCTCCGTCGTCGGCGGACGCCGCGCCATGATCTCCGCCGCCACCGGCGCGGTCGCCCTCGTCATCGCCCCCGTGAACCGCGAGCACGGGCTGGGCCACCTGATCGCGACCGTCATCCTGGCCGGTGTCTTCCAGGTCGTCCTCGGCGCGGTCGGCGTGGCCAAGCTCATGCGGTTCGTGCCCCGCTCGGTGATGACCGGATTCGTCAACGCCCTCGCCGTCATGATCTTCATGGCGCAGGTGCCGGAGATGCGCGACGTGCCCTGGCCGGTCTACCCGCTGATCATCGGCGGTCTGGCGCTGATGGTGTTCTTCCCGAAGATCACCAAGGTGATTCCGGCCCCCCTGGCCTCCATCGTCGCCCTCACCGCGATCACCGTCGCCGCCGGGATCGCCGTTCCCACCGTGGGCGACAAGGGAGAACTGCCCTCCTCCCTGCCGGTGCCCGGTCTGCCCGACGTGCCCTTCACCCTGGACACCCTGGCCACCGTCGCCCCCTACGCGCTCGCCATGGCGCTGGTCGGCCTGATGGAGTCGCTGATGACCGCCAAACTGGTCGACGACATCACCGACACCCACTCCTCCAAGACCCGCGAGTCGATCGGCCAGGGCATCGCGAACATCGTCACCGGCTTCTTCGGCGGCATGGGCGGCTGCGCCATGATCGGCCAGACGATGATCAACGTGAAGGTCTCCGGCGCCCGCACCCGCGTCTCGACCCTCCTGGCGGGCGTGTTCCTGATGGTGCTGTGCGTCGTCTTCGGCCCGGTCGTCTCCGACATCCCCATGGCCGCCCTCGTCGCCGTCATGGTCATGGTCGCCTTCGGCACCTTCGACTGGCACTCCGTCGCCCCGAAGACGCTCAAGCGGATGCCCGCCGGTGAGATCGCCGTCATGGCCGTCACCGTGGTCGTCGTGGTCGCCACCGACAACCTCGCCATCGGCGTCGTCACCGGCACCCTCACCGCCATGGCCGTCTTCGCCAGGCGCGTCGCCCACCTGGCCCACGTCACCGCCGTCACCGACCCCGACAACACCACGGTCGTCTACTCCGTGACCGGCGAGCTGTTCTTCGCCTCCTCCAACGACCTCGTCGGCCGGTTCGACTACGCGGGCGACCCGAAGAGGGTCGTCATCGACCTCTCGGCCGCGCACATCTGGGACGCCTCCTCCGTCGCGGCCCTGGACGCGATCGAGGCGAAGTACGCCCAGCGCGGCAAGACCGTCGAGATCACCGGCCTGAACGCCCCCAGCGCCCACCTGCACGGCAGGCTCAGCGGCGAACTCGCGGCCGGCCACTGACCCGCCGAGGACCGCATCGGGCCGGCGACCGCTCCAGGGGCGGGCACCGACCCGATGACCTCTTCCGGCGGGCCGCCACCGCCGTGACCGCGAAGGCCCGCCGAACAGTCGGGCACCGGACGAGGGTTGACGGCGTGCATGTGGGGGAGGGAAAACGCATCAGCACCCGCCCCGGTCTGTGAGCCGGGCGGGCCGAACGGGGGAAGAAAGGTGCGTGCCCGATGACGATCGGGCTCCTCTTCGCGATCGCCGCCGTGTTCTACGGGGGTACGGTCTCGGTCCTCGCCCTCACCGCGACTTTCGCCCGGCGCCGCACGCTGCGGCGCGAAGCACGCAGTACCCTTGCCGTCCTGGTTCCGGCCAGGACGGCGGAGCCGCAGCAAGGAGACGGCGCGGCAGCGGGCCCGAGCATCTAGGCGGTGGGTACGCCGGGATGACGGGCGGCGGGACAGGTCCGGCCGCCGCCCACCACGTCCACGCGCCGCGTCACGGCGCCGTCGTCAGGGAGGCGGTGGCGAACCTCCTGCGCCAGGCGAGCGCGACGTGGACCAGGCCGATCAGGACCGGCACTTCGATGAGCGGGCCGACGACGCCGGACAGGGCCTGGCCGGAAGTGACGCCGAAGGTGGCGATGGCGACCGCGATGGCCAGCTCGAAGTTGTTGCCCGCCGCGGTGAGGGCGAGGGTCGCGGTGCGGTCGTAGGCGAGCCCCAGGCCCTTGCCGAGGAGGAAGGTGCCGAAGAACATGACCGCGAAGTACACCAGCAGCGGCAGCGCGATCCGGGCGACGTCCAGGGGCTGGGAGGTGATGGTCCTGCCCTGCAGCGCGAAGAGGACGACGATCGTGAACAGCAGCCCGTACAGCGCCCAGGGCCCGATCTTCGGCAGGACCTTCGCCTCGTAGCCCTCGCGGCCCATCCTCCGCTCACCGATCCGGCGGGTGAGGAAGCCGGCCAGCAGCGGGACGCCGAGGAAGACGACCACGTTCAGGGCGATCTCCCACATCGAGACGTCCAGGTGCTCGCCGTCACCGAGGCCCAGCCAGCCGGGCAGCAGGTCGAGGTAGAACCAGCCCAGCAGGCCGAACGCGATGACCTGGAAGACGCTGTTGAGGGCCACCAGGACGGCCGCCGCCTCGCGGTCGCCGCAGGCCAGGTCGTTCCAGATGATCACCATGGCGATGCAGCGGGCCAGCCCGACGACGATCAGGCCGGTGCGGTACTCGGGCAGGTCCGGCAGGAAGACCCACGCGAGCGCGAACATGACCGCGGGCCCGAGGACCCAGTTGACGACCAGGGAGGAGACCATCAGCCTGCGGTCGCCGGTGACGGCGTCCAGCCTGTCGTAGCGGACCTTCGCCAGGACCGGATACATCATGGTCAGCAGCCCGAGCGCGATCGGCAGGGAGATCCCACCGATCTCGATCTTCGCCAGCGCGTCGTTCATGCCCGGGACGATCCGGCCCAGGCCCAGGCCGGCGGCCATGGCCAGCAGGATCCACACGGCGAGGTAGCGGTCGAGGGTGGAGAGCTTCTTGACGATCGAGTCGTCCCCGGCCGGGCCGGCGCCCCGGGCGGGGGCGGTGGTGGGCTCGGTGGGAGTCACGGGCAGGCCCTCTTGTTCTCGCCGGCGGTACGGGCGGAGGCGGCCAGTTCGGCGAACCGCTCGGAGAGCCCGGCCAGGACCTCGGGCCTGAGCTTGTAGTAGGTGAAGCGTCCGCACGGCTCGGTCTCCACCAGCCCGGCCTCGCGCAGGACCTTCAGGTGGTTGGACAGGTTGGTCTGCTTGGCTCCGGTCTCCTCGACCAGGTGCGTCGTGCAGAGCGTCTCGCGCGCCAGCAGGGTCACGATCTTCAGGCGGAGCGGATCGCCCAGCGCCCGGATCACATCAGGATCGACTGAAGTCAGCATGTGCTGATACTGTCACATCACCAACTGCTGGTATCAGCGGGGGCTGAAGTCATCGGCGGCCGGGTTCCGCCGCGCGACGGGAGAGAACGATCACCATGGCCGACAAGCCGTCCGTCCTGTTCGTCTGCGTCCACAACGCCGGCCGTTCCCAGATGGCCGCCGCCTGGCTGTCCCACCTGGCCGGTGACCGCGTCGAGGTCCGCTCCGCCGGCTCCCGCCCCGGCGACCAGGTCAACCCGGCCGCCGTCGAGGCCATGGCCGAGGTCGGCATCGACATCTCCCGGGAGACGCCGAAGCTCCTCACCGCCGACGCCGTGGAGGAGTCGGACGTCTGCGTCACCATGGGCTGCGGCGACACCTGCCCGGTCTTCCCCGGGAAGCGCTACCTGGACTGGAGGCTGGAGGACCCGGCCGGCCGGGGCGTCGAGGCCGTACGCCCGATCCGCGACGAGATCAAGACCCTCGTCGAGGGCCTGATCGAGGAGATCGCCCCGGAGAAGGCGGCGTGAGCGAGCGGGGGACGGCGTGAGCGAGAGGCGCGACGCCGTCGTCACCGTCGGCTCCGGCCCCGCCGGCCGCACCGCCGCCCTCCGCGCCCCCGCACCCGTCTGAGGCCCCGCTGTTCGGCGTCTCCACCCTCCGGATCCGCGGACGACGGGACGCCCCTGCCCCGGCGGACCGGACCCACCGGAGTGCCGGCCCCCGGAAGGCCACCGGGGTGCCGGCCCCCGGGCGGCCACCGGCTTCGAACGCCGCCCGGTGACGGGCTCGCCCGTGACCGTGGTCCCCGCGAGTCCCGAGTGCTCCACCCCGCAAAGGCCCTGCGACCCCGTGAGCGGCAGGTCCGGCCCGGGTGGGCCCACGCTCACCCGGCCGAGGGCCGGTCTCGTTCCTCGTGCTGCCGCGCCCGCTACGACCGCCGTCGCCGGACGTGCGAATCCGCTTCCCCCCGGCCCGTGTCCCGCCTACTCTCCGAGTATGGATTGGCTCATGGCGGCGTGGGTGGGGGCTGCCGGCGGTGCCAGTATGGAGGCCGTCGACATCATCAAATCCATCAAATGGCATCGGCAACTGCCCTGGAACGTGCAGTCGGAGACCATCGACCCACCACTGCGCAGCCCTGATGTGCGGCCCGGGGAAACACGTCTTCCGGCACCCGGGTGGCGGGCCTACGGTGTCGCCACCGTGCTCCGGTTGTTCGTCAGTGGGGCATTGACCGGCGTCATCGCCGCCAGCTATCCCCAGGCCGTCAATCCCCTGGTGTCGTTTCTCGTCGGGCTCGGTGCGCTCACGGCCGTTCAACAGGCCGCGACACTGGCGCCCTTGATGGTCAGGAGTGCGGGTCGTGCCGCCCTGAACGGTGTGGTCGAGCAGGCCCAGCAGCAGGCGGTCCCGCCGCCCGCTCAACCGTCGTCGACCGCCGGCCAGCCGAACGCCACGCCCCCGGCGAGCAGCGGGGGTGGGGTGTGAGCCTCGCTGCCGAATCCTTCGTCGGCCGTGTCGTGGCCGTGGTGTCCCGCCGCTCGCCGGGCTTCCGACCCGCGCCCGCACCCAGGAGTGGTGGCGGTCGGGCCGTCGCACCGACGGCCACCGACGCCCTGGTCGGATCGGTCGGTCTCGCCGTGGTGACGGCGGAGTGGAGGAGGGCGCCGGCGGCGTCGAGACTGCGGCACCGCGACACGCTCCTGGCCCTCGCGGACCGGTTGAGGACGGTGCAGCGGTACACGGCGGCCCTGGCCGAGAAGTCCGGTCAGCGGGGTTCCGCCCGTTGGCTTCGCCACCTGCTGAACGACGCGCTCCCACTCGCTTTCTCCCTCGACCACCGGGTCGCCCACGTGATCGAGCACATGACCCGGACGCTTTCCTGGGACTTCGGTTTCTGGCACACGCACGATCTCGGCACGCGCCTCTTCGCGGATCTCTCCGCCGCCTGCGAGAACCTCATGGCCGCGGCCAACGACTTCCTCGGAGAGGACCTCACGGGCGGAGACCTCGACGCTCACGACCTGGCGTGGGTTCGCTGGGACGAGAACACCCGGTGGCCTTCGGAGGAATGGGCCGCCCGCGTCCGCAGGGCGTCAGCGGAACACCCCATCGGCTCCGGCGTGTTCGTCGTCCTTCCGGAAGAGGAGCGCGAAAACCAGACCGTGCTCGTCTGAGCGTGCAACGCCCCCGGGCGGGGAGGTCCGGTTCCGATGGGCCGTGGGTTCCTCGCGGTGGACGATGTCGCGTACTGACCCGAGAGGGTGGCGGTTTCCGGGTCGTCGGCGGGGCCGTGAGGACGTGGCGGCGGCCTTCGGGCACCGCTGAAGGCGGCCGGTACGGGGGTGAAGCGGCGGGTAGGCGGCCGGGCTCGGGGCTTGCCCGTCCGCCTCGACGGCCGCGGGTGTCACAGGCCGTTGTGCGACCACTCGCTCACGTCCCAGACGCGGACCGTGCCCTCGTCGTCCCCGGTGACCAGGTACCTGCCGTCGGGGCTGAAGTCCAGGCAGAGGACGGGGGCCGCGTGACCGCGGAAGGTGGCCAGGCGCCGGGGGAGGCTCCACGCGTCCTCGCCGTAGCGGTAGAGGTGGACCTCACCGCCCTCGAAGTCGATGGCGTACTCGTCCGCGGGGGCGTCCCCCGTGGCGACGTCGCCCCGGTACTGGGAGAGGGCCAGCAACGGCGCCGTCGGGTGGAAGGCCCCGGCGCGCATGGCCGGTAGGTGCTGAGGCGGGGACCACCGGCCCTCCCCGCCGTCGTCCGACGCCCGCCACAGTTCCGTCCTGCCCGGGCCGACCGCGGCGAGCCGCCCGTCGAAACGGCTCACGAGGAGCGAGTTCCCGAAGCCGCCGTCCGTCATCTCAAAGGGTTGGCCGTCGGTGGTCAGGGCGTACCGCGTGCCTGCCAGCGCCTTTTCCCCCCGACCGGAGTCGAACGCCCCGCTGCGCCAGGCCCCGGGGGGTCCCAGTACGAGCAGCGTGCCGTCGTCGAGGAACGCGAGGCCGGTCGGAGCCTCCAGGGGCACGTCGAGCCGAGTGCCGCGCACCCGGTAGGGACGACCGCCGCCCCGGGGCTCCGCGGAGAGGCCGCCCAGCTTCCAGACGATCACGTCGCCGTAGTCGTACAAGGCCGCCATGTACCGGTTGCCGGGGTCGAGAGCGAGATGCAGCGTGGAGGCCACGCCCTCCACTTCTTCCGGCGGACCCGGCACCAGCGTGCCGGCCACGGTGAGATCGCTCAGCCGCAGGGCCGAAACGCCCTGGTCGCCAAGGAGGAAGAGGGCGCCTCCGTCGGCCGAGAACTCGAGGCCGCGTGTGTCGACGGGCGCCCCCCGTACCTCGCGGAGCCCGCCGCCCCGTCCGCCACCGGGGAAGCGCGAGGCGGCACGCGACCAGTCGTCCCACAGCAGCACCGGGCCTTCGTCGAGGGCCAAGGCGATCTGACGGCCCGTTCCGGGCCTGAACCGCACCGCCCTCACCGGTCGCCCGGCGGGGCCGGTGAACTGGGCGACACTCGAGTCCCAGTGGCGCCGGGCGAACGCCCCGGCGGCGCCGGCGGCCACGACGGCGATGCCGGCCACCAGGAGCGTCCTGCGCCGGACGTCGACGCCCGCGTCGGCGACCTCGGCAGCCGGAGGCGCCGCCTCACCGGCCAGCGTCTCCTGCAGCCGGATGTGGCGGAACTGATAGGCGCCGCCCACCTGGCGGAGGACCTCGCGCCGCCGCGCGTCCGCGAGGAAGCCCATCAGCCGCCACGGCAGTTTCCCCGTCACCGCCAGCCAGATCCGGGCCACCACGAAACGGGGCCAGGCCCGGCTCATGAGCAGCAGGAGGGACAGGACCGCCCCGGGCAGCAGCAGACCGGCCCCGACCGGGTCACGCCAGTCCTCGAAGCCTCCGTAGACGTCCTCCCAACTTTCCGCGAGGAGCATCGTCAGGTCGAACCGCGCGGGCCGCCCCGCCCAGTTCGTCAGGGACCGCAGCAGCAGATCACCGCCGAACCACCCCGCGAACCAAGCGGGCATTCCCAACAGGGCCACCACCGTCCCCGCCGCACCGGCGCTGACGATCGACGAACGCCGGTCCTGGGCCAGCAGGAGTGCCGGACTGACCTGGGCGGCGTGCGCCGGTGGTGCGTCGAACCACTTGTGGACGGCGAAGCCCAGGCCGGCGACCACGATGAGCGCGACCACGGCACCGAACAGTTCCGCGAGTTCCTCCAGCCCCGACAGCGTCCGGCTGTTCGCCGGGTTTTCGAGGACGCCAACCCCGAAGAACGTGGCGCTGAGGGGGAGGAGGACCAGCGCGGAGAGGCTCGCTCCCGTACGGAACCCCTCGTACAGCCGCCTTCGGGACTGTGTGAACGACCAGGTCAACCGCCCCGGCGGACGTGACCGGGAGGCGTACCAGACAAGGGAGTTGAGCAGCGCGAAGACGATGCCGACGACCATGGAAAGGGCGAACGCGCCGGCGTGGCTGTCCGGCCCCGGGTCCCCACTCAGCAGCGACCACACCATGACGCCCCCCATCAGCAGCCCTCCCAGCCCGAAGCCGGGCCACACGCCCGCCCGGGGGGACAGCAGACGGCCGCTGAGCCGCCACCACTCCAGGTCCCGCTCGCGGTGCTCGTGGAGGTAGCGGGCGAGGAACGCCAGGTACGCGTGGGCCTGTTCCGCGGTCCAGGGGCCCCGGTGCCGGGTGTCCTCGGGGGCGTAGGCGGCGTCGACCAGGCCGCGCAGGAGGTGCTCCTCGACGGCGTACTGGGAGTCGAAGCGGCTGGTGTCGAGGAGTTCGGTGGGGTCGCCGCCGCGGCAGTACACCAGGCGGGCGGAGGTGACCATCAGCGGAGTCGACAGCGCCCTGGTCAACGGGCTGTCCGGCTGGGTGCGGAGGTGGGCGTAGACCGGTTCCCAGTCGACGCCGGGCGGCCGGTCCGCGTCCTGGAGGTAGGTGATGACGTCGGTCGGCGCGACGGGCAGGACCTCGACGACCGCGGCCTGGCGCAGCGTGGGCGCGCCGCCGCGGATCAGTTCCTCGTACTCGACGGCGCGGCAGGTGACGACCAGGGGGAGGTCGGTGCCGGTGGCCCGGTTGAGGGCGCGGATCGCGTTGCGGCGGGCGGACTCGGGGATCTCGTCGAGGCCGTCGAGGACGGGGATCAGGAGGCCGTGGGCGAGGAGGGCGCGGGGGATGTCGGTGCGGCCGTTGTAGTAGGGCTGGGCCATGGTGCGGACCATCCAGTCGTCCAGCCGCTCGCGGACCGGGTCCCAGGAGGAGACCGGCAACAGGACGGGGACCGGCGCGCCCTGCTCCCGGGCGGCGAGCAGGCCGAGGGTGAGGAGGACGGCGAGGACGGTCTTGCCGGAGCCGGGCTCGCCGACGACGACCAGGCGGCGGTTGGGGACGCGGTCGTAGCCTTCGGCGAGGCGGGCGATCACGTCGTCGAACCGGCCCTCCAACCGGCCGTCCAGCCTCACCCGCAGGACGCGGGAACCGGCGGGGCCGGTGCGGAGGGTGTCGGCGACGTCCCTCCCGGTCGTCGCCCACGCCAACGGCAGCACCCGCGGATCGCGCAGGCGGCGCCCCTGGGCCTCGTCGAGCCACTGCTCCCTCAGCTTGAGCGCGAGGTCGTCGGCGAGGGCGGCGGGATCCGGAGGCGCCTCCGCGGTGCGGAAGTACTCCAACAGCGGAGGGACCAGCGCGGCCAGGCCGACGAACAGGCCGGCGATCGCGGCCACGGTGTCGCGGGCGTCGCTGTTGTCCTGAGCCGCCACGCAGACGGCGAAGACGAGTCCGGCCGAGGCCAGGGCGCCGAAAGAGAGGGCCCGGGCGGTACGGAGGCGCGAGCGCCTGGGAGTTCGCTGGAGCACGCCTCACAGTCTGGCGGGGACGGCGGACCACTGTCAGGCGGATCACACAAGGCCGGAGCGTCGACGGGACGGCGAGTGCGGTTCCGGCGCCATCCGGCTTTTCGTGAAAGATGAGAAGTCCGGAGGGGGTGCGGCGGAATGCCAGTGCTCGGCCTGAGCAACTCGACCCGAGCCACCGGACAGTGGTCGACCAGAAACCCGAAGGGATCTCGTTCCGGGCGTAGCGGACGACGCGTGGCCGGCGTCGGCGTCTTCGGGAAGCGCCGGGTCTCGGTGGCGGGTTCGGTCGGACCCCCGGTCCGGTGCTGCTCGGGCAGGTCGTGCTTGAGGTCCGCGTGGACCGGTTCGTCGGGGTTTATCGGGGTTCGGCTCCGGCGAGTACGGCGGCAGGAAGTGCGGCTCGACGCCACCGGGGCGGGCGGGCGCCCGTCGGCCACGGGATGGACCCCGCGGCCGACACGGCCGGCGAGCCGGTCCAGCGACTCATCACCTCGGCGGTGACGCGCTGGGCGAAGACCACGAAGTACGTCCGGCTCCTGCTGCTGATCGCCGTCGTCACGTCCGCCGGGGCCACGGCTCACCTCCACGCGAGGGGAGGTGAGCCGAACCCCGCCTGTCGGGGGGCGTTCTGGGAGGTCCCATCCGCTTGGAGGGCCGGGCGGAGGCTTTTTGGGCGTGGCGGGATTTCACCATCGACGTGGTGACCAGGGTCAGCTCCGCACCACCAGGGACGGCTTCCGCCCCCCGACAGCCCGTGCTCCGGCCGTCCTCGGAGCCGGGGAGCCCGTCGTCACGCCCCTCCGGTGGCCCGGGCACTCCGGCCCGACCGTCGCCCTCGGTCCCCACGCCCCCGTCATGCCCGAAGCCGGCGAGCCCGGACGGGACCGGAGCGGAAATTCCCTCGCGCTGCGGCCGGGACGGGCTGAGACTCGTCACATGGCTGACATGGGGGAGTTCCGGGACGCGGTCACCGCATGGGCGGGAGGCGGCCCCGGCGACCCCGCGCGCGAGCTGGCCGCGCGGTTGCCCGTTCGGGTGGCCGTCCTGCTCGAAGGGGCGAGCGACGTCGCGGCAGTCGACGCCCTGGCAGACAGACGCGGCCGGAACCTGGCGGCCGAGGGGATCTGCGTCCTGCCGATCGGCGGTGCGATGGGCATCGGACGGTACGTCCGGCTCCTCGGCCCGACCGGCCTGGGTCTCCGCCTCACGGGCCTGTGCGACGAGGCGGAGCGCTCCTACTACGCCCGCGCCTTCGAACGGGCCGGTGCGGCACGGCAGGACTTCTTCGTCTGCGCGGCGGACCTGGAGGACGAGCTCATCCGCGCGCTGGGCGTGACACGGGTGGAGGAACTCGTCGGGGCGGAAGGCGACCTGCGTGCCCTTCAGACCTTCCTGCGCCAGCCCGCACAGCGGGGCCGCGCCCCGCAGCGGCAGTTCAGGCGTTTCCTCGGTACGAAGAAGGGACGCAAGATCCGTTACGGTCGCGTCCTCGTCGAGGCCCTCGACCCCGACCGCGTCCCGGCCCCGCTCGACGACCTGTTCTCCAGCCTCTGACCACCGGAGCTTCTGATCAGCGGAGCTTCTGACCACCGGGCGGCGTCGATCCCGGTGAACGCTCCCTCGCCCTCACCGGCATCGCCGACCGCCGGGATCCCCCGTCGGCTCTCGTCGGCCTTCATCGGCCGCCCCGGGCCGCCATCGGGCACCGCCGGTTCACCTGTTGAAGCGACGCGGCCTGACCGCGCCCGTCACAGGGGCCGGCGCCCGGCGACGGCGCCGCCCGGGTCGTCCAGCAGGGCGATGCGGGCGGTGACGCGCTTCCCGACGGGTTCGCGCTGGACCTCGAAGCCCTGGGCGACGGCCATCACGATCTCCAGGCCGTGCTGGCCCACCCGGCCGACCTCGGCGGCGCGGGCCACCGGCAGTTCCGAATCGGAGTCCCGCACCACCACCTCGACCATCTCGCCGGTGATGCACAGGTCCATCAGCACCGGGCCCGGCGCGTACTTGCAGGCGTTGGTGACCAGCTCGCTCACCACCAGCTGGGTCAGGTCCACGGCCCGGGGCGAGACCGGCAGGCCGCGTTCGACCCGCACCCGGGAGAGGAAGTCGGCGGCCAAGTGCCGGGCCCGGGCGATGCACGCGCCGTCCCCGGCCAGTGCGGCCGTGACCCGTGTGGCGCACCCGTCCGGTGTCGTGCCGTCTTCTCCCGAGGGAACTGGTTCCATCACGGCCGCCTTCGCTACCCCGTTCGCTCCCCCGCGCGTACCCCCACGTCGGTGATGCACGCCCTGCGCGCCACTGTTGCTTCCGCCACACGGGGCAGCCCTGTACCACGGCAGGCGGTCCTCCCGGCGAAGGCCCCGGTGTGCCAGTATCACCGACATGGCTGATGAACGGATGGCAGGCACTGAACAGGCTGAGCAGCCGGACCAGCTGTCGGTCGTCTCCACCACCACCGACGGCGTTCGCGTCCTCACCCTGGCCGGCGAGATCGACCACCACACCGGCGACCGGCTCCGTCGGGCACTGGACACCTCGGGCGTTCCCCGTCCCCGTGTCGTGCTCGACTTGGGGCAGGTGACCTTCATGGACTCCAGCGGCATCAACCTCCTCATCGCCGCTCACCACGCCGTCACCGGGGCGGGCGGCTGGCTGCGCCTGGCCGCACCCACCGAACCCGTGCTCCGCACCATCCGGCTGGTCGGTCTCGACACCGTCATCGACTGCTGCCCCACCCTCCACCAGGCCATCAGCGCCTGACTCCCCACCGCTCCGGAGCGGCTGAGAGGCCGTCTCCTCCCGGTGGGGCGTCCGGCGCCACGGAACGGCCGCCACGGAACGGCCGCTACGGGACGGCCACCACGGAACGATCCCGAACCCCTCCTCCCGCAGACCACGGCGTACGGCCCCGCCCCGGCCCCGGCCCCGTCCCCGCGCCCCGCGGGGTGGCGGCCCGACCGGCCCGCGGGGCCTCGTGGCCGAACGGCCCGGGGCGGGCGCAACCGCCCGGCGCGCCTCGCCCGGTCCGGAGCCGTGGGGGACGCGGTGACGGGCGTTCACGGGTGGGGTGCCGTGCCTCAGAGGCGGGTGGCGGTCCTCGCCGAGCCGCGGCCCCGGCCGGCGGGGGAGGGGCGGGGTGCGCGGCGCGGCCGGGCGACGGCCCCGGTCCGGTCGCGAAACCGGCGCCGGGCCGGCAGCGGCGGTGGCACCGGAGCGGCCGGCGGCCCCGGCGGGAACGCCCGCGCCGCGCGGCACGGTCCGCCGGTGGGTCGCCCGGGTGCGGGGCGGGTCAGCCCAACCGTGGGGGGACCCAGCCGTGGTGCCGGAGGATCATGCGCACGGCGGCCCGGGAAGGCGTCAGCCGCATCGCCGTGTTGCGCAGGGCGACGGCCAGTGGGTGGGACAGCTGCTGCCCCATCCGCCCGGCCTGCCGGGCGGCGCGGGCGACGGCCTGGCTGCGCGGGCGGCGTTCGGCGTCGTACCGGGCGAGGGCGGCTTCGACGGTGGGTTCGGAGGCGAGGGCGGCGGCGAGGGTGACGGCGTCCTCCAGCGCCTGGCAGGCGCCCTGGCCGAGGTTGGGGGTCATCGCGTGTGCCGCGTCGCCGAGCAGCGCGATCCGGCCGACCGCGTACGACGGGAGCGGCGTGCGGACTTCGTTGACGTCGTGGTGCAGCACGGCGTCGGGAGGCGTCGCGTCGAGCAGCGCGGGGATCGGGTCGTGCCAGCCGTGGAAGCGCCGGCGCAGTTCGGCCAGGGGGTCGGCGAACCGCGTCCCGGCGGGCAGGCTGAGGACGGCGTGCCACTCGGCCCGCCCGTCGCGGAAGGCGATGTGGCCGAACTCGGCCCCCCGCCCCCACGTCAGCTCGAAGTCGGTGCGCAGCCCGACCGCTCGCCCGGTGATGGCGCGCAGCACCGTCGAGCCGCTGTGGACCGGGCCGGGGTGGGCCGGGAAGAGGAGGCCGCGCACCCTGCTGCCGATGCCGTCGGCCGCCACCACCAGATCGGCGTCCAGGGCCGTGCCGCCGCAGTTCACCCGAACCGTCCCCGGGTCGATCTGCCGGACCGGGCCGGCCTCGGAGCCGATCAGCAGGGCCTCGGCGGGCAGGGCCTCGCGAAGCAGCCGGTGCAGGGTGGAGCGCGGTATGCCCATGATCGGCGCGCCGACCGCCCTCTCCAGCGCGGCCCCGTCCATCCGGGCCAGCCAACCGCCCCCCGGTGTGCGGGTGCCGCCGCTGTACTGGCCTCGCGAGGCCGCCCGCACCGCCCCGCCGACGCCGAGTTCGTCCAGGGCCCGCAGGCCGTTGGCGGCCAGTGAGATGCCCGCCCCCGCGTCGTCGAGCACGGACGCGCGCTCGACCACCGTCACCTTCCAGCCGATGCGGCGCAGGCCGATCGCAGCGGCCAGCCCGCCGATGCCCCCTCCCACCACCACTGCCGAGCCACCCATGTCGAACCCCCGATCCTTCTACACCTGTAGAAGAATGATCTTACCTGGAGCTCTACAGGTGTAGAAAGGAGCCATGACTTCGGACCGGCGCACCCTCCTGGCGGACGCGGCCCTCGCCGTACTCGCCGACGAAGGGATCCGCGGCCTGACCCACCGGGCGGTCGACCGCGAAGCCTCCCTGCCGCCCGGCACCACGTCGGCGTACTTCCGCACCCGGGCCGCGCTGCTCACCGGACTCGTCACCCGCCTGGTCCACCTCGACCAGGAGGAACTGCACACGATGGCCGAGCGGCTCCCGCCCTTTCGCACCCCCGAGGAGCTGGTGGACGGCATGGCGCTGCTCACCCGGCGCCGACTCACCGGCGAGGGCCGTCGCCGCTCGCTCGCCCGCTACGCCTGCGCCGTCGAGAGCGTGCGCGACCCGGAGCTGCGCGAGATCCTCGTACCCCGCGAGAACGCCGCCCGCGAGGCCGTCCGGCTGTTCCTCGCCGATCAGGGCGTGAGGGACGTCGAGGACCGCGCTCACACCCTGCTGACCTGCGTCGACGGACTGGTCTTCGACCGGCTGGTGAGCGGCGGCGACGTGCCGCGCGAGGCCCTCGAAGGTCTGGTCGCCGCCGCCCTGCGCCAGCACCTCCCGGGAAGCCCGCCGACCGTACGGCGGTGGTGACCCGGTCCTCGGCGGCGTCCGTGTCCGGCGGCCCGTCGCGGCGGCGGCACACGAGGTGGTGGCGGTGTCCGTTCCCGGGGCGGTAGCGCCCCTCTCCCGCGTCGTCGCGCGCGGCGTCGGCGTCGCCCGCGCGCCGGCCGGGCCGCGCGCCTGTTCGCCCCGGCCGCCGTGACGGCCACGGCCGGCCCCCATCGGCCGCTGCTGTTCCCCGGGGCCCGGGCCCCGGGCCGTGAAGGCCACCGCGTGCTGTGCGCGACAGCACGCGGTGGGCGCCCGCTCAGGTCCCGGCGGAAGCTCAGGTCCCGGCGGAAGCGGAGGTCCGGGCGACCACGCGGGCGAGGACGAGCGCCACCAGGGTCAGTCCGCCGAGGACCGCCGCCGTGCCCGCGAAGCCGCCGAGGGCCAGGCCCACCCCTCCGAGCCCGGCGCCGACGAAGACACCGAAGCTCATCCCGGCGGCGTTGACGCTCAGGGCCGTGCCGCGCAGGGAGCCGCAGCGCCGTACGAGCAGCGTGGTGACACAGGCCGCGACCGTCGCGTGCCCGGCGCCGACGAGCGCCGTCAGCGGCAGGGCCAGCCAGAGCGACCGGGCGAAGAAGACGCCCACCAGGGCGACCAGCGCCACCACCAGCGCGAACGTCATCAGGCGTTCCGCGGGGACCCTCGCCCGTTCGGCGCTCAGCAACCGGCCGGCGAACAGGTTCCCGAGGAAGAACGACGTGCCGCTGAGCGTCCACACCACCGCGAAGGGCTCCGGCGCGAGCCCGAACCGCTCGTCGTAGAACGCGGCGAGATAGGCGAGGTAGCCCATGAACGCGGCCGTGCGCAGCATGGCGACCAGAACCAGCGGCACCACTCCGGGCAGGGCCCCCAGCAGCCGGAACGACTCCAGGTAGCCGGGCCGCTTCGCCCGGTCGGCGGCCTCCGCCTCCGCACCGGGCCCGGCCTTCCGGCGGCCGCGCAGCAGGAAGTACAGGGCCAGTGCGGAGCAGAGCGCGGCGATCGCCCACAGGTCGCCCCGCCAGCCCCACACCAGGGCCGGCAGCGCCACGAGCGGCGCCGCGAGGAGCGCGGTCAGCGACTGGGTGGCCGTGATGAGGGTCGCGGCACGGCCCGCGGCGGCGTCGTTGTCGAAGCGGTCGGCCGCGGCGGCGGTCAGCGCCGGGTTCAGCACGGCCGTACCGGCGCCGACCAGCAGGCAGAAGGCGGCCAACAGGAGGAGGTCACCGCTCGCGCCGAGCGCCGCCGAGACCGCGAGCACCGCCAGGCCGCCCGCGACCGCCCACTCCCTGCGCACGCGGTCGATCAGCGGCGCCAGCGCGGTGCCCACCGCGAGGGCGGCCAGGCCGCCGAGGCCGCGCAGTTGGCCCAGTGCCGCGACGCCGCCGTCCGACTCGTCGGCGATGGGGACGAGGAAGGTGCTGTAGATGGTGAAGGGCACCAGGCCCACGGCGGAGGCCAGCATGAAGGGCCACAGGAGGCGGGCCATCCGCAGGTCGCCGGGTACGGCCCCGGCGTTCGGGCCCGTGTCGCCCGCCGGCCCGGGCGGGGCCCCGGCGGGCTGCGGAGAGGCCGCGGGGCCCCGGGTCTCGCTGCTCATGCCCGCTCCGCCCGGTACCGGTACAGCGCGGTGGCGTCGGCGCTGAACTGGGAGAAGGGGAACGGCTCGGCGGACAGCGCGGTCACGCCGGCGCCGAGGAAGGCCCGCGCGACGGCGCTGCCGGTCTGGGCGTACACCACCAGCGGGATCGCGTGCTTGCGGCAGTGCTCCAGGATCCGGTCGAAGCTGCCGTTGCTGAGGGTCATGCCGGTGGCGACGACCGCGTCGGCCTCGGCCAGCACCTGGTTCATGTCGTCGGTGACGGGGTCGCCCCAGTGGGTGGCGCGCAGGTTGAAGTCGCAGGGCAGCGGGACGCCGCCCTGCTCGCGTATCGCCGCGACCAGCGGGTTGACGACCCCGATGAGCGCGACCTTCGCCCCCGGGGCGATGTCGAGGAGCCCGGCGACGGCCGCGTCCCTGGCCTGCGCCCGCACCTCCGGCGTGCCGGTCGGCAGGGTGACGGTCTCGGCGGTCGCCGCGTCGCGGTGCGGCCGTACGCGTCCGAGGTAGGCGTCGAGCGCGGCGACGCGCACCGGCGCCGACTCGTGGCGGATCAGCGTGTCGAGGGTGTGTCCGGAGGCGTCGGCGCAGAAGTCCGGGGGGAGCTCCCCGGCCTCGAAGGAGCAGGCGCCGAAGGCGTCCCCGGAGCGGAGCAGCAGATAGTGGTTGCGGTACGTGACCTGGCTGCCGGCGAGGCGCGTCGTGTGGTGGAGCCAGAAGGCGCTGGTGACGGCCAGCTCGCCGGGGAGCGGCCCGAAGGCGCCTTCCAGGACGGCCTGCTGGAGTTCCGGCACGGACTGCGGCTGTGTGGGAGACATGGCGGTTCTTTCTCGTGTGGGTGCGGGCAGGGGCGTGCGCGGCACCGGGAAGTGCCGCGGGGGTTGCGGGGTGGGGCGCGGTACGGGGAGGGGGTCAGGGCAGGTCGGCCAGCCGCTCGGCGCGGTAGGGCAGGGCGGCGAGCTCGGGCCGCCCGGCCGGCTGGAAGCACAGCAGCAGGGAACGCCTGTCCGAGGCCGTCCGGTTGGGGCCGGAGCGGTGCACGGCGAGGCCGGGGAACACCAACACCGAACCGGCCGGGGCCTCGACGGTCACGGCGCCGCGCACGTCGGTGCGCGCGGTGTCGACCAGCAGCCCCGTGGGTTCGGACCGGTCCCGGGGCGCGGGCCCGGCCAGATGGCTGCCCGGCACGATCTCCAGGGCGCCGTTGTCGGCGGTGACGTCGTCGAGGAAGACCATCGCGGTGGCGACGTCCCGGGCGTCCGCGCCCGCGCAGCAGTACCAGTACGGGTAGTCCTGGTGCCAGTGGAACTCCGAGCCGACGCCCGCCCGCTTGAAGTTCACCTTGGACGTGAACCTGCCCAGGCGCGCGCTGCCCACGATCCGGCGCACGGGCGCGGTGATCCGGTCGTCGGTCCACAGGGCGTCGAGCACCGGGTCCAGGTGGGTGACGGGCGACAGGCTGCGCACGGCGGGCGGGCGGGCCTCCGGCTCCCAGTGGACGGTGGTGCCGTCCACCTTCTCCAGCCGGTGTCCGTCCGGCCACACGGTGACCTCGGCCGCGCCGTCCGGCGCCTTCCCGGTCACACGCGCCAGCACGGACTCCGCCGCCTCGCCCAGGGCCCTCGTCTCGGTGGGCCCGAGGAGCCGCGGCAGGAGGACGAAACCGCGTGCGAGCTGCTCGTCGAGGGAGTCGTGGGAGGCGGGGGACATGGAGGCACCTTCCGGTCGGCGCGGGTGGGGGAGGGGAGCGGGCGGCCCGCCCCGCGTCGGACGCTAGGCCGTCTCGGCCACCAGGACGGGCGCGCCACGCGGCAGCGCGCCGTCGGCCGGTGGCCAGTCCATGGCGGACCACGGGTGCCTGAGCTCGTCCCGCGCCCTCACCTCGTGGGGCCGCATGGCGCCGAGGCCCTTGGCCTGCGAGTGGTGGGCGTAGGCGCTGTCGACGTAGCGGTGCCCGGTGTCGGCGGCGAGGAAGACGTACGTCCGGTCGGTGTCGCGCTCGCGCTCCCAGAGCGTGGCCAGGTACGCGGCGCCCGCGGACAGGCCGGCGAAGATCCCGCTGACCCGCAGGAGTTCGACGGCGCCCGACATGGCGTAGTCGAAGTTGACCCAGTGAACGCGGTCGTACAGGTCGTGCCGGACGTTCTGGAACGGGATGGAGCTGCCGATACCGGCGATGATCATGTCGGGGTCGGAGACGTGCTCGGCGCCGAAGGTGACGCTCCCGAACGGCTGCACCCCGACGAGCGTCACGTCCCGGTCCGCCTCGCGCAGGTAGGTGGCGATGGCACCGGTGGACGCGCCGGTGCCCACGCCTCCGACGAGCGACAGGGGGCCCTCGGGGACCTCCTTGCGGATCAGGTCGGCGACGTCGCGGTAGCCGAGGTAGTGGATCGCGTCGTGGTACTGGCGCATCCAGTGGTAGTGCGGGTTCTCCCGCAGCAGTTGGCCGATCCGCTCGACACGGAGGTTCTGGTCCAGGCGCAGGTTCTTGGAGGGCCGGACCTGCTCCAGGGTGGCGCCGAGGATCTCCAACTGCACGCGGAGCGTGCGGTCCACCGTGGTGGAGCCCACGATGTGGCAGTTCAGGCCGTACCGGTGACAGGCCAGGGCGAGCGCGTGGGCGTAGATGCCGCTGGAGCTGTCGACGAGGGTGTCACCGGGCTCGACCTGCCCGGTCTCCAGCAGATGGCGTACCGCGCCGAGCGCCGAGTACAGCTTCATGGTCTCGAAGCGCAGACAGATCGCCCCCGGCGGGACGGCCACCACGTCCGGCTCCTTGACGGCCTCGGCTATGTGCTCGTGCATGTCCTCGTCCTCCCGTCAGACGGCGTCGTGCCGGATGAGCTTGAACAGGTACGCCTGGCAGTTGTCGCCCTCCCACGTCTGGCGGTGCAGCACGACGGGGCGGAACCCGGCGTCGATGCCGTGGCCGACGATCCGCTTGAGTTCGGCGGTGTTGGACACGATCAGGTGGATCTCACCGTCCGGCGCGAGCAGGTCGCGGGTGACGATCTGGTCGAAGAAGCGCAGGACGATCTCGGCGCCCACGCAGACGTTCCGCACCACCGTCGGGTCGTCGCTCGTCCTCGTGCTCACCGCGGGCGGGTTGAAGGTGATGACGTCCAGCCGGGCGGAGTCCGGGAACTCCTCGAAGAGGTTCGACACCAGGGGCCGGAAGAGGGTGCCCGGCCGGTCCCCGACGATGCGCGCGTAGTGCTCGGCCGCCGTGGCCACGCTGTCCGGGTGGATGTCGACCGCGTAGACCTCCCGCGCCCCCAGGGTGCCGGCGATCACGGCCTCGACGCCGAGGCCGACGCCCATCGCCGCGTACGAGCGGCCCTTGACGGGGATCGTGCCGTCCAGCAGGCGGTCGTGGACGATGCGGCTGGTGTCGCCCGGCTTGAAGACCCCCGGCGGCAGCGTGAACGTCCAGCCGTTGTAGTCGTAGGTCCGCTCGGTGTGGATGTCGGACTTGGAGCCGCTGTTGATGGCGAGGATCTCGTCCTCGGGCAGCGTGTCGGGCAGCGATTCCAGCAGGGCGCGGGCGTCGTCCTGGAACGTCGGGGCGTCGGCTGCGGTCCGGTCGGTCATGGGTCCTCCGTGATCGGATGGGAAGGGGGAGTTGGGGTGGTCAGGAGCCGGATGCGGTCGGTGCGGTCAGGTCCGTGACCGCTCGTTCCCCACCGGGGGCCATGGCGCTGACGGGTCGCCGGGTGAGCGTGGCCCGGGGTGCGCGCAGCACCTCGTCGGGGGTGCCGGTCACGACGACGTGCCCGTCGTCGATGGCGACGACGTGGTGGGCGTCGGCGGCGAGGGGTTCGAGGGCGAGGCCGACCGCGTCGAGGGGGACCGGGCCTCCGAGGCGTGCGGTCGGCCCGCGGAGGGTGAGGAGCGGGGCCATCGGAGTGCCTCCTGCGTACGGTGCCGGGAACGGGCCGGCGGCGCGGGTTCGGTGGGCAGGGCCGCCGTCCTGACCCTCGCCGGGGTGGTGGGCGGCGAACCGGGCTCGAGGGGTGACCCGGCGACGGACGGCGGTGTCGGCACGAAGTCCGGTGCGGCGTTCAGCGCCGGGGCGACCGACGTGACCGCCCGGCCCGGGCTGCCGCTCCCGCGCAGACCGGACACGACACCGGGCAGTACGGCGAGCGTCACCGCGCCGGGCACCAGGGCGGTGCCGGCGGTGCCGCGTACCGGGCCGCCGCTGACCGGGGAGGTGCCGAGGCCGCCGGTCAGTGGCCTCGCCGCCCCGCCGGTGAATCGTTCCGCCGCGGGCCGGTCGGGGCGGTGCCGCGCAGGGCGAGGGGCTCTCGGCGGCTACGGAGGATCGACATGTTGCTCCCAGGACTCACGTGGTGGACCCCGGACCACGGCCGCGGGGCGGCGCGGAAGGGTGCGGGGCGTGAGCAGCATTCAACAAGTGAAAACGATTGTCAATACAACCTGATGATCAGTCGAAACGTGGGATCGCGGCGGCGCGCTCACCCTCCCGTCGCCCCGCACGCCCTCGACCCGGCCGCGATGCACCGCAAACACCCCTTGGCCCTGCGGGGGGCCGCCCGTGACCGCCGCCGCGCCCCAGGGTGCGCCGGCCGGGTCGTCGATCGCCGGCCTCGTCTGCGCGCCGCTCGATCGCGTTCCGGGTCCGCCCCCGCTCGTCACCGGCGTTCGGGGCGACTCCGGTGAGCGCTCCGACAACGATCGTCCAAGGCGGTAGTGTTGATTATCATTTTCATATACGCTGACTCCGCTGTCACCCTCGGACGGGAGTTTGCATGGAACAGTGCGACGTGGCCGCCGACTTCGCAGACGGGACGGGGAGCCTCGACCACCTCTTCAACGCGTTGTGGTCACCGATCGGCGCGGCCACCGTCAAGGCCGCGCGCCTGCGCCCCGGTGCGCACGTGCTCGACGCGTGCTGCGGTTCGGGGGCGTCCGCGATCCCGGCCGCCGAACAGACCGGCCCGCTCGGCGTGGTCGACGCGGTCGACCTCGCGAGGCCCTTGCTCGACCAGGGCCGCGCCAAGGCCGCGACCCGCGGTCTCGGCAACGTGCGTTTCGCGCACGGCGACGTCCTCGACTGGCCGGCACCTCCCGGCGGTTACGACGCCGTCGTGTGCTCGCTCGGGATCTCCTCGTTCCCCGACCCGGCGGCAGGGACGGAGCGCCTGCTGAGGCTGATGCGGCCCGGCGGCCGGCTGACCGTGACCATCTGGTCCCGGGGCTCGCTCGCGCCGCTGACCGAGCTGGTCCGCCGGGCCGTCGTGCCGGAACGGCCGCACCTCGCCGACGTCCCGCGGCCGGCCGACCCGCTCGAACCCCCCGGTACACCCGAGTCGTTCCGGGACTGGCTCGCCGCCCGCTCGCTGTCGTGCGTCGACGTGCGGCGTGTCCCGCTCGCCGTGCCCGGCGACCCGGCCCTGCTGTGGTCCCTGCTCCCCGGCACCGGGTGCGGTGGCCTGCTCGACGGCCTGTCCGCCGCCGCGGTGGAACGCGTCCGCCGGCGGTTCACGGCGGACCTGCTCGCCGAGGGCCGCGAAACGATCGACTTCACCGCGCTCGTGGGCACGGGCTGCCTCCGTCGCGTCGCCCCGCCCCGCCGCCCCCGGGGCGCCCGCCCCCTGCCGACCGCCGGCCGACACCTCAGGCCGATCCCGCAGATCGGTCGACCCCCAGGAGACCCATGCCCCGCCTTCTCTTCGCCCCGCAGTCCGTGACCGAGGGGCACCCCGACAAGACCGCTGACCGGATCGGCGACACGATTCTCGACGCGTCGCTGCGGGAGGACCCCGTCTCCCGCGTCACCGTGGAGACGCCGGGCCGGGAAGAGGTCTTCGAGGTCTTCGCCGAGAACACCCAGTGCCTCCGCTGCGTCGTGCTCGGTGCCGCCGGGATGCTCCCCGAGAGCGACGAGCCCCTCGCCGCCCGCGCGCTCGACGGCACGACCCTGCCCTTCGACCTGCCCTGAGCCGGTCCGCGCCGGAAGGGGCGGACGAGCCGCCCCACCGCCACCGGACAGGGCCGCGGGCACGGCCCCGGGCGGGCGGCCAGGGTGTCGCCGTCGTCTTCGGTGCCCCGGGCGTCGTGGCGCCGAGGGCCGCCGTCCGGCCGCGTCGAGCGGCCGGGTGGATCAGGAAGGAGCAAGCGGCGCACCTGCTTCCGCGTGGCAGCGCGGTACCCGTGTCCGTCCGGAGCGACGGGCGGACACCACGCACCTGATGAGTACGTTCCGTTCGACTTGGAAGGCCGAGTTCTGTGTCACCCCCAGCGATCTCCGCGCCACCGGCGAGCAGCGGCGCCGGTACGGCAGCCGACGCGGCGCCCCCCGACCCCGCGACGGGGGTGAAGGGCCGGCTCGCCTCCCGCAAGGGCCTGGCGCTGGCCTGCGCCGTCCTGTTCGTCGTCCTCCTCACCTCGGTCGTGGTGGCCATCGGCCTGGGGGCCGCCGTGATCACCCCGGGGGAGACCGCCCGGTACGTGTGGGCGGCCGTCAGCGGCGGCCGCATCGCCGCGGACGAGGTGACCACGTACCAGATCATCTGGCAGATCCGTACGCCGCGGGTGTTGCTCGCGGCGCTCGTGGGGGCCGGGCTGAGCGCGATCGGCGTGGCCATCCAGGCCATGGTGCGCAACGCGCTCGCCGACCCCTTCGTGCTGGGCGTCTCCTCGGGCGCGTCCGTCGGGGCCGTCGGCGTCACGGTCACCGGGGGGCTGGCGGCGCTGGGCGTCTACGCGGTGTCGGCCGGTGCCTTCCTCGGGGCCCTGGTCGCGTCGCTCCTGGTGTACGCCGCCTCCTCCAGCCGGGGCGTGCTCTCCCCGCTGCGCCTCGTCCTGACGGGCGTGGCCATGTCGCTGGGCTTCCAGGCGGTGATGAGCCTGATCATCTACTTCGCGCCGGACAGCGAGGCGACCAGCATGGTCCTGTACTGGACGATGGGCAGCTTCGGCGCCGCGAGCTGGGGTGCGCTCCCGGTCGTGTCCGCGGTCGTCGTCCTCGGCCTGGTCGTGCTGTACCGGTACGGCCGGGCGCTGGACGTGCTGGCCCTCGGGGACGAGACCGCCGCGAGCCTGGGCGTCAACCCCGACCGGCACCGCAAGGCCCTGCTCGTCCTGGCCTCGCTCGTGACGGGGGTGATGGTCGCCGTCAGCGGCGCCATCGCCTTCGTCGGACTGGTCATGCCCCACCTGGTGCGGATGGTCGTCGGCGCCACCCACGCCCGCGTGCTGGCCGTGGCGCCACTGGCCGGAGCGATCTTCATGGTGTGGGTCGACCTGGTGTCCCGGACGCTGGTGGCACCGCGCGAACTGCCCCTGGGCGTCATCACCGCACTCGTCGGGGTGCCGGTGTTCATCACCCTGATGCGCCGCAAGGGCTACATGTTCGGAGGCCGCTGAAGATGGAACTCAGACTCGACGGACTCTCGGTGGTGACCGACGGTAAGAGCCTGGTGCGCGACCTGTCCCTGGAGGTGGAGAGCGGCCGGGTGGTGGGCCTGGTCGGCCCCAACGGGAGCGGCAAGTCCACCGCCCTCAGATGCGTGTACCGCGCGCTCCGACCCAGCTCCGGCACCGTCTGGGTGGGCGAAGAGGAGCTCTCCGGCCTGACGATGCGCCGCTCCGCGCAGGTCATCGCGGCCATGACCCAGGACGGCGCCGTCGACCTCGACTTCACGGTCGAGGAGGTCGTCGCACTCGGACGCACACCGCACCTGCAGGGCAACCAGGCCCTCAGCCGCCGGGAGCGGGAGCTGTGCGAACGGGCGATGGACCGGCTCGACATCCGCCACCTCGCCCGGCGCGGGGTCCTGACGCTCTCGGGCGGGGAACGCCAGCGCGTCCTGCTGGCCCGGGCCCTCGTCCAGGAGCCGAGGATCCTGGTGCTCGACGAGCCGACCAACCACCTCGACGTACGCCACCAGGTCGAACTGCTCTCGCTCCTGCGCGGCTCGGGACTCACCGTCCTCGTCGTGCTGCACGACCTCAACCTCGCCGCAGCCGCCTGCGACCGCCTCGGCGTTCTCCGCGAAGGCCGCCTGGTCGCCACCGGCGCACCCGAGGACGTACTCACCGCGGAACTCGTCGACGAGGTGTTCGGCGTCAAGGCCAGCGTCGTGTCCCACCCGCTCACGGGTGACCCCCAGTTGTTGTATTCGCTCAACCCCTCCCTGTGAAAGGCACCACCAGATCATGACCACGACTCGATCCCCCCGCTCGGTGCGGCAGCACACCGTCCTCGGCTCCGCGCTCGCGGCCACGCTGCTGCTCGGCGGCTGCGGCGCCGAGGTGGAAACGGACGCCAAGGCGTCCGAGAAGGTCACCGTCAACAGGTGCGGTGAGCCGGTCGAATACACGCTCCCCCAGCGCGCCGTGGCGTACGAGGGCGGAAGCGCCGACAAGCTGTTCAGCCTCGGCCTGGTCGACCACGTGCACGGCTACGTGATGCCGCCGGCGAACCCGCCGGTGGAGGAGTCACCGTGGGCCGACGACTACGCCAAGGTGAAGATGCTCAGCGACGACCTCCTCAACAAGGAACTCGTCGTCGAGGCCAAGTCCGATTTCGTGGTGGCCGGCTGGAACTCGGGCTTCAAGGACGAGCGGGGCATCACCCCGGAGATCCTGGACAAGCTCGGGATCCAGAGCTTCATGCACAGCGAGAGCTGCTTCAACTACCCGAAGTACCCGGAGAAGCTGTCCCCGTTCGAGGCCCTTTACACCGATCTCGATCGGCTGGGCAAGATCTTCCGGGTCGAGGACAAGGCGGAAGAGGTCGTCGACGGGCTGAAGAAGCGGGTGGAGGCCGTCAAGGCGAAGGCACCCAAGGGCGACCCGGTGCCGGTCTTCCTCTACGACTCGGGCACCGACCAGCCCTTCACCGCGGGCAACCAGGTCCCGCCCAACGACATCATCAAGACCGCCGGCGGCAGGAACGTCTTCGACGGCCTCGACCAGCGGTGGACCCAGGTGAACTGGGAGGCCGTCACCGAAGCGGAACCGGAAGTCATCATGATCCTCGACTACGGGGACCTGCCCGCCCAGAAGAAGATCGACTTCCTGAAGAACTCCCCCCACACGAAGGAACTGCCCGCCGTCAAGAAGAACAACTTCTTCATCCTCGACTACAACGAGGGCGTCAGCGGGCCGCGCAACATCGACGGCCTGGAGAAGTTCGCGAAGTACCTGCGCGAGCTCCAGGACTGACCGGGTCGCACCGCGCCGGGGCCGTGCCCGCTCCACACGGCCCCGGCGCCCCGAACCGCGTGCGCTGATCCTGAGCGCGTACTGGTCCCGCGTGCGCCGGCCCTGTGCGGCTGCCGCGTCGCGGACCGCGCCGCCCGCCGACCCGAAGGAGCGGCGCACGGCCGCTCCCCGCGCCGTCACGCCGCGTGGCCGGCCCCGGCCGAAGTCGACCGGAGGCGGGACGGCCGGTGGCCGAGGGCCGGCAAGGGCGGCGTGGCGGCACGGCCGTGCGCGTGACCGGCCGCGCCGACCGGTCGGCGCGGCACCGGACCGGAACGGCCGGTGGGCCGCCGGTCAGCCGATGATGGCGACCGGGGCGTCCCAGGCGTTGCGGTCGACGGTGATGGTGTAGCCGCGGCGGGTCTCCTTGCTGTTGGCCTGGTACTGGTGGCCGCGGCTGTGGCCGGTGTACAGCTTCGGGTCCCAGGGCCAGTCCTTGGTGGTGGTCTCCTGGCCGTTCCACAGGGCGTACCAGAGGTTGCCCGGCAGGTCCGTGCGGTCCTTGGCGGTGGCGATCGCCTTGGCGCTGGAGCTGCTGAAGCCGTAGAGGCCGGCGCGGTAGGTCTTGGCGCGCAGGGTCTTGGTGAAGGAGCGCACGTAGGCGAGGGTGGCGTCGTTGCACGCCTTGTCGGTGATGTCGTACGACTCCATGTTGAGGTAGATCGGGCTGCCGGCCTTCATGCCGAGCGCCGACGCCTTGGCGACCGCGTCGTTGGCGTTGCTCACCCCGACCGAGGCCGCGGTGGCCGCGGTGAACCTCTCCTTGTTCCTGCTCTTCTGGCAGGGCGGCTGGGCGCCGACGTACAGGGGGATGACCCGCCAGCCGAGCGTGTCGACCGACTTCACCCAGGACTTGGTCAGGTTGGGCTGGGCGCAGCCGCGGTTCTTGCCACCGACGTAGACGGCGACGCCGCCGTAGTAGGCGTTCTTCTTCCACGCCTTCATCGCGGAGAGCGAGGGCGCCGTGCAGGCGTCGAACGCCCGGCCCGTGTAGGTCTTCTGCGCCGGCCACGCCGGGGCGGCCATCGAGGTCTGCGCCGCGACCACGGCACCGGCCACGACGACGGCACCCGTCGCGGCCAAGGCGATGTAACGGTTCTTCCTGGACAACCGGTGCTTCGGCATTCCCCACCCCATACGACGTGACACAGCGGGCTCCGGTGCTCCGGAGCCCGCCCACCCTACCGACAGCGGGCGGGACCGCGACGACCGGCCGGGCCGGTCACTCGCCCCGGGCCGGGCCCGTCCGTACGGGGAGCGGGGCCACGCGAAGCCGACCGGCGCGGTGGCCACGGGGGACGGGGGACGGGTGCCCGGTACGCGCTTCGCCACCGCCCCGGCCCTGGCGCCCCCCCCCGGCCCTGGTGCCGCCCGCACCCCCCGCTCCGCGACCGGCAAGGGGCCCGCCCGTGACCACGTGTCAACAAATCCCTACAGGGGTTCGGGATCCAGTTGTATGCTCCATGCGCCGCCGAGCCGCGCGTGCGCCCCTTCGGGCGACGCCTGCCGTGCTCGCGGCCTCTCATCACTCACCCCAGGGGGGGTACGTATGGCATTTCACCGTACGGGCCGCGCGCACGCGCGTGCCCGCAGACTCGCTTCGTGCACCGCTCTCGCCCTCGCCTCCGGCCTGCTGCTGTCGGGCACGGCCGGCACGGCGGTCGCGGACGACGGCAGCGGCGCCCCGGCCGGCCGCGCGCCGGTCGAGCGGGCCACGCCCGGCATCGAGCTGCCGCAGGGGCAGTTCCCAAAGGAGCGCACCCGCATGTCGACGGGGGCGACCAAGGGCGCCGCGGCGCCGTCCCGCCACGACTTCACCGGTGACGGCTCCAGCGACCTGCTGTACCGCGGGCTCGACGGCAGGTACTACCTGAAGCGCTCCGAGGACCCGGCCAACGACATCGAGTTCTCCCTGTACGGGAGCGGGGGCGAGAAGTTCAAGGACGTCATCCCGGTCGGCGACGTCACCGGCGACAACACGGCCGACGTGCTGACGCTCTCCCCCTACGGCGTCCTGTCGCTGCGCGGGACGTACCAGGGCGGCAGCGGCACGACCGGCCCGCAGTGGACCGGCACCGGCTGGAACATCTACAACAAGGTCCTCTCGCTCGGCGACGTCACCGGCGACCGCAAGGTCGACGTGCTGGCCCGCACGTTCGGCGGTGAGCTGTACCTGTTCCGCGGCACGGGCGTGCCCCACGCCCCGTTCAAGCCCCGCGTCAAGGTCGGCACGGGCTGGCACGCCTACGACCAACTGGTCGGCGTGAACGACGCCGACGGCGACGGCCGCGGCGACCTGTACGCCCGCACCCCGGGCGGCGACCTGGTCTTCTACGCGGGCACCGGCAAGGCCGCCGCCCCGTTCAAGACGCGCGTCAAGGTCGGCACCGGCTGGCACGCCTACAACCAGCTCAGCAGCTCCGACGACATCACCGGCGACGGCCGCCCGGAGCTGTTCGCCCGCACCACGGGCGGCGCGCTGTACTACTACGGCACGAACGCCACCACCGGCCGCCCCACCGCGCGCACCACGTTCGCCACCTCCGGCTGGAACGTCGCGGACCTGATCGTCGGCGCCGGCGGCATCCCGCAGACCGGCAAGGCCGAGATCCTGGGCCTCGACCGGGAAGGCACGCTGTTCCTGTACTACTCGCGCAACAACGGCACGCTCACCGCCCGTGACCAGATCAGCAGCACCGGTGGCTGGACGGGCGCCCGCGTGCACTTCCCCAGCTCCCTGGACGGCAACGGCCACGCCGACCTGCTGGAGGTCTACCGGGGCCACCTGTACAACTTCGAGCGGGCCGAAGGCGGCGTGCACTCGCTGGGCCGCGGCTGGGACGCGTTCAACACCCTGACCGGCCCCGGCGACCTGACCGGCGACGGCAAGGGCGACCTGCTGGCCCGCACCACCGGCGGCACCCTCTACCTCTACCGCGGCGACGGCAAGGGCTACGCCTTCTCCGGCCGCGTCGGCGTCGGCACCGGGTGGGGCGCCTACAACGCCCTGGCCGGCGCGGGCGACATCACCGGCGACGGCCGCGCCGACCTGCTGGCCCGCACCCCGGGCGGCACGCTGTACCTGTACGCCGGCACCGGCAGCGCCAACGCCCCGTTCAAGGCCCGGGTCAAGGTCGGCACCGGCTGGAACGCCTACACCAAGCTGGTCGCCCCCGGCGACATCACCGGCGACGGCCGCGCCGACCTCCTGGCCGTCACCTCCGGCGGCATCCTGTACCGCTACGTCGCCGCCCACACCGGCACGGCCAACCCCTTCACCACCCGCACGAGCCTCGGCAAGGGCTGGAACACCTACACCCAGCTCCACTGACCCACCCCGCGCGACCGGAGCCCCGACCAGCACCGGCCGGGGCTCCGGCGTTCCCCCACCGACCGACCGACCGGCCGACCGGCCCGGCACCACGACGCCGAGCCGCGCCCCCCCGCGGTCACCACCGCGACGAGGCGGCGACCACCACCGGCCCGGCCGAGTGGGAGACGGTTCCCCCTCTCGCCCGCTGACCGCCACCCACCGCCTGCCGCCTGTCGACCGCCTTCCAGAAGAGCCGTGGGTGGTGCGGCTTCGCAGGCCCGACCGCGACGGACCGCCCGGTGCGGGGTCAGGCGCCGGACGGCCCGCGAGCGACGTGCTCCCGTCCGCCCTTGGTGGTGTTCACCTGGTCACCGACGACGCTCAGCCGCCTTTGCAGGTGGTCGAGGCGTGCGGCGACCGCCGGACGAGGCAGATCGGGTACGACAGGACGGGAACCGACGGGGCTCCCGTGCCGGCGGTCGGGACTTCGAGTACCTCCTTCACCAGCGCACGGGAGCACCGCGCGCTGCGGCTCTCCCGCCGGCCGGCGACACCACCCCGATCGGCGCCCCGATGGAAGGCCCGCTCGTGGACGGCTGGGCCCCCTGACGCACGCATCGACCGGACGGCAGGGGAAAGCGGTTGTCCGTTGCCGTCCACGCGAGGCGAACGGACAGTGGGCGCAGTCCGACCGGGTACTCGGGTCGACTCCACGGACGCGCGGCGAACACCGTCACCGGCCGGTGCGACGCCGTCGGGCGAGGAGGCTCCGGCGGGGGATGCGGCACATCAGTCTTCGTCCGCACTGGACAGGGCCTCGGTGACCATGCGGGTGGCGAAGTCGGGGTCGTCGGTGAGGCGGTTGATGTGCTCCGCGAGCAGGAAGGTGGTGGCTTCCAGGGGGGTCAGCTCGTCCTCGGTCCAGTCTCCGTACTGCTTGCGCCACAGGTTGGGACTCAGACCGGTGCCCGCGGCGACGAGCAGGCCGGCCATGGTGGGGATGGCCTCGGGGCGGACGCTCTTGGGCATCATGCGCATCGTGGCCACGAGGTTGGGCACCACGCACGCGATGACGTCCTCGTCGTGGTCCTCGTAGGCCGCCCGCAGCCACTGCATGAACATGTAGATGAGCGTGCACGTGCCGTCCAACACGTCATCGACTCCCCCGGGGCCCAGGGACGCGATGTACTGGCCGATCATCGCCTGCTGGTCGGGGTCGGTCTTGGTCCTGCCGCCGTGGATCTGCTTGAGCCGAGAGTCGATCATCATGATCGCTGCCCCGACATCACCGGCGGGAGCGTGCTGGGGGTCACAGGGCGATGACACGGTTTTCCTCCTCGTGGGGCCATGGCGTGTCCGCACGGTAGACCGTCGACGAGGCGGGCGTCCGGCGGATCCCGGCTCTCCCGGGACGACCTGGGGCGGGGACGTCCGGGTTCGCCGTCAAACGCCTCGATGGGGTGACAGAGCGACTGGCTTCACCGTCCAAGGACAACAGTTCGCCGGGGCGGAGAGGAGGCCCGTACCGTCGACATGGGCTGCACTGGCACTCGCCGCGTGAAATCTGGTGCCCACTCCCGGGGGGCGGCCTCAGGCAGACGGTCGGCCCGCGCTCCGAGTCAGGTGGTTTCCGGCTCCAATCTCACGACGGCGGCCTGGTGACGGGCCTGTTCGGCGGCCCAGACCACTTGGTGGGAGCGGAGGGTTTCGTACGGGCCCGAGGTCACCGGGGAGTGATCGCCAGTGGCGACGGCCGTCAGGAAGGCGCGGAGCAGTTCGTTGTCGGCGCCGCCGTGGCCGTCCGCCGCGGAGGCACCGCCGTCCGGGTCGAGGTCGAAGACATCGGTGGTGTCGGTGAGGAAGTCGTGCAGGACGATGCGGCGCCCGTCCCCGTCGAGGGAGCCGCGGGTGCCGAAGATCCGTGTCTTGCGGAAGTCCAGTGGGGTGAAGGCGGTCATGGTGAAGGAGGCGGTGGCCCCTCCGGCGTACTGGAGGCTGACGACCTGGTGGTCCACCACGTCGTTGCGCCCGGAGTAGACGCACGTGCCGTACGGGCCGTCCGTCAGGGCCTTGCGCAGCCCGGTCTCGGAAACGTCCTCGGTGAGGACGCCGAGCGGCCAGCGCTCGTGCACCGGATCGCCGAGGAAGCGTTCGTAGATGCGGACCGCGGAGTACGCGCAGTCGCGTTCGACCGGGCAGCTCACGCACCGGTCACCGGCGCCCGCGGGCTTGTTCTCGGGGCGGAAGTGGTACAGCCCGCCGAAGGAGGAGACCTGCTCGACGGGGAGGCCCACCAGGTGGCCGAGCCAGTCGATGTCGTGGCAGGACTTCGCCAGCAGCATCGAGGAGGACTCCGCCTCCACGGCCCACTGACCGCGGACGTAGGAGTGCGCCTGGTGCCACCAGCCGACCGGTTCGAGGTGCTCGACGCTGACGACGTCGCCGATCCGGCCGCCGTCGATCAGTTCCTTCAGTTTGCGGGAGTAGGGCGTGTAGCGCAGGACGTGGCAGACGGCGAGGAGGACGTCGTTGCGGACGGTGGCGTCGACGATCCGGCGCGCCTCGTCCTCGGTGGGTGCCATCGGCTTTTCGAGCAGGAGCGCGTAGCCGCGGTCGGCGAGCGCGACGGCGGGGTCCGCGTGGAGCCGGTCGGGAGTGGCCACGACGGCGGCGTCGGCCAGGCGGGGCCGAGCGGCGAGCTCCGCCCAGTCGTGGAAGACGCGGTCGGCGGGCAGGCCGAACTCCTCGGCCAGCGCGTGCCGGCGCAGGGGGTCCGGGTCGGCGACGGCCGTAATGGTCGCGAGGCCCTCGGAAGCTGCGATGCGGGCGTAGGAGGCCCCTCGGGCCCCGGCACCCACGATCGCCAGAGTGACGGTCACGGAGAAGGTTCCCCCTTATTTGACGGCACCCTGGAGGATGCCTTTGATGAAGTGACGCTGGAAGAAGAGGTAGAGCAGGACGATCGGGGCGATCACGATGAGCGTTCCGGCGGACAGCAGCGGGATGTTCTTGCCGAACTGCTGGACGAACTTGCCGAGTCCGGAAGGGGCAGTCCGCATCATCGGGTCCTGGATGAGCACCAGGGCGAGCAGGAACTGGTTCCACGCCCACATGAAGTAGAGAAGGCCGAGCGTGGTGAGGGCGGGGCCGGCGGTGGGCAGCAACACCTTCGTCAGCGTGCGCCAGCTCCCGGCGCCGTCCACGGAGGCGGCCTCGCTGATCTCGTGCGGCAGCGACTCGAAGTGGGTCCGCATCCAGAAGACGCCGAAGGGCATGAACAGGCCGATCAGCGGCAGGATCACGGCCCAGTAGGTGTTCAGCAGGCCGACGCTCTGCAGGTCGTAGTAGAGCGGGATGACGATGGCCTCGTAGGGCAGCGCCATGCCCAGCATCAGCAGCGCGAACAGCGGCCCCTTCACGGCCAGGCGCATGGTGGCCAGGCCGTAGCCGGCGAGGGTGGCGAGCACCAGGGCGATCGGCACCACGCCGAGGGCGATGACCGCGCTCGACTTCAGCAGCGAGCCGAAGCCCGCAGTGGTCCAGGCGGTGGCGAAGTTCCCCCACTGCGGGTCGTCGGGCCACTCCAGACCGGGCGAGAGGTTGGTCTGCGGCTGGAGGGCCGCGGTGAACAGGGCGAGGAAGGGGAAGAGGACGGAGGCGGCGGCCAGGAGCAGGACGAGACGGGGCAGGTACTTGGTCATGTCATCGCTCCCGGGTGAGCCGGTTCAGTGCGTACATGGCCGCGCAGGTGAGGACGGACAGTACGGTGGCGAGCGCGCAGGCGGTGCCGACGCGGCCGGCGGTGAAGACGAGTTGGTAGACCTGGACGCCGGGGACCATGGTCGAGTAGCCGGGGCCGCCGCCGGTCATCACGTACACCACGTCGAACCCGGCCAGCGCGGCGATGACGGTGACGGTGCAGGCGACGCCGATCTCGTTGCGCAGCCCGGGCACGGTGATGTGCCGGAACCTGCGCAGCGGGCCCGCTCCGTCGAGTTCGGCGGCCTCGTACAGCGAGGGGTCGATCTTGCCGATGCCGGAGAGCAGCAGCAGGAAGCACAGGCCGGTGGAGACCCAGGTGCCGATCAGACCCACGGAGGGCAGGGCCCAGGTGAAGTCGCCGAGCCAGGCACGGGCCAGTGCGCCGAGGCCGACGGCGTGCAGCAGCTCGTTGAGGGGGCCGTCCTCGCTGTAGATCCACTTCCAGACGACGCCGACGGCGACCAGGGGGAGGACCTGGGGCAGGAAGACGACGGTACGGATCACCGGCATGGCCCGCCACGGCGTGGCGGCGACCAGGGCGGCCAGCACCAGGCCCAGGGCGACCGGGACCACCGTGTAGAAGAGGACGAAGACGAACGCGTGGAGCAGGGCGCTGCGCAGCGCGGGCTCCGCGAACACGTCGGCGTAGTTGCCCAGGCCCGCCCAGGTGGCGACACCGATGCCGTTCCACTCCCAGAACGAGATCCAGACGCTGTGCAGCCACGGGAGGATGACGAAGGCGGCGTAGAAGAGCAGGGCGGGCGCGACGTAGAGGAGGGGGACGAGCCGGTGGCGGCGGACCGCCCGCGCCGTGGTGGCGGGCGGCGTGCCCGGCGGCCGGACGGTTCCGGCCGCCCGGTCACCGCGTGCGAGCACATCAGCCATGGGTCGCGGCCCACTCGTCCTGGACGGCCTTGACGAAGCCGTCGGTGTCGGTCCTGCCCGCGATGAGTTCCTGGGTGGCCGCGGTGAGCTTGTCGTTCATGGTGGCGGTGGCGTTGTTGTTGAAGCCGACCAGTCCGTTGTCGTGGTTGACCTTCGTCCAGGCGGCGACGACGTCGGCCATCACGGTGCCGGCCTCCGGCTTGGCGATGGTGATGTCGGCGGGCATGAAGCCGGCCTTGAGCTGCTCGGCGGACGCCTCGGGGGAGTGGAGGAAGTCGAGGAACGCCGCGGCGGCGTCCGGGTGCTCGCTCCTGGTGGAGACGGCGTAGGCGACGGAGGTGCCGATGGCCGTGGCCTTGGTACCGGGGAAGCTGAAGAACCCGGCGTCCTTGCCGAGCTTGTCGCCGATCTTCGCGGCGTCCCAGTTGCCGTCGACGAAGAACACGCCCTCGCCCTTGGTGAACTTGTCCACCGCGCCCTGGAGGTCGGTGCCGTTGGCGCTCTTGGGCAGGTAGCCCTTCTTCGCCCACTGGGCGAGCCTGTCGACGCCGGTGCGGTTGCCCGGGGTGTCGAACGTGCTGCCCTCGTGGCCGAAGGTCCACTTGGCCGCGGCTCCGGCGCCGTCCGTCGACTGGCCGATCAGCTGCACCGTGAAGGAGGCGTGGCCCTGGGAGTTGCCGAGCTGGAGCGGTACCTCACCGGCCTTCTTGGCCTTGGCGAGGGCGTTCTCGAACTCCGCCAGGGTCGCCGGGGGCTTGGTGATGCCCAGTTCGGCGGCCTTGGCCTTGTTGTAGTAGACGCCGACCAGGGAGAACCCGGCGGGCGCCGCGTACAGGCCGCCCTCGCCGAGCGTGGTGCCGTCGGCGGCGACCCTCCACTGGTCGAGCTGGCTGCTCGGGTAGCTCTTCTCCCAGCCGTACGCCTTCGCGTACGGCGACAGGTCGCGCACCAGCTTGTCCTTGACGGTGGTGCCGACCGAGTTGAGCAGCGCGATGTCGGGGGCCTGGTCGGAGGCGAGCGCGAGGTTCAGGCTCTTGTTGTAGTCGTCGTAGTTGGTGTCCTGGTACTCGATCCGCACCTGGGGGTGCTTGGCCTCGAACGCCTTGATGATGGCCTTGACGGCCGCGCCCGATTCGGGGGTCGACACCAGGGACAGGGTGGCCTTCCCGTCCGGCACGCCCGTCTTCACCGGACCGGAGGGCTCCGCCGCGGTGTCGCTGCCCGCGCCGGGGGCGCAGGCCGTCGCGGTGAGCGCGACGAGGGCAGCCCCGGCCAGGACGTTTCTGATCTTCATGAGGGAGAGTTCTTCCTAGAAAAGGCGGCGGCGCCATGTGGCAGGATGACGAGTCGGGAGAGTAGCCACATCCCAACAGTTACGAAAGAAAATTTCTTTCGGAGTGGCGTACATCACGGGCCCAGCAAGAGGGAGCGATGAACGACGTCAGGGTTCTGCCGGGGGGCGACCAGAGCGCGCTGCGGCATCTGAACACCAGCAAGATCCTGCGGATCCTCTACGACGGAGGGCCGTTGACCGTCAACGCGCTCGCCCGGGTCACCGGCCTGTCCCGGCCGACCGTGCGGGGCATCGTCACCTCGCTGCTGGACGCGGAGCTGCTCGCGCTGGACGGTCAGGCCCCGGCGCGGACCGGAGGACGCCCGGCCCAGCGCTACGCGTTCGACCGGAGCGCGGGAGTGCTGGCCGGAGTCCGGTTCGACACGGAGGGCGTCTGGGTCCGGGTGACCGACCTGGGCGGCGAGCCGGTCGCCGCCGGCCACCGCCCCCTGCCCGCCGAAGCCGGCGCCGCCGAGCGCCTCGATGCCGCGGCGGCCGTGGTGAGCGAGCGGATCGAGGGGCGGAAGGTCCCGTTGTGGGCGCTGGCGGCGGGCACGCCGGGGATCATCGACGCGACCGGCGTGGTGCGGGTGAGCGCGGCCATCCCGGGCTGGGCCGGGGTTCGGCTGGGCGAGGAGCTGGGTGCGCGGCTGGGATGCCCGGTGGTGACCGTGAAGGACACCAACCTGGCGGCCCTGGCCGAGCACCGCATCGGTGCCGCGCGCGGCACGTCCGACCTGCTGTACGTGCAGATGGACCGGCGGCTCGGCGTGGGCATCCTGGTGGGCGGCCTGCCGTTCACCGGGCAGAGCGGAGCGGCCGGCGAGATCGGCCGCCACCCGGGACTGGGCTGGGAGGACGCGCCGGCCCGGCTCGCCGCGGCCTCCGGCTCGCCGCACGACGCCCACGACGAGGCCGGGGCGCTCGTCCTCACCCGCGCGCTGCACGGTGACCCGAAGGCGCGGGCGGCGGTGGACGCGTACGCGCGGACGCTGGCCGACGGCATCGGCGCGATGGTGCTGGCCGTCGATCCCCGGCTGATCGTCCTGGGGGGTGGTCTGGCCGCGCAGGGCACCGCCGTCCTCGAACCGATCGAGCGCCGACTGGCGGAGATCTGTTACGAGGTGCCCCCGGTGGCGCTGACCGCCCTGAGCGAGGACCCGGTGACCGTCGGTGCCGTCGAGGCGGCCCGGGACCTGGTGCGGGAGCGCATGCCCACCATGACGGAACAGATGATGAGCGGCTGACGCGGGCGATGAACGGTTGACACGGCCGTCGCGGGCAGGCACATTGCGGGCTCTATCGAAGGAAAGTTGCCTTCGAAACTCCATGACGAAGGAGACATGGTGAGACAGCGTCCTCTCCGCGCCGCCCTCGCCGGTGTGCTGACCGCCGGGCTGTGCCTGCTCGGTTCGGCGACCGGTGCGCAGACCGCGCAGGCGGCCGACTTCCCGGCCAACCCCACGACCAAGGAGGGCTACACCCTCGACTTCCAGGAGGAGTTCGACGGCACCACGCTCGACACGAGCAAGTGGCTGCCGTACTACCTCCCCCACTGGACGTCCAACCGGGAGAACGCCAAGGCCCGCTACACCGTCTCGAACGGCGTGCTGACCGAACGCCTCGACCCGGACACCCCCGCCTGGAACCCCAAGTACGACGGCACGGTCAAGATCTCGAGCATCCAGACGTACAACAAGGACTGGTGGCACCGGTTCAACTCGGCCATGCCGAACGACCACCACGAGCCGGACTTCAACGGCTACACCACCCAGTACGGCTACTTCGAGACCAGGGCCCGCATGTCGAACGTCGGCGGCGGTGGCCACCAGGCCCTCTGGCTGGTCGGCACCCGGGACACCAGCAGTGCCTCGGCCAACTCCGAGATCGACTTCATCGAGACGTTCTTCAGCAAGCCCGACACCTGGCGCATCGCCGCCTACGGCTGGGGCGATCCGGAGTTCCTGGGGTCCTGGTCGCTGTCGGAGGACCCGGTCCCGAGCGGTCAGCCGACGAAGGAGTACCACGTCTACGGCATGGAGTGGACCCCGACCGAGCTCAAGTTCTACTACGACAACCAGCTCTACAAGACCATCAACGACGCGCCGAACATGCCGATGGGCATGATCCTGGGCCTCTACACCGACGCCGGCTCCGGCCAGCACAACGACGTCTGGCCGAAGACGTGGAGCGTCGACTACCTGCGCGTGTGGAAGAAGAACGGCGGCTACCCCACGTCCTACGAACGCTTCAAGAACCGCCAGACCGGCCAGTACATGCACATCCAGGGCAAGACCGGGAACCTGCAGTACGGCAACGTCCCGGCCACCGACCCCACCTCCCAGTGGGTCCGCGAACCGTTCGACGGCCGGTACCGCTACAAGAACCGCGCGACCGGCGAATACATGCACACGGAAGGCGCGACCGGCAACGTCCAGTACGGCGCCGTCCCCGCCACCTACTGGACCAGCCAGTGGACCGAGGAGACCGTCGACGGCCGCATCCGGTTCCGGAACCGCCAGACGGGCCAGTACATGCACACCGAGAACGCCACCGGGCTCGTCCAGTACGGTGCCGTGCCCACCACGTACTGGAGCAGCCAGTGGACCCGCGAACCGGCGTCCTGAGCATTCCGTGACCCCTTTGGCGCGCCCCTGACCTTCCACCTTCAGGCAGGGGCGCGCCCCCGGCCCTCAGCCCCAGGAGCCCTTCTCTCCCATGCGCCCGCCCACCACCGCCCTCGCCGTCCTGCCGGTCGCCCTGGTCCTGCTGCTCACCGGCTGCGACTCCACCCCGCCGACGAAGGAGACCCCCTCCGCCCGAGCCGCGTCGTCCGCCACACCGAACGGAGGCCCGCCGACGGGAGCGGCCGCCGAGTCCCTGTGGTCCCTCATCGACGGCCGGGGAAAGACGATCAAGGTGCTGCCCGACGACGATCCGGACGTCACCGCCGTACGCAAGGCGGTCGCGCTGCACTCCGCCGTCACCGACAACCGGGACTTCCGTTCGATCACCACCAGCGTGCGGGACGAGTTCTCCTTCTACGCCCCCGCCTTCACCGAACGGCTCGGGGCTCAGGGCTACGAAACCCGGCTGACGGCCCTCTTCCGCACGAACAAGCTCGCCACCCGGCAGAAGAACACCGCCTGGTACCGGTCGACCGTGTTCCAGGACCGCACCACCGCCAAGGTCGAGATGGACACGGTCATCGAGTTCACCGCGGGCGACCCCGGTTACCTGAAGAAGGGCGGGTTCTCCATGAAAGTGCCCTACACCCAGCACCGCAGTGTCGACCTGGCCAAGGTGAAGGGACGGTGGGTCATCACCGCCGTCGAGAAATCCCCCCTGACGAAGCCGGCCGAGCGGCCTGCGGGGTCATGAGGTCCCTTCTGCCGTCCCGGCCGTCCACCACTGCTCCGGGCCGCGCGGCCCCGGTGACGAGGGAGGCCGCCTCCCACGACCGCGCCCGCCCGGACCACCGGTTCACCGGGGCGACGACGGCTCTGCCCCTGCCGACCCGCGACGGGGCCGACGGGCCGGTGTGGCGGGTCGTCGGTCACGGCGGGGCCCGGCGGTCGCCGACCGCCGGGCCGCCGCGCCGTGGCGGTGGGTGCCACGGTGCGGCGGCGCGGGGCCCGTGGGTCAGCCCAGACCGAAGAACCTGGACGCGTAGTACGGGCCGCACAGGGAGTCGTGGCCCTGGCCGGCGGTGCCGCACTTGTCGATCCCGACTCCCGGGTCGACGGGCGCCTCGTGGCCCATGGCGCTGATCACGTAGGTCTCGATCTGTCCGCTTCCGTAGACCTGCTTGGTGACGCCGAGGGCGGGGCGGGTGGTGGACGACGGGGTCTGCGACAGGCCGAGGACATCGGTCCAGCCGTCGCGCTGCTTCTCCAGCGAGTTCCGGTTGATCAGCAGGTCGGAGCCGCCGTGCCAGATCTGCACCCGGGGTCGCGCGCCGGTGTAGCCGGGGTAGGCGCCGCGGATCTTGTCGCCCCACTGGCGGGGGGTGAGGGAGTTGATCGCGCCGGGACACTGGGCCAGCAGGCCGGTGTCGAAGTAGGCGGCCTCGGTGTCGGCGCAGCCGTAGGCCATGCCGAAGAAGACGGCGCCCGCCTTGAACACGTCCGGGTAGGCCGCCAGCATCACGTTGGTCGCGGCGCCGCCGCCGGAGTAGCCGGTGGCGTAGACCCGGCTCGCGTCGGCGGCGTAGTGGGTCTTCATGTGGTCGACCATCTGCACCACGGAGCGGGCCTCGCCCTGTCCGGCGCGGGTGCGGTCGACGGGGTTCCAGGCGCTGAAGCACTTGTGGGGCACGATGCCTCCGGAACCGACGTTCTCGTCCTTCTGCTCCGGGAAGACCAGGGTGAAGCCGTAGGCGTCGGCGTACTTGCGCCAGCCGGTGTTGACATCCAGGCCCTGCGCGGCGCCGCCGCAACCGTGGAAGAGGACGACGACGGGGGCGCCGGACCGCGCTCCCTGTGGGACGTAGGCGAACATCCTCAGGTTGCCCGGGTTGCTGCCGAAGTCGGTCACCTCGTGGAAGCCGGTCTGGGCGCGTGCGGGCGCAGCGGCGCTGAGCCCCGCGGCCAACAGGGCGATGACCGCCGCGAGGACGGCGCCCATCCTGGGCACCGCCGTGCGGGCGGCGCCGGTGCCGGGTGCGGGAGAGCGGGGCGGAGTGCCCGCCATGGTGTGTGAGGCCATGCCCCGCAGGATGGGCGACCGCCCTGGGCGCGGCATCGGCAAGACGACCGGTTCCGTGTCCCGGGGCGCCGCAACGCCCTGCGCGCAGCCGGCGGCGGCGCCGTCCCGTGCGACTGGGACACCATCGCCGTCGGGCAGCCCGAAGGGGACCTGCTCACCATGGAGGTGCACTGCCGCCGATTCGACCACGGCCGGCCGCACCACCAGGCGTTCGCGGACACCTACGACCGGGACACCACCCGCCGGCCCGACTACCGGACCCCGGCGGCCATCCGCGAACTTCGGACGATCACGACCACCGCCCGCGAAGTCCGGCACGCCCCGACAGCCTCGAAGAGGTCAAGCGCCGCGTGGAAGGACTCCGGAAGCGCTGGAAGGCGTCCCGCAAGGGCGGCTTCCACGTCCTCCGGCACACCTACGCCTCGGCCCTCCCCGCCCCCGCGCTCTCCGTGACGGACACGGCGGCGACACGTCTGCCGCCGCGCCGTGGCAGAAGCGCGGAAGAGCAGGTGAGGGACCGCGTCGCCCGCTCCCCAGTGCCGCTGATTCTCCCCGGATTCTCCCCAGGGCCCCGGAACCACCCTCCCGGCGCATTCGCTGTTGCGAAGTCAATCGGCGGATCCGTGCCGATGCCTACAGCCAGTCGCGTCGCTTGAAGACCACGTACAGGCTGACGCACACGCACGGCTGATCTGGGAGGGGCGACAGGCGTACGCGGCGATGGAGATCCTGGCCTTGCAGGATCAGATGGTGCGGGTGTTGCCCGCGTGTGCCATGGCGCTGGTCATGGCCTCCTGAATTGGCACTGGCGCAGCCGAAGGAGACCTCCGCAGAATCGGCCGAGGCGAAGGCCCCCGAAGGTGGCGCCGGGGGAGCCGAGGAGCCCGTCACTGACGACATGACCGCCGGGCACGGCGAACTGGTCGTCGAGCAGACGGACGAGAGCCTGTCGGAGGGGCCTAACGAGTTGGTGCGTGATAGCGGGTGAGGTGTCATGCCTGGCAGGTGGCATGATCCGGGTGTGGTGATCATGGTCAATCGGGCGGTGCTGGCACAT
>NZ_JBWKJG010000015.1:0-218970 GCF_056432325.1 Streptomyces sp. NPDC045287
TGTGATCCGTCGTGGTGAGCCAATCGACGACGATACGCCCCACACCCCGCCCCTTCACGGGCACAAGAGTGGACGACTCCATAGACGTGACCATGTGAATCCCATCGGTGGCAGGCCATGAACGCGACCATCGCCCCCTGTCGCGACGGTCAGAACACTACTGACCGGGGATTTCCCTGACACCTCGGACAAGCCGGTTGAGGAGAAGACATCTCATGCGATTTCTCTCCCGGGCGGACCCGCGCGGCCCGGCCGCCCCGCGTTCACCGCGAGGAACGCGTGCACGGGCGCGTAGGCCGGGTTCGCGGCCCGGGAGGTCCCGCTCTCCCGCCCGGCCGGCCTCCGCGCGCACCGCCCCCGCACGGCGTCGTGGCGCCGGTCGACGTCCGCCCGGCCCGCCCCCTCCCGCGGAGTTCCGGGACGGGCCGCGACGCGTGGGGGCCGGCGCCCGGAGCGGGGCGGGAACGGACCCGGCCCCGGTCGCCGGGCGCCACGGCGCCGCCGTGCCGGCCGCCGTCCGGGCGCCCCGCGGCGGGCCGACCGCGCCGCCGTCGTTCACTCGACGGAGTCCATGAAGGCCAGCATCCGGCGGTTGACCTCGTCCGCGTGGTCGATCTGCGGCCCGTGGCCCGTGCCGGAGACGATCTCGGCGCGGGCGGACGGCACCAGGCGCGGCACGCGCTCCACCTGCCGCCGCGGGTGCACGAGGAGGCTCCGCTTGCCGAGCACCAGGTAGAGCGGGGTGCGGATGGCGGACAGTTCCGCCTCGGACAAGGGCAGCGGGGCCGGGCGGCGGATGCGGTACGCGCGGACGCCCAGCCGGATCATCGCCCGCAGCTCCGGCACGACCAGCACCGGCTGCTCCAGCCAGGCCGCCAGCCGTGGGCGCAGCGCCTTGGGGGCGGACGTCGCGAAGAGGCTGGCGAAGATCCAGGCGAAGAAGCGCAGCCCCACCTTCTCCAGCCCGCCCGGGTCCAACAGGGTGACCGAGGCGAGGCGGTCCGGCCTGCGGTGCGCCTGGTTCAGGGCCAGCCACCCGCCGTAGGAGGAGCCGACCAGGTGCACCTGGTCGAGGCCGAGTCCGGCGAGCGTCTCGTCCAGCCACCGGGCGGCGTCCTCGGGCCGATGGAGGGGCTCGCGCTGCACGCTCCGCCCCGGATCGCCCGGCGTGTCGATCGCGTAGACGGGACGCTCGGCGCTGAGCGCGGGGGTGTTCGGATACCACATCGCGGAACAGCTGCCCGCGCCGTGCACGAGGACGACGGGGGTGCGGGCCGGGCCGGACGGGTCGTCGGAGCCGTACCGGTAGACGTGCGTCGTCCCGAAGTCCGTCTCCACGTCGGTCTCCGCGACGGCCGGTGCCCCCAGGGCGAACACGGCGTCGCACGCGGCGAAGTACCGCTCCCGCAGGGCGTCGTTCACATAGCGGCCGACGTCGGGCCGGGTACGGCCTCGGTCACGGGTCCTGGTCTCGGGCACGGTGCGCCACCTCCGGGGGGTCGTCTGTTCGTGATACGACCGTACCATCAAAATGATACGGCTGTACCATCAAGAGGGCCGGCCCGGTACGGGCGGGCGGGACCCCTGGACGGGAGGCGCACACCGATGCCCAAGCGCGTGGACCACGCGGAACGGCGTACCGAGATCGCCGAGGCGCTCCTGCGCGTCGCGGGGCGGCGCGGGCTGCACGCCGTGGGGATGCGCGACGTGGCGGCGGAGGCGGGCGTGTCGCTGCGGCTCGTGCAGTACTACTTCGAGACCAAGGAGAAGCTGCTGCTCCACGGCCTCCAGCACCTGGCCGAGCGGTTCGGGGAGCGGGTCGCCGCCCGGATCCGGGCGGCCGGGGGCGACCCGGACCCGCGCGCGACGGTCGAAGCGCTCCTGATGGCGTCGCTGCCGTCCGACGAGGAGAGCCGCACGTTCCACCTCGTCTACACCTCGTACGCCGTGCTGGCCGTGACCGACCGGGCGCTCGCCGCCCAGCCGTTCATCCGGAACCCCGACGCCGCCGAGGACGCCCTGACCGGACTCCTGGACCGGGCCCGGGAGGCAGGGCTCGCCCGGTCGGACGTGGACGCCCGCCTGGAGGCGGTCAGCCTGCTCGCCATGTCCGCGGGGCTCGGCACCGCCGTCCTCGCCGGGCAGCGCACCCCGGAGTCCGCCGCCGAGGTCCTGCGCCACCACCTGGACCGGATCTTCCCGGGCGGGCGCCCCGCCGAGGCGTGACGGCCCGGGCGGCGCCGGACGGGCGGGTCCCGCTCGGGTCCGCCCGTCCGGCGCCATGCCCGTCCGGCACCGTGCCCGTCCGGCACCGTGCCCGTCCGGCACCGTGCCGGTCCGATGCCGTGCCCGTCCGGCGCAGCGCACGCCCGCCTACGGCGCCATCTCGTACGCGCCGGACAGCGCCTCGACGCGCTCCCAGACGCGCGCCGAGCGGGCCGTGTCGACGACCGGGCGGCGGACCGCGTCCAGGGCCCAGCGCTGCTGCTCCTCCGTGGCCGAGTCCTTGCCGTGCAGCTCGACGGCGTACGCGGAGAAGTCCCGTACGAGAACGGCGAACAGCTCGTCGAGCACGTCCTCGTCCAGGCCGGTCAGAGCCGCCTGCTCCAGGATCAGCTGGCCGTGCACGACCAGCGCGAAGAGCTGGCCGACGGCGAGCAGCAGGTCGAGGTCGCGGCTCTGCTCCTCGTCCGGGGCGGCCGTGGCGGCGAACGCACAGAGGGCGTCCGCCTGCTCCCGGAAGCGGCCGACGTTCGACAGGTGCGCGTACGCGTCGAACGCGGGCCGCCAGTCGTGGAACCGGATGGCGCCCAGGCCGCGGGCCGGCCCCTGCCGGAAGAGGAAGGCGTCGTCGGCGGCGTCCAGGCGGGTCGGCACGGGAGCGTATCCGGCCGGGTCCAGCAGGTGGTTGCGCATGAACTTGAGGATCAGCGCCAGGTTGACGTGGACCGTGCCCTCCAGCTTCGGCAGGCTCCGGATCTCGGCGGCGGCCTGCGCGAAGTACGTGTCCTTCTCGAAGCCCTTGGCGGCGATGACGTCCCACATGAGGTCGACGACCTTCTCGCCCTCGGTGGTGACCTTCATCTTCGTCATCGGGTTGAACAGCAGGTACCGGCGGTCGTCGGGGCCCGCGGAGCGGAAGTAGTCGACGGCCCGGTCGCTGAACAGCTTCATCCCGACGAGGCGCACGTACGCGTCGGTCAGCTCGCGGCGCACGTGCGGGAACGCGGTGACGGGGCGGCCGTACAGGATCCGGTTGTGCGCGTGCGTCACGGCCTCGTACATCGCGTGCTCGCAGATGCCGATCGAGGCGGTGCACAGGTTGAACTTGCCGACGTTGACGGTGTTGAGCGCGGCGTCGAACGCGGCGCGCCCGGTGTGCAGGACGTCGTCGGGGCGGACCGGGTAGCCGTCGAGGCGGAACTCGCTGACGTACTTCGAGGAGTCGACGACGTTCTTCACCAGGTGGTACGCCGGGTGGCGGCTGTCGGCGGCGAAGAAGACGTACCCGTCGGGGCCCTCGACGTCCGTGCGGCGGCCGAAGACGGAGACGAGGCCGGCGGCGTTGCCGTTGCCGATGTAGTACTTGGAGCCGCTGGCGCGGAAGCCGCCCTCGCCGTCGGGCTCCAGCAGCATGTCGGTGGAGTAGATGTCGGCGCCGTGGCTCTTCTCGGACAGGCCGAAGGCGAACACCTCGCCCTGGGAGAGCAGTTCGGCGGCGCGGGCGCGGGCGGCGGCGTTGTCGCTCTGCCAGACCGGTCCGAGGCCGAGGATGGTGACCTGCCAGGCGTACCAGTAGTCGAGGCCGTAGAAGCCGAAGATCTCGTTGAGCGCCGCGATCCGGGCCGTGTCCCAGCGCTTGTCGGCGTGGCCCCCGGCGGCGGAGGCGGGGGTGAGGAAGGTCGCGAACAACTGCTCCTTCGCCGCGAAGGCGAGGAAGTCCGCCAGCCAGGCGCGCGAGCGGTAGTCCTCGATCAGCCTGCGCTTGCCGCGGGCCTCGAACCAGTCGACGGTGGCGCGCAGCAGCTTGCGGGTCTCCGGGTCGAAGTGCGCCGGGTCGTAGGTGCGCGGGTTGAACAGCAGGGGGTCGGCCATGCGGGGTCGCCTTTCCGGTTCGGGGGGTGTGCGTGGTGGTGGGGGTGCGGGGCGGCGCGGCGGGCGGCCGGGCGCCGCCGCGGGGTCAGCGGCCGGGGCCCAGCCGGTGGAGGGTGGCCAGTACGTCGTCGAGCCAGTCGATCATCATCCGCTCGTACGCGATCCCGCCGCGGAGGACCGCGTGCTGCAGCTCCCGGCCGGGGTCCGGCGGGGTCGGCGCGCCGGGCGCCGTGCCGAAGTCGCGCTCCTCGCCCGCCAGGTAGTGGGCGAGCCTGTCCCGGTGCATCCGCTGGTGCCGCTCGACCTCCCGGACCAGGGCGGCGGGGTCGTCGAAGGCCGCGCCCCGGATCTTCACGGCGAGGTCGTGCCGGACGCTCTCGGGTTCGATCGGGTCGTGCAGCCACCGGGAGAGGGCCTCCCGGCCCGCGGCGGCCACCGAGTACTCCTTCTTGTCCGGGCGCGTCCTCTGCGGCACGCCGCGCACGTCGACCCAGCCGTCGGCCTCCATCCGTTTGAGGACGCGGTAGATCTGCTGGTGGGTGGCGGTCCAGAAGTAGCCGATGGACCGCTCGAACCGCCGGGCCAGCTCGTAACCGGAGCCCGGCTTCTCCAGCAGGGAGACGAGGATCGCGTGTTCGAGCGCCATGCCGCGATCCTGCTATGCAACTAGTTGCATAGACAAGCCGGGCCGTCCCGGTGAGACGCGGCTCACGCGCCGGCGGGGAGGGGATGGGGGCGTCCGCTGGGCGGTGCCCGCCGTCCGGTCGCCGGGGTGTCGGCGGCTCCGGACGTTCCGCCGCCGTCCAGAGTATTGACGCGTACGTGACATGGCGTTGTTATGGGAGCGCTCCCATTTGATGTTCCGTACCCGAGTTCCCGGCGCTCACTTACTGGAGTCGCAGTGAGAACAGCACGAAGCACCACACCGAAGAGGTCCCCGGGCGGCCTGCTGGGCGGGCTGGCCGCCCTCCTCGGGCTGACCGTCCTCGCCACCCTCGGCCCGGCCACCACCCCCACCGCCCGGGCGGCCGAGGCCGACCCGCCGTCCGGCGCGGCCGCCACCGGACTGCACATCCGCGACGGCCGCCTGCTGGAGGGCAACGGCAACGACTTCATCATGCGCGGCGTCAACCACGCCCACACCTGGTACCCGGGCGAGACGCAGTCGCTGGCCGACGTCAAGGCGCTGGGCGCCAACACCGTCCGCGTCGTCCTCTCCAACGGCCACCGCTGGACGAAGAACAGCCCCGCCGACGTGGCCGGCGTCATCGACCAGTGCAAGGCCAACCGGCTCATCTGCGTCCTGGAGGTGCACGACACGACCGGGTACGGCGAGGAGCCCGCGGCCGCCACCCTCGACCAGGCGGCCGACTACTGGATCGGCCTCAAGGACGTCCTCGCCGGCGAAGAGGACTACGTCATCGTCAACATCGGCAACGAGCCCTGGGGCAACACCAACCCCGCCGGCTGGACCGCGCCGACGACCGCCGCCGTCAAGAAGCTGCGCGCCGCCGGCTTCCAGCACACGATCATGGTCGACGCGCCCAACTGGGGCCAGGACTGGCAGGGCGTCATGCGCGCCAACGCCCGGACCGTCTACGACGCCGACCCCACCGGCAACCTGATCTTCTCGATCCACATGTACAGCGTCTTCGACACCGCCGCGGAGATCACCGACTACCTGAACGCCTTCGTGGACGCCGGGCTGCCGCTGCTCATCGGCGAGTTCGGCGGGCCGCCCGACCAGTGGGGCGACCCCGACGAGGACACGATGCTGGCCGCCGCCGAGCAGCTCCGCCTCGGCTACCTGGCCTGGTCGTGGAGCGGCAACACCGACCCGATCCTCGACCTGGCGATCGACTTCGACCCGGGCCGGCTCAGCGGCTGGGGCCAGCGCATCTTCCACGGGGTCAACGGCATCGCCCAGACCGCCCGCGAAGCGACCGTCTTCGGCGGGACAGCCCCGGACGACACCCAGGCCCCGACCGCGCCCGGCACCCCGGCCGCCTCGGCCGTGACGGCCACCTCCGCGACCCTCACCTGGGCGTCCGCCACCGACAACGTCGGCGTCACCGGCTACGACGTCGTCCGCGTCACCGGCGGCACCGAGACCGTCCTCACCGCCTCCACCACCCCCACCGCCACGCTGACCGGCCTCACCGCCGGCACCACCTACACCTTCGCCGTGTACGCCCGCGACGCCGCCGGGAACCGCTCGCCCCGCTCCGCCACCGTCACCGTCACCACCGAGAAAGACGGCGGCACCCCCGGCACGTCCTGCTCCGTCGGGTACCGCGTCGTCAACGAGTGGCCCGGCGGCTTCCAGGGGGAGATCACCATCCGCAACACCGGCACCACCGCCCTCAGCGGCTGGAAGCTCGGCTTCACCTTCCCCGACGGCCAGACCATCACCAACATGTGGGGAGGCACCCCCACCCAGAACGGCGGCGCGGTGAGCGTCGCCCCGGCCTCCTACACGTCCACCATCCCCGCCAGCGGCGCGGTCACCGTCGGCTTCACCGGCAGCAAGGGCACCACCAACACCGCCCCCGCCGCGTTCACCCTCGGCACCACTCCCTGCACCACCCCCTGACCCACCCGGTGCGGCGGCGGAGCCGGCCGCAGCACCCGCGGGTCGCCGGAGGCACCGCCTCCGGCGACCCGCCGGCACCGGGCCTTCCCGGGCCGCCCCCTCAGAGCTTCCGGGTGTCCCGCGGCTCGACGTACGGCTCCGCCGCGGGCGGGTGGCCCGTGGCGACGGCGCGTTCGCGTTCCAGCTCGGCGTTGAACTCCAGGCCGAGCAGGACGGCGATGTTGGAGATCCACAGCCACACCAGGAACACGACGACGGCGGCCAGGCTGCCGTACGTCTTGTCGTAACCGGAGAAGTTCGCCACGTACAGGGCGAACGCGGCCGACGCGACGATCCAGATCAGCACCGCCAGCAGCCCGCCCGGGAACACCCAGCGGAAGCCGTGCCGGACGTTGGGGGCCGCCCAGTACAGCAGGGCGATGATCAGGCTGAACAGGAACACCATCACGGGCCACTTGGCGATGTTCCACACGGTGATCGCCGTGTCGCCGAGCCCCAGGACCTCCCCGGTGCGCCGGGCGAGGCCACCGGTGAAGACCACCCCGATGGCGATCAGCGCCAACAGGACCACCACGACGAGCGTGACGGCCAGCCGCACGGGCAGCGTCTTCCACACCGGGCGCCCCTCGCCGATGTCGTACACGGCGTTGGACGCCCGCATGAACCCGGCCACGTACCCGGACGCCGACCACAGCGCGACGGCCAGGCCGGCGACCAGCGCGAACCCGGCCCTGCCCCGGCTGCCCTCCAACTGCTCCAGCACACCGGCGATCAGGTCGCGGGCGGTGCCGGGCGCCAGCCCGCCCAGGTTGTCGAGGAGCGGCCTGATCGTGGAGGTCCCCATCAGCCCGACGACCGACAGGAGGGCCAGCAGTGCGGGGAAGATCGCCAATATGCCGTAGTAGGTGAGCGCGGCGGCCCAGTCGGTCAGGTCGTCCCGCTGGAACTCCTTGACGGTGCGCTTCAGCGCGGTCCCCCACGAGCGCCCCGACATCTGCGTGGGCCCCCGGGCGGGCTCCCGCGCCCCGCGCCCGCGGCCCCCGGAGGCGCCGCCGTCGCGGCGCGTGCGCGCGTTGCGGTCCATGGTTCCTCCTCGGGCGGTACCACCCGGCCGGGCCGGGCTCCGGGCCGACCCGGAACCCGGCCCGGCCCGGAGCGGTCCGTCCCGGCGCGCGCCGGGACTACGCGGTGCCCGGAGTGCCGGACCCCGATCCGCGCACCTCGCCGGCGACGTGCTGCCCGGACTCGCGCGCCTGCTCCTTGAGGTGCGCGGCCTGGTCGCGGGCCTGCTCGCCGGTGCTGCGGGCGGCTTCCGCGGCGGTGTCCTTGACCTGCGTGGCTGCCTGCCGGGCGGTCTGCGTGGCGTCTTCCTTCAACCGCTGCGCCGACTCCACGGCCGCCGCCTTGACCGGCTCGATCATCTCGCCGGCCCGGTCGGAGATCCGGCTCACCGCCTGCTGCTCGGACTTGGTCTCCGGCAGCAGGGAGGCGGCGAGCATCCCCGCGCCGAACGCGATCACCCCGGCCGCCAGCGGATTGCCCTGCGTCTGCCGCATGGCCTGTTCCGGGGCCTGCTTGACGGCTTCGCCCATGTGCTCGGCGCTGTCCTGCGCGGACCGCGCCGCGTGGCGCGTCCGGTCCGCGGCGGCGCTTCCCGTGTCCGAGGCGACGCCCATGACCCGGGCCCGCAGGCCCGACGCCGCCGAGCGTGCCCGGTCCGTACGCCTGCGCACCATCCGCTTCGGGCTGGTCCGGTCGGCCAGCCGGTCGACGTTCTGCGACAGCCTGTCACGCGTCGCTTCGATGTCGGCCCTCACTTGGTCGGGTGACGTGCCCATTGCGCGTCCTCCTTCAACGTCTCGATCGTCCGATCCGGCTTCGGCGACACCTCCCGCATGCGGGACCGGCCGAGCACGAACAGCACGGCCGCGATCACCGCCCACACGGCGGTGACGATGAGCGCGGCCCAGCCGGCGTCCATCACGTTGGCCAGCCCGAACACGGCCGCCAGCGACAGGAAGAGCGCCACCATGTAACCGGCGAAGCCCGCGCCGCCGAACATCCCGGCGGCCTTCCCCGCCTTCGACGCCTCCTCCTGGATCTCGGCCTTCGCCAGCCGGACCTCCTGCCTGAGCAGGTGTTGTACGTCCGCGGTCACCGCGGCCAGCAGCTCGCCGGCCGAGCGGTCCCGCGTGGAGCGCACCTCCTCCGAGGGCAGTGTGTGGGCGCCGCTGCGCGCCCGCGGGGAAATGGTCGCCATGTCACACCACCCGGGGGTATTCCGGCAGCTCCGTGCCTGCCGACCCGCCCGGAGGCAGGACCGGCTCCGTGATCTCCGACGTCCGCCGCGCGTCGCCGTCACCGGAGTGCGCGGCGTCACCGGACTGCACGGCCTTGCCGGCCTTCATGAGACGGCCGGCCACGAGACCCGCCACCACCGCTCCGCCGAGGAAAGCGCCCGGCCGCCGGCGTGCGAAGTCCTGGAGGTCGCCCATCAGGCCGTCCACGCCGCGCTGGTCCAGGTAGTCCGCGGCCCGGCGTCCGCCGTTGGCGGCCTGCGTGACGAGACCGCGGGCGGGGGAGTCGTCCGACGCGTTCCGCGCCATGCCCTCGAGGTCGTCCGCCCACTGCCGTACGGTGCCGGCGAGCCGCTCCGTCTGGCCCTGTCCTTCGTCCCGGACGCGGCGGCGGAGGTCGCGGACGGCGCTGCCCGCCTGCTGGCGGGCCTCACCGGCGACCGCCTTCGCCTGCTCGGCGGCGCTCCCGGCGACCTCGCGGCCCGCCTGACCGGCCTGAGAGGCCGTGACCGAGGCCTGTTCCTTCGCCACCTCGCCCGATTGCCGAACCCGACCGGCATCAGTCATAAGCCACTCCTCCTTCAGCTGCGGACCCCCTGTGGAGCCGGGGCCCGCCGGATTGTGTGTCGGGCTCGCGGGTACCACCGGGCGCCCGTGCAAAACAGCGGTAGCCCCGGCTTCCCGTCCCGATCGGCCGCGGTGCGGCCGGAGCGGGAGCGGAAGCCGGGGCTGCGGGCGGCCGGACGGGTCCGCGGGGAGGGGCCGCGGACCCGGCGGCGCGGCGCCGGGTCCGATGCGGGTCAGGCCGTGTGGAGCCTGAGCCCGTAGCGGTTCAGGATCTCGTTGACCGGCTGGTGCCAGGTCTGGCCGCCACCGCGGCAGTCGCCCCAGCCCCCGGAGGTGACACCCTGTGCCTGGTCACCGCTGATGAAGGAGCCCCCGGAGTCACCGGGCTCGGCGCAGACACTGGTCTTCGTCATCTGGTGCACCGGGCCCTGGCTGTAGTTGACGGTCTCGCCCTTGGCGAGGACGACACCGCAGTGCCAGCGGGTCGTCGACCCCGAGCGGCACACGGACGCGCCGACGGGCGCCTCGGCCGATCCGCGCACGAGCTGGTCGGGGACGGTGCCCCAGCCCAGGACGACCGGCACGGTCCACCAGCCGCTGCCCACGCTCACCCACGCGTAGTCGTCGCCGGGGAACGACGACCCCTGGAACGCGCCGACGTGGCTGCGGTCCCAGCCGTACACGGCCGCGCCCGGCGAGCCGCAGTGCCCGGCCGTGACGAAGCCGCCGTGCACCGAGAACCCGATGGAGCAGCGGACGTTCCCCGTGTAGTACGGGTCTCCGCCCACGGTGCCCGCCGCGAAGGTGCGGGGCACGTCCCCCGCGGTCCGGACGGTCACGGGGCCCGCCTGGCGGGCGCGCGCCACGAAGTCCCGGACGGCGGGGTCGTCCCGGTGGCCTTCGGCCACGTGGACGGCGACGGTGTTCGCCTCCGGGTCGACGTGCCAGCTCGCCACGCCCGCCGGGGCTTCGAGCCGGTCGATCCGGGCCTTGGCGGCGTCGAGCCGCCGCGCGGTGTGACGTACCAGTACGGTGTCGGCGCCGGTCGCCTCGACGGCGGCCCGCCTGGCCCGGTCCGTTACCGCGACGGTGAGCCGGCCGGAGTCCGCCTCGAACCACGAACCGCCGTAGGCGGCGCCCGCGGCCCGCCGCGCCGGCCCTTCGACGCCGCGCGCCGCCGTCTCGGCCCGGAGGCGGGCGGCGGCCTGCTCCTCCGTCAGCCCCAGGTCGCGCCGCATCGCGGTGAGCAGGCCGGGGGAGAGCGGGGTGTCGGCCCGGGAGGGGGCCGGGGACCGGTCGACGGCCGAGGCGGTGGAGGGACCGAGGGCCGCCGTGACGAGGAGCAGGGCGGAGGACAGCGCGGAGGACAGTGCGGTGCGCAGGATCGTCGTACGTCTCACTGGATTCCCTTCCGTCATCACTGACAGGGATCGGAGTGGAGCAAGAACGGTGTGAGAGCGCTCTCAAAAGACGCACGGCAGAGCGTACCGGCTCCTCCATGGCAGGACCATGCCAACGCCTTCGGTCTGGCTCGGAACCGCCCCCGCTCCTGGTCGTCTCGCGGCGCGCGGACGATCCCCGCGTAGCGGCGGCCGGCGGTCAGCGGCCCCGGCGCCGGGTGAGGAACCAGGTGCCGCCGACGACCAGCAGGGCGAACATCGCCAGCCCCCCGCCCTGCGCGGCCAGCAGCCAGAGCCGGTCGCGCAGCGGCAGGGTGCCGTTGAGGGTGACCTGGAGCGAGCCGACCGCGAAGGCGATCGCGGCGGTGAACACGGCGACCAGCTCCACCGCCCGTACCGACGAGGTGCGCAACGCCTCCTCCAACTCCCGCTGCGCACGCTCCTGCCGGTCCCACCGGAGCCGGTGCTCGGCGTCGAGGCGGGACCGGACCCGCGCCTCCTGGATCGCGTCGCGCTTGTTCAGGTACTGCTCCTGGAGCAGCTTGTGGCTGCCCCGGTTGCCCACTGCGGGCAGCAGGCGCAGCGCGGCGTCGATGCTGTCGAGGGCCGCGTCGTGCTCCCCGCACATGTGCCGGCCCCACGCCAGTCTGAAGTGGAACATGTGGTCCCGCGGATGGTCGCGTACGGCCTCCTCGGCGCGTGCGCGCAGCAGTTCGCCGTGCCCCTCGAACGGTGACGCGGCGTAGATGCCGTTGAGGCAGACGTCGATCACGTGCCGGGTCCGCCGGGGTGACGCCCAGGCGCGGTCGAGCAGCGAGACGGCGTGTTCCGAGGTGATCGCCCGGCTGCCGAACGCGGCGAACGCCCGCAGCGCCAGGAACAAGGGCTCCTCGTGGTGGGGGCCGGCAGCCAGCGCGAGCAGCGACGAGGAGAGGAACTGGTGCAGTTCGTCGGACCAGAAGTTCGAACGCAGCTTGCCCGCGTGGTACAGCGTCGCGAAGTACGCCACGTCACCGGAGGGCGAGTCCCGCGACACGATCTCCTCGGTGGCCTCGGCCAGTTCGCGCGCCGACTCGACGGTGTCCTTCGTGATGAACGCGTACCCCAGCGCCCACCTCTCCGCCACTTCGGTCCGGTGTTCCTCCGCGACGCGCTCGACCAGCCACACCGCGCACGCGGCGGCGGTGCGGATGCTCGGCAGGTCCAGGAACCGCAGCCGCCAGTAGCGGTCGGCGCAGATCAGGTACGGGTCCGCCGCGAAATCCGACGAACCCACGTCGAACGGGGGCTCCGTACCGTCGCGGTGGAGCGCCGCGGCCACCTCTTCGCAGACCCGGTCCAACTGGCGGGAGTCGCCCGTCATGATGCCGCCGAGCCGTGCGTCGACCGTGACCCTGTCCATGTTCCCCCTCATCGGCGCGTACGGCGATGTCCCGCCCCTCTGCCTACCACGCCCGACCGCCACCGTGTCGGCATATCATCCGATCTTGCTGGTGAACGTGGCGGTCTCGACGTCGATGGTGACCGGAATCCGTCGCCTCCGCAGCCGAGGGGGCTCCGGCTCGTGCGGCAGCGGGCCGAGACGTTGCTCCGGGGGCCCGCGTGGCGGGGGGCGGAATTCTGCGGGGAGGATACGATCAACGGCGGGTCGTGGGCGTTTTGCCGGAGCTTGCCTGATTCAGGCTGAGTGTCCCCGTGGTGTAGAACTGATAAAACGCCGGCGTTCACGCGAACGGAGTGACGCGGTCACCCGGATGCCGCGCATCCAGGCGATGTGGGTTGCGTTAGGCGGGATATGGCAGCAACGCTCACCGACAGCTATACCTCCGGTCGCGCCAGAGTCCCCGCCTGGGCGCACAGTTCCGTGGCCATGGGCGACTTCGTCTTCATCCCGGCGTCGCCGCTCTCCGGCAATGACGACGGGAAACTCTGGAACACGGACGAAGCCATCCCCCTCACCTGGTCCGCCCCCCTCCTGGAAGAATTCGTCACCGCGATGGAACGCATCGAGCGTGACTTCTCGTGCTCGTGGAAGAAGGTCGACCTGTCAGCAGGCAGCGCGGACCCGGCGGCCGGGAAGCGGGCGGGGCTGCACGAGCATGCGTGACTTCGGCGCCGGGGAGTCCTTCGGCAACCCCTACGGCTACCACGACCGCACCGGCACCCAGGCGTGGGCGCGGTCGCCCGAGGACCCGACCGTCCCGCAGACGGACCTCTCCGGATACGGCGGGCCCGGCGGCCTGCTGGACTCCTCCTGGGATCCGGCGGAGGAACTGGCCTCCCTGCTCCAGGGCACCATCGCGACCGAGCGGAACATCCCTCCACCGGTCCGCCACCCGGAGGACGAGGGCTACCCGCTCGCCCACGACCCCCTCGCGGGCCTGACCCAGATCACCGCCGACCTGCCGCCCGTCCGCCGCACCGCCGGCCCCGGCCACCGCAAGACCCGCCGGATCGCCATCGGCTGGGTGCCGACGATCAGTTACTCGATCGCCGCGGCGGCCACCGTCCTCGTGTCCATGGTGAGCGTCTTCAGCGGCGTCGTCGCCTACGACCCGCTGCGCCACATCGCCAAGTCCCGCATCTCCGCCGACGTCGTCGACTGGTGGCCCCTGCTCGTGTACGGCCCGTGGCTCGTGGCGTCCCTCTCCGTCCTGCGGGCCGCCGTGCACCAGCGCCGCGCCGCCCACTCCTGGATCGTCGTCCTGCTGTTCTCCCTCACCGCGATGCTGCTCTGCGTCACCCAGGCGCCCCGCACCCTCACCGACATCGCCGCCGCAGCCCTGCCGACGGTGGCCTCCCTGGCCTGCTTCCACCAGTTGGTCCGCCTCATCACGCTGACCAGGCCGCCCCGCAGGCCCACGCGTGGCCGCCGCGTCCTCCGTCCGTCCGCCCCTCCCGCGGCGATTCCCCTGCCCCGGCAGTCGACCGACGGCAAGCGCCTCTTCTGAGGACCGGCACCCCTCTCCGCGGCGGCGCCCCGAGCGGTGCCCCGAGCCCGCGCAGCCGCGGGGAGGGCGAGACCTCCCGCGCGGGGCCACCGGACGCGCACCGGCGAGCCGGGCCCGCCCACGCGGTACTTACGAAAGGAAACCCCTGTGGACACCACCCTGTGGCTCCTCGTGGCATGCGCGTCCGTGTGCTCGATGGTGTCGGCGTTCGGCTCGTCCCTCCGGATCGGGATGTCCCGCCTCGACGCGACCGAGCTGCGCCGCCACCGCCACATGGTCCGGGTGCTGGAGGCCAACGCCCAGCTCCTCACCCGCCGGCACGCCGCGTCCGCCCCGCCCCAGGACGGCACGGGGGCGAGGGTGCGTACCCGGTTGCGGAGACGGCTGATGCGCGTGTGCCGCCTCGTGTACCTCCGCTTCGGAGGCTGACGGACCGCCGCGCCCGTGCCGGGACCGCGCGTCGGGACGTGCGCGACGGTGTCGGGACGCACGCGACGGCCGGGCCGCCCCCCTCGCTTCCCCCACTGCCCGGGGTCGGCCACCGGCCCGGCACTACCCCGGCTCCCGTACGCCCGAAATACTGCGCTCCTACGTCATTTCACGGATGCCTCCGTACCACCCCCTCTGGAAGGGTCTCCCCGCGAGGCTCGGGAACAGGGGGAGCGGAACGGATGACACGTCGACGGCAGATACCGGTGGCCGGTTCGGTGATCGCTCGGGTACGCGTGGTGACGGCACCGGCGGGGGTGCCGCTGCTCTCGGTGAGCGCCCGCGGCGGCGCGGGCGACGAGGATCGGGCGGCCCGCCCGACGGCCGCGGCCCCCTCCGGTGCCCCGGGCAGCACCGGTGACGAAGCGGTGGGGAGGACCACCGCCTCGTCGCCGGCGCCGATGGCGTGCCCCGCCGTCCGCCGGGGCCCCGCCCTCCTCCGCTTCGCCGCCTCCCCGGCCACGTGCGGGGAGGCGCGCAGGCCGGCGCCGGTCGCCGTTCGGCGGACCGTGAAGCTCCGCGCGGCCACCGCCTAGGGGAAGGGACCGACCGTGCGGGGATGCCTGCTCCTCCTGCTGGCCGTCGCGTTCCTCGGGCAGCTCCTGTCGACGCCGCTGACCGTCTCCGACCTGATGGCGGCGCAGTCGCCGCCGCAGCACCCCACCCCGGGGGAGAGGGCCGTACTGGTCGGGATCTCCGCGGTGACGGCGCTCGTCGTGACCTGGTCGGCCGGGCGCCGCCGCCCCGGCCGCGCGCCCGCCCTCGCCGCCGGCACGGTGCTGCTGCTGGCGCTGTGCGCGGTGGTGACGCTGTGGGTCCGCGACCGGGTCGGCACCGACAACTGGATGCTCGGCTCCACCCTGGAGGGCCTCGCGGCCGGCGTCACCGCCCTGGTCTTCCGCGTGGTGGCGCGCCGGCGGGAGCGGGGCAGGCCGCTGCCGGGGGAGGTGTGGCTGGCGATGGTGCCGTTCCGGGACAGCGACGAGGAGGCGCGGCACTACTGCGTCGTCCTGAAACGCCGCTGGGGGTACGCCGACGTCCTGCAGATCACCTCGCAGAACAAGGACGGCCGCCCCGGTTACCTCCCCATGCCCAACGGCGAGTGGGACACCGTCTCCGGCAGGGGCCACTGGGTGGAGACCGCTCGGCGGCCGCGCCGGGTGCCGTACCGGAACTTCCTCAAGGACCGGCCCCAGGGGCCCTGCCCCACCGCGACCTGGCGGCAGCTCCGCCGCCGCACCGTCCCGGCCGTACTGCGCGGGCCGCGCCGGGGCACCCCCGCACGCGGCGGGTGGCGGTGAGCGGCGCCGGTACGGCACGGTGACCCCGCTCCGACCACCCGTCGCGTACTTTTCGCTCGCCGCTCGCCGCTCGCCGCTCGCCGCTCGCCGCTCGCCGCTCGCCGCTCGCCGCCCGCCCCGCGCCTCCCGGGCGCGGGGCGGGGCGGGTGACGGCTCGTGTCAGAGGACCAGTTCGGGCTTGTAGTGGTCCAGCCACAGCGCCAGGTCGACGACGCGCTCCAGGCGCAGGCGGTGGCCCCACTCCAGCCGGTCCGGCGCGGTGTCCAGGCACGGCTTGACGCGGGACTCGTCCGCCAGCGCCCGGACCTGGTCGAGGGCGAGGGCGTCCCGCGCCATGTCCTGCAGGCCCCGGTTGTAGTCGGGGTGGTGGGTGGCCGGGTAGTGGTTCTTCGGCCGGTACAGCACCGAGTCCGGCGCGTACCCGACGCCGGCGGCCCGCAGCAGGCTCTTCTCCCGGCCGTCGAAGCTCTTGAGCGCCCACGGGGTGGAGAAGGCGTACTCGACGAGCCGGTGGTCGCAGTACGGGACGCGGACCTCCAGGCCCTGGGCCATGCTCAGCCGGTCCTTGCGGTGGAGGAGCTGGCGCAGCCACCGCGTCAGCGACACGTGCTGCATGACGCGCTGGCGGTGCTCCTCGGGCGTCTCGTCGTCGAGGTGCGGCACGGCGTTCAGGGCGGCGCGGTACGTGTCCTCGCGGAACTCGGTGAGGCCGAGCCGCAGTTCCGGGTTCATCGGCATGGCGGCGTCGTCGCCGGTCACCAGCAGCCAGGGGAACGTCTCCGCGGCGAGCGCCTTCGGGTTGTGGAACCACGGGTACCCGCCGAACACCTCGTCGGCCGCCTCGCCGGACAGCGCGACGGTGGAGTGCTTGCGGATCTCGCCGAAGAGCAGGTACAGCGAGGTGTCCATGTCGCCGACGCCGATCGGCGAGTCGCGCGCGACGACGACCGCCTTGCGGTTCTCGGGGTCGAGCAGGGCCCGCGGGTCGAGGATGACCGTGCTGTGGTCCGTGCCGATGAAGGCCCCGGCCTCACTGGCGTACGGGGTGTCGTGGCCGGTGCGCAGGATGTCGCCGGTGAACTCCTCGGCCTGGTCGCTGTAGTCGACCGCGTACGAGCGGATGCGGGCGTCGGGGCCTTCGCGGCGGCGCAGCTCCTCGGCGAGGAGACCGGTCAGGACGGTCGAGTCGATGCCGCCGGACATGAGGCTGCACAGCGGTACGTCGGCCTCCAACTGGCTGCGGGCGGCGGAGCCGACCAGCTCGCGGACCCGCTCGACGGTGGCCTCCCGGTCCTCCCGGTGGGCGGTGGCCTCCAGTTGCCAGTAGCGGCGCTCGCGGATGCCGCCCCGGTCCAGGACGAGCAGTCCGCCGGGCTCCACCTCGCGGACGCCGGACCACACGGTCGGACCGGTGTTGAACAGCAGGCTGTACGCCTCCCGCAGCCCGTCCGCGTCGACCCGCGGCCGGATCTCGGGGTGTGCGAACAGTGCCTTCGGCTCGGAGGCGAAGGCCAGACCGCCGTCGACGGCCGCCCAGAACAGCGGCTTGACGCCGAGCCGGTCGCGCACCAGCAGCAGCCGCTGCTCCCGCTCGTCCCAGACGGCGAACGCGAACATGCCCTCCAGGTGCTCCGCCATGGCCTCGCCCCACTGGGCGTACGCGCGGAGGACGACCTCGGTGTCGCTGCGCGTGCGGAAGGCGTGGCCCAGGCTCTTCAATTCGGCGCGCAGCTCGTGGTGGTTGTACACCTCTCCGCTGTACGTGAGGACGACGGCCGGGTCGTCCGGGCGGTCCAGCATCGGCTGGACGCCGCCGGCGATGTCGATGACGGCGAGGCGCCGGTGGCCGATGGCGGCCCGCTCGCCGACCCACACGCCGCCCGCGTCCGGCCCGCGGGGGGTGAGGGTGGCGGTCATGGCCTCGATGACGGGGGCCTGGTGCCGGGCGTCGCGGTGGAACGACACCCAGCCGGTGATTCCGCACATGGTGCACTCCTACTTCATGGTCAGGGGCGGGCGGCTGGTCATGGTCAGGGGCGGGCGGCTGAAGCCGCGTCGGTCCCGTCGTCGGTCAGGGGCGCGGCCGTACGGCCGCGGAAGGCGATCAGGGGGACGGCGGCGCAGGCGGCGACGGCGGCCGTCGCGAGTCCGGCGCCCACCCCGCCGGAGGGGCCGGCCAGCCCCCACGCGGCGGTCGCCAGGGCGGGGCCGACGGTGAAGCCGAGGCTCCGGGCGAGCTGCAGCGTCGACGCGACGGTGGCGGTCCGCTCCCGTGGCGCGGAACCCATGACGAGGGCCTGCGTCGGACCGCCGTTGAGCCCCATGCCGAGGCCCGCGAGCGCCAGCCGCCACGCGATGTCGGGCAGTGACCACCCGTCGTCGAGCGGCACCAGCAGGAGCAGCCCGACGGCGGTGAGGGAGGCGCCCGCGACGGCCACGGGCCGGGCCCCGAAGCGGTCGGCGAGCCGCCCGCCGACCGGCCCGGCGAGGCCCATCCCGAGCGGGAACGCCAGCAGCGTCAGCCCGGTCGCGGTCGCCGTGGCGCCCGTGTCCCGCTGGAGGTGCAGGGCCGCCACGTAGTGCATCGCCGCGAACCCGGCCGCCAGGCCCAGCACGGCACCGTGCGCCGGGTACGCGCGGGACGCCCGCAGCGCACCGGTCACGGGACGGCCGCCCGGCCCGCGCAGCCACCACCACAGCGGCGGTACGGCGGCGAGCGCGAGCAGCAGCCACGCGGGTGCGTCGTACGCCAGCGTCAGCGACACGAGCAGGACCGTCACGCCGGAGGCCACCAGCACCGTGTCGACGAGCGCCCGGCCGTCCAGGGGGCGCAGCCCGCCGTCCTTCGGCATGGCCCGCCAGGCGATCACCAGCGCGAGGAGACAGACCGGGATCTTGACGAGGAACACCGCGCGCCAGCCCAGGTGGTCCAGCAGCAGCCCGCCCACTGCCGGGCCGGTCACCGCGCCCAGCGGGCCCAGCGTCGCGGGCACGCTCATCGCCCGCCCGCGCGCCTCGGGCCGTACGGAGCGGATCGCCAGCACCGGCATCAGCACGAACAGCACCGCGCCGAAGGCGCCCTGCGCGAGCCGGGCGGCGATCAGCCACGCCGCCCACGGCGCGGCGGCGGCGAGCGCGCTGCACAGCGCGAACCCGCCGGTCGCGACCAGCAGCGCGGACCGCTGCCCCACCCCGTCCAGCCACCGGCCCACCGGCAGCAGCAGCGCCACGACCGGGAGTTGGTAGGCGAGCACGGCCCACTGGGCGGTCGCCGCCGACACGCCCAGGCTGTCGGAGATGGCCGCGAGCGCGATGTTGACGATGTTCATGTCGAGCATCGCCACGAACGACAACATGCCCGCCACCGCCACCAGGAGCCAGCGGTCGCCGGCTTCCGGTATGTGACCGGACGGTTTTGAACGGCGGCCGTCGCCTGACACCCCCGGGCCTCCCCCTCGTCGCGCGGCCGCAGTGGACGGCCTCGTCCCAGAAGTCGGAAGCGTGAAACGGCTGGTTCCCGGTTCTCGGCCCGTCGCGTCGATCAGGCGTGAAATCGAAGGTCCTAAAAGCCCCGAACCTCCGATGTAAGGGCCGGTAGGCGCGCGGAACACCGGCGGAGAACCGGCTTCCGGCAGCGGGCGGCCACCCGGCGCGCCAGGACGTTCCTCGCTGATCAGGCGGCTTCGCGGCGCGACGGGCGGGCCCGGCGCCGACCCCGGGAGGGGCGGCGGGGGCACGCGCGGCGGTTCCGCTTCCGGGCGGGGAGCCGGGTGCGCCCCCGGCCGCGGGATGTGGCTGAAGAAGGCCGGTGGCGCCGAGGGCACGCGAACCTCCTACCGGCGCGCCGCCGGCCCCGGACACCCGTGCGCGGCGGAGCGGGCCCGCGCGCTCCTCGGGCGACTCGTTCCGGCCTCTTCGTCAACTCCCTTGCGCCGTTGGCCAGTTAGCGGCTTGTGGGGTGCCCGTGGTCCGATGTTTGCATGGGGCACGTGACCCGAATCGTCTGGGACTTCGACGACGTCGATGCCGCCGCCACCCCGCAAGCCCACCTGGACTACCTGGAGAGGACCGAGGCGTTCCCGCCCATGGCCGCCGTCCGCGAGCACACCTACGCCGCGCTGCCTCCGGGCAGGGGCGTGGACGTGGGCTGCGGCCGGGGCCGCGCCGTGGCCGACCTGACCGCGCTGGGCCGCCCCGCCGTGGGCGCGGACCGCAGCGACGCGATGGTGCGCTCCGCCCGGGAACGCTTCCCGGCCTGCGAGTACACCACCGCGGACGCGACCGCCCTGCCGTTCGAGGACGAGAGCCTCGACTGGTACCGGTCGGAGCGCACGTACCTGCACATCGCCGATCCGCTGCGGGCCCTCGCGGAGGCCCGCCGCGTCCTGCGTCCGGGCGGCACCGCGGTCGTCGCCGACCAGGACTTCGACTCCACGGTGATGGCCTCCTCCGACCCGGCGCTGACCCGCGCGGTCGTCGCCGCGCTCACCGACTCGATGGCCAACGGCCACGCGGGGACCCGTATGCCCGCCCTCTTCGCGGAGGCGGGCTTCACCGACGTCACCGTGCAGGCCCTGCCCCTCGCGTTCTCCTCCCTGGCCCCGGTCGCGCCCCTGCTGATCGAACCCGCCGGGGCCGCCGCCGTCGCGGCCGGCGCCGTCTCCGAAGACGAGGTCCGCGCCTGGCGGAGGGGCCTGGAGCGGCTGGACCGGCAGGGGACGTTCGTCGTGGCGATGACCATGTTCGTCACCACCGGACGCCGTCCCTGACCGGCCCCGCCCGTCCCGTACGCGGGTGACGCCCCGCCCGGTCACCGCGTCCCGCGGGGAGCGCCGCCGGGCGGGGCGGGCGCGGTGAGGTCCGCGGCGGTGTGCCCCGCCGCGGTCACCGGCCCGACGGGCCGGCCGGCGTCGGACGCGCGGGCCGGCAGTCCGCGTCCGCCGGAGGAGCCGGCGCGCGCCGCCGGCGCCGGCCCGAGCATGAGGCCGCCGCCCATGGCCAGGACGGCCGCGACGTGCCGCTCGCCGATCCGCGTGGGGGTGCCTGTCACGTGAGGTGCTCCTCTCTGGTCGCCGGCGCCGCCGTGGTGCGGCGCGGCTGGTCAGTCGGTGAGGTTCCCAGCCCCGGTGCGCCGTCGCACGGAATTCCCCCCGGCTGTCGCCCGGTTGGCGTACACGGCGCCTCCCGCCGGGGCCCTCGTCGCCGCGCGCGCCGGCCGGTGACCCCGCGCGGACCGGGCCGGTCGGGCGGTGAAGGCCGCCCCGGCTCCCGCCGTCCGGCGCGTCCGGGCGGTGCCCGGCCCACCCGGTGCCCGGCCCGCCCGGCGGGTACGCGCCGCCCGCCGCGCCCCCGTATGGGGCTGCGGCGTTCGGCCGTTGCCGTTGCCGTTGCCGTTGCCGTTGCCGTTGCCGTTGCCGTTGCCGTCGCTGTCGCCGTGCCCGCGCGGCGCCCGCGCCCGTGTGCGTCCGCGCGGGCCCGTGGACGGGGGCAGGTCAGCCGTTGGCGAGGGCCTGGACGCGGTCGTAGGCGCCGTTGAACCGGTTGTGGTCGCCGACGATCGGGCCCGAGGAGGTGTACTGCCACATCGTGTGGTACGCCCAGCCGGCGGGGAGTTCGCCCACGGTGGTGTTGTAGCGGGCGATCCACAGCGGATGGGCCGAGGCGAAGCCGCCGTAGTCGCCGGTGCACTGCCTCCACCAGCTCGTCGCCGTGTAGATCACCGCGTCGCGGCCGGTCCGGTACTTGTAGCGGGCGAGGAAGTCGCGGATCCAACTGACCATGCCGGCCTGGGTCTTGCCGTAGCAGGCCGCGCCGTAGGGGTTCCATTCGATGTCGAGCGCGCCCGGCAGGGTCTTCCCGTCGCGGGACCAGCCGCCGCCGTTGTCGACGAAGTAGTCGGCCTGGGCGGCGCCGCCGGCCGTGTCGGGGGTCGCGAAGTGGTACGCGCCCCGGATCATGCCGATGCCGTACGAGCCGTTGTACTGCTGCGGGAAGTAGGGGTTCTTGTAGTACGTCCCCTCGGTGGCCTTCACGTAGGCCCACCGCACCCCGCTCGTCCAGAGGGCGGACCAGTCGACGTTGCCCTGGTGGCTGGAGACGTCCACGCCCTCCGTCTGGGTGGCGTAGGGGCCTGCGGGGACGCCGCCGACGCCGTCGTGGGCGGCGACGCCCGTCCCCATGCGGGCGCTGCCCCGGGGCGGCTTGCCGGGGCCGTCGGCGGCGCTCGCCGCTCCCGGGAGGGCCAGGAGGAGGGCCAGGACGGCGAGCAGGGCCGTGGCCATGGCGGTTCGGGTCGTTCCGGATCTGTGCACGGGCATGGCGTGCCTCCGAAAACCTGGTGTGAACATGACAGGTTACGCTTCACGCTACGCACGTAGAACGCGCCGCGGAAGGGCGAACGGAACCGCCGTTGGTCTACGCCACCGAAACCGGTGCCGAACTGCGGCGACGGCGGGGGTTTTCAGAGCCGGCCCCGTCCCGGCGCGGGCGCGTCCCCGCGGCCCGGCGGCCCCGCCCCCCGGACTCGACCCCCACCGGGCTGTGCTACGTTGCCGGGGCCAGTCGCACTCCGTACGCACGCGTACGACGAGTCAGGGAATCCGGTGCGAATCCGGAACTGACGCGCAGCGGTGAGGGTGACGGGCGGGGCAACCGATGCCACTGGGCCGCGCACCGGCCCGGGAAGGCGCCCCGTCCGGATGATCCCGAGTCCGAAGACCTGCTGGCGCACCGTACGGACGGGCCCCGCGCATGGGCCCTCGACACCGAGGACGGCTCCGTGCCCTTTCCGCGTCCAGCGCGCCTGCCCGCCGCCGCCCTGTGCGGCACCCTCCTCCTGACCGGCTGCGGCGGCGCCCCCTCCGACGACTCCTCCCCGCCCCGGGACGACGCCGCGACCCGCGTGATCGAGAACTGCGGGCGCCAGGTTGAGATCACCGGGGACGGCCCGCGCCGCGCCGTCTCCCTCGACCAGGGCACCACCGAGATCCTCCTCGCCCTCGGCCTCGCCGACCGCATGGCCGGCACGGCCACCTGGACCGACCCGGTCATGAAGGGGCTGGAGAAGGAGAACGCCCGCGTCGAGCGCCTCGCCGAGAACCAGCCGTCGTTCGAGAAGGTCCTCGACGCCGAACCCGACTTCGTCGCCGCCTCGTTCGCCTCCACCCTCGGCAAGGGCGGGGTCGCCACCCGCGACCGGTTCGAGCGGCTCGGCGTACCGACGTACCTCTCCCCGTCCGACTGCGAGGGCAAGGACAACAGCGGCGACGGCGACGGCGTCCGCACCCGGCCCCTCACCATGGCCGCCGTCCACGGCGAAGTGCGGGACCTGGCCCGCGTCTTCGGCGTGGAGGAGCGCGGCGACGCCCTCGTCCGGAGCCTCACCTCCCGCGTCGCCGAGGCGAAGAAGGGCCTCGACGCGTCGGACGTCACCCTCATGTACTGGTTCTCCGACGCCGAGTCCCCGTACCTGGCGGGCTGCTGCGGCGCGCCCGGCGTCATCACCCGCGAGCTCGGCGCGAAGAACGCCTTCGACGACACGACCGAGGAATGGCCCCAGGTCACCTGGGAGACGGTCGCCGACCGCAACCCCGACGTGCTCGTGATCGGCGACCTCACCCGCAGGTCGCAGACGGCGGAGAGCGCCGCCAAGAAGATCGAGTTCCTGGAGTCCCACCCCGTGACCCGGAACATGGACGCCGTGCGCCGCAAGCGGTACGTCCTGCTCAGCGGCCAGGCCATGAACCCGACCATCCGGACCGTCGAAGGCGTCGAACAGGTCGCCGCCGCCCTCCGCCGGTTCGGCCTCGCCCGGTGACCGCCGCCCTGCTGCGCACGGCGGCGGGGCTCGCGGCACTCGCCGTGTCCGTCGCCCTCGCCATCACCATCGGGCCCGCCGACATCGGCGTCACCGACGTGTGGTCCACCGTCGCCGCCCACCTCGGCGGCGCCCCGTCCGGCCTCACCGCGATCCGCGACGGCATCGTGTGGGAGCTGCGGCTGCCCCGGACCCTGCTCGCCGCCGTGTGCGGCGCCGGCCTCGCCGTGTGCGGGGCCGTCCTGCAGTCCCTGCTCCGCAACCCGCTCGCCGACCCCTTCGTCCTCGGCGTCTCCTCCGGGGCCTCCACCGGGGCGGTCCTCGTCGTCGTCCTCGGCGTCGGCGGGGGCGCGCTGTCGGTGTCCGCCGGGGCGTTCGCCGGAGCCGTCTGCTCGTTCGCGCTGATGATGCTGCTGAGCCACGTCCTCGGCGGCACCACCGACCGGGTCGTCCTCTCCGGCGTCGCCGCGATGCAGCTGTTCTCCGCCCTCACCTCCTTCGTCGTCGTCACCTCCGCCGACGCCGAGACGACCCGCGGGGTGCTGTTCTGGCTGCTCGGCTCCCTCGGCGGCGCCGGCTGGACCGACGTCGCGCTGTGCGCCGCCGCCCTCGCGGCCGTCCTCGCCGTCTGCCTGGCGTACGGCAGGACCCTCGACGCGTTCGCCTTCGGCCAGGACGCGGCGGCCGCCCTCGGCGTCCACGTCGCCCGCACCCGCGTCGTCCTGCTCTGCGCCACCGCCCTGCTCACGGCCGTACTCGTCAGCTCCGCCGGCGCCATCGGCTTCGTCGGCCTCGTCCTGCCGCACGCCGCCAAGGCCCTCGTCGGGCCCGGCCACACCCGGCTGCTGCCCGCCACCGCCCTCGGCGGGGCCGTGTTCCTCGTCTGGGTCGACACCCTGGCCCGCACCCTCCTCGAACCGCAGGAGGTCCCCGTCGGCGTCATGACCTCCCTGCTCGGCGTGCCGGCCTTCGTCCTCGTGCTGTACCGGACCAGGAAGGCCACCCGATGACCCTCGCCGCCGACCGCGTCACCCGCACCGCCGACGGGAAGGCCATCCTCGACGGCGTCACCCTCATGCCCCGCCCCGGCGGCGTCACCGGACTCCTCGGCCCCAACGGCTCCGGAAAGTCCACCCTGCTCCGCCTCCTCGCCGGTGTCCTCGCCCCCGCCTCCGGCGTCGTCACCCTCGACGGCCGCCCCCTGCCCGACCTGCGGCGCAGGGACGTAGCCCGCCGCGTCGCCGTCGTCGAGCAGCAGGCCGACACCCTCGTCGAGCTGACCGTCGCCGACGTCGTACGCCTCGGCCGCGTCCCGCACCGCCGCGCCTGGAACCCGCCGTCCCCCGCCGACGAGCGGGCCGTACGCGACGCGCTCGCCCGCACCGGGCTCGCCGACCGCGCCGGACAGTCCTGGCACACCCTCTCCGGCGGCGAACGCCAGCGCGTCCAGATCGCCCGCGCCCTCGCCCAGGAGCCGCGCGAACTCCTCCTCGACGAACCGACCAACCACCTCGACATCCAGCACCAGCACGACCTGCTGGACCTCGTCGCCGCCCTCCCCGTCACCACCGTCGTCGCCCTGCACGACCTCAACCTGGCCGCCCTGTACTGCGACCACGTCGTCGTCCTCGCCCACGGCCGCGTCGCCGCCGCGGGAACCCCGCGCGACGTCCTCACCGAAGACCTCGTCGCCGACGTCTACGGCGTCCGCGCCGAGGTCACCACCCCGGACGGCGGCGACCGCCCCCACATCCGCGTCATCGGCACCCTCGCCCGCCACCGCCGCACCGCACCGGATTGTCCGGAAAGGCGGTTGCGTACCGCCGGTACGGGGCAGGACCTTTGACGCCCGTGTGACCGCCCGCGCGGGGGCGCGGGCCGGGGGAGGGGTACGCGCGTGACAACGGGGGAAACACAGGCCAGGATTCCGGCCTATCCGGGGGTCGAACGGTTCGTCGACGCCTTCGACAAGCTCGTGGTGCGACCGCGCCGAGGTCGCGGCCGCGTCCCGGTGGTGCTGCTGAGCGAACCGGGCGACGGACGGGCCGGCTGCCGCATCGTCGCCGGGCTGCGGTCCCGGCTCACCGGCCGCCACGGCCGGCTCGCGCCGCACGCCTACCTCACGGAGGCCGTCGGGGACCCGGCCGTCGCACCGCTGGAGCTGTACGAGCAGATCGCCTACCAGCTCGACGAGTCCATGCCGCACGGCAGCGGCCGGCTCCGCCTGCCCGCGTACCGGCTGCTGCGCGCCGTCGTCACCGCGCCCGCCGCCGGCGGCCTGATGGAGCGCCGTCCCAAGGAGCTGCGGGACCACTGCTACGCCCAGCACCGGGAGGTCTCCGGGCTCGCCCGCGGCCTGTGGTGGCTCGGCGGACGCGACCAGGCCAACGGCGGCACGCTCCTCGAACTGCTGTGGAACTTCGTCGCCGGCCCGCTCTTCCAGCGGCTGCCCCGCGCCCTGTACGGCCGCCGCGCCAGCCGGCGCATGCTGGGCCGGGCCCGCTCCGGCACCCGCCGCTGGTACGCGGAGTGGGTCCGCCAGCAACAGGGCACCCCGCCCACCGACTTCTTCCGCTCGGCGCTGGACCTCGTCGGCGGCGGGCCGGGCGGCGACCCCGAGCAGCTCGACCGCATCCTCGTCCACGCGCTCCTCGCCGACCTGGAGGCCGCGAGCCGCAAGCGCTGGTACGACCCGTGGCGCCGGCGCCGCGTCAGCCGCTTCGTCCTGCTGGTGGAGGAGGCCGGCCCCGCCGAGTCCCGCGTCCAGCGGTTCCTGCGCGAACTGCGCTCCGCCATGGAGGACCTGAGGTGCACGTCGGTGGTGGCGGTGGCGGGCGGAGTGCGTACGCTCGCCAGCCGCATCCCCGACATCGAGGCCCCCGGGCTGGCCGCCGCGGGCGCGGAGCTGCACCGCATCGCCCAGCACGGCATCCCGCCGGGCCGCCCCTCCGGCATGGTCGTCCCCGTGTCCGAGGGGCCGGAGGACGACCAGGCCGCGACGTACTGGCTCGGCCGCTGGCCCACGCTCGCGCCGCCCGCGCACCGCTGGGGCCCGGGCGCCGAGATCGCCGCGGCCGCCGGTGCCGCGCTGCTCGCCCTGGTGGTGGCGGCGGGCCTGGTGGCGGGCGTGCCGTTCGGTCACAGTGGTCCGGACCCGTGTCTCGGCTCCACGTTCCTCGGCACCGACGGGCAGTGCGTCGGCGTCGCCGAGGGCGCGGCGTCGTTCGGGACGGTCGACGGGGAGCGGGCCGTACGGGACGTGCTCGAGCGCATCGAGCGGCAGAACGAGGCCGTGGAGCGGGAACTCGCCGGCCGCGCCCCCGACCGCAACCGGCCCGGGGCCCGCACCGTCGTCTACTTCGGGCCGCTCAGCGGAGGCAGGGACGCCGAGGACCCGGTGCGCGGCGGCACGCTCGCCGAACTGCGCGGCCTCGCCCTGGCCCAGGCGTTCGTCAACGCGCAGGCCCTGGGGTCGGGCGAGCGGGTGCCCCTGAGGGTCCTCGCCGCCAACGCGGGCGACCGGTTCAAGGACGCCCCGGAGGTCGCCCACCGGATCGTCGAACTCGCCGCCCGGGACCGGTCCATCGTCGGGGTCGTCGGTTTCGGCCAGAGCCGCCGCCGCACGTACGAGGCGATGCGGGTCTTCGACGAGGCCGGCCTGCCGATGGTCGGCACGTCCGGCACCTCCGACGAACTCCTCGCCCAGGGCGAGCACTACTACCAGACCGCGCCCACCGACTCCCGCGCCGGTCGGGTCATGGCGGCGTTCGCCCGGCACGCCCCCCTGGCGGACGGCCGCCCGGCGCGGCGGATCCGGCTCGTCGCCGACCCGTCCGACGCCTACAGCGCCGGCCTCGCCACCGCCTTCCGCGCCGCGTACGGCGCCGGGCGCACCGCCACGCTGCTGTACACCCCGACCGACGCGCCCGAGCCGTCCGCCGTGCCCGGCACGCTGGCGGGCACCCGGGTCGCCACCACCGACGACCTGGCGCGCGAGGTGTGCCGCGCGGTCGCCGAGGAACCCGGCACGGCCGTGGTGTGGGCGGGGCGCGGCAGCCACTTCCAGCTCTTCCTCGGCGAACTCGCCCGCGGCGCGCGGACCTGCCCGAAGCTGAGCGTCCTCGGCGGCGACGACGTCACCAACGCGCTGACCGAGGAGCACCGCCCCTGGGAGGTCTTCCCCGGACTGGACCTGTACTACGTGTCGCACGGCCGGGCGCCGGCCCTCGCGCGCGACAGCAGCGAAGCGGCGGCCTTCCTCGCCGCGTACGACCGCACGTACGCGAAGGACCACGGCGTCCGCACCGGCTCCATGCGCCAGGACGCCCACGTCGCGCTCGCCTGGGACGCCATGCGCTACCTCGCCGAGGGCGTCGACCAGGCGTGGCGGGGCACCGGCGGCCGCGACGACCGCCTCGACCGGCGGTTGCTCCAGGCCGTGCTGTACCAGGGGCTGGGCGGGGGCGGCTTCGACGGCGCCACCGGCTGGATCGACGCGCACGGCGCGGCGGGCGGCGAGCGCTCCACCCGGCAGAAGCTGATCGCGGTGGAGCGCGGCGGGCCGTCGGGCGCGCGGACCGTGCTGCTGTGCGGGGCGGTCGCGCACGGCGACGTGCGCGAGCGGTGGGGGAGCGGCCGGGGGCACCCCTGCCCCTGACGGACGGGGGCCGCCGTGCGGCGGCCCCCGCGCGGCATGTCCCCTCACCACTTAATTTAGTCCGTGATTTAAGCTGTTCCGTGTGAAGTCGGCCGTCACGGCCCCGAGCGGGGACAATGGCGCGACGGGGTCGGCGGGAAGGGGCGGGACATGGCGGGACGAACGGGGCGGACGGTCTACGACCTGCGCAGGAGCAACAGGGCCGCCGTGCTGCGGTGCCTGTACTTCGACGGACCCCTCAGCCGCCAGGAGCTCGGCCCCGCCACCGGCCTCAGCTCCGGCACCATCAGCAACGTCGTCGGCGACCTCGTCGCGGACGGGCTGGTCGAGGAGGCCGGCAGCGTCGAGTCCGACGGCGGACGCCCCCGCATCCTCGTGCGCGTCGCCCCGGCGAGCGGGCACCTCGTCGGCGTCGACATCGGCGAGACCCGTGTCCGCGTCGAGCTGTTCGACCTGGCGCTCACCGAACTCGCCCGCACCGAACGCCCCCTGACCGGCGGCGGCTACGACGTCGACGGCATCGTCGGCCACGTCCGCGACGGCGTCGACGAGGTGCTGCGCCGCACGGACGTGGCGGCCGGGACCCTCCTCGGCGTCGGCGTCGGCGTGCCCGGCATCGTGGCGCGCGCCCCCGAGCGCGGCGCCGTCGTCCACGGCCAGACCATCGGCTGGGACGCGGTCCCCCTGGAGGACCTGCTCAGAGAGACCAGCGGCCTGCCCGCCTCGGTGCCCTTCCTGATCGAGAACGGCGCCAGGACCCTCGGCCAGGCCGAGATGTGGTTCGGCGCCGGGCGCGGCGCCCGCAGCGTCGCCGTCGTCCTCCTCGGGTCCGGCGCGGGCGCCTGCCACGTCACCGACGTCGCCCAGCAGGGCCGCGCCCTGGAGTGGGGACACCTGACCGTCCAGGTCGGCGGTCGCCGCTGCCGCTGCGGCGCCCCCGGCTGCCTGGAGGCGTACGTCGGCGCGGGCGCCCTGCTCGACCGGTGGCGGGAGGCGGGCGGACGGCCCCCGGCCGGCACGGACGAGGAGGCCGCGCTGGCCGCGCTGGCCGACGCCGCGTACCCGCCCGGCGGTGATCCCGACCCGGTGGCCCGCGCGGTGCTGCGGGAGGCCGCCGAGTACCTCGGCGCGGGGCTGTCGGGGCTCGTCAACCTGTTCCAGCCGGAGAGGATCCTCGTCGGCGGCTGGGCCGGTCTCCGGCTGGGCCCGCGCTTCCTCGACGACGTGCGCGAGCACGCCACCGCGTACTCCCTGGCGTATCCGGCGGACCGGGTCGCCCTGGACCTCGGCGCGCTGGGCCCGGACGCGGTCACGGTCGGCGCGGCCACCCTCCCCCTGGCCGGTTTCCTCGAAGCCGGCGGCCACCGCCCGCCGTCCGCCCGGCCCGCGCAGACCCCCGCCTGGCAGGCCGCCCTGGAGTCCCGCGTCCTCACCTGACGGCCCGCCCGCCCGGCCGGAGGTTAGCGGGGCCGGGAGCGAGGAACACGGGGGTGCATGAAGCAGACGAAGCGCACGCCGGAAACCGCCGCGGAAGAAGTCCTGCACGAGTTCGAGGAGGCCGAGCTCCGGCTCGACGACGGAGAGGCCGGGAAGAACGACGGCGAGGCGGCCGACGCCCTCACCCCCAGCCGGTCCGCCCAGGAGTCCGTGCGGGGGCGCGGCCCGGACGACGAGGACGCGCCCGGACCGGGGCGGCGGTAGGGGCGCCGCGGGCCCCGCGCCCGCCCTGCCCCGCCGCAGCACCCCGCCGGTTTGACCGGCTGCTGCCGGGTCACCCGTGGGGGGTGCGTCGACACAGACCGTCACTTCGTGCACACGGGTTCGTGCACACGGGTGACCCAGGCCCCGGAGGAACTGGCATGGCTGTACGGCACCACCTCATACAGAGTCCGCCATCGGCGGTGTGGGAGGTCCTCAGCGACCCCGACAAGTACGCCGAATGGGTCGTCGGCACCGAGGAGACCCACCCCCTGTACGGCACCTGGCCCGAGGTGGGCGCCTCCCTCCAGTACACCGTCGCGCTCGGTCCGGTCCGTTTCGAGGGCTCCACCGTGGTCCGCCGCCTGGAGCCGCCGAACCGGCTGGAACTGGAGGTCGAGAGCGGACCCGCCGGCACCGCCCGCGTCGCCGTCGAGATCATCCCCTGGGGCGAGGGCACCCTCGTCATCGTCGACGAGCACCCCCTGCGCGGCCCGGGCGCGCGGCTGCACAACGTGGTCCTCGAAGCGGCCATCCAGCTCCGCCACCGCCGCATGCTGCGCCGCCTCGCCGAAGTCGTCGAGGGCGCGCACACCGCCGCGGCCTGACCGCCGCCGCCGAACGCGGGAGGAGACCTGCCATGCCCGACGCCGTCGTCGTGGGGGCCGGGCCCAACGGCCTGGTCGCCGCCAACCTGCTCGCCGACCGCGGCTGGACGGTGGAGGTCCTGGAGGCCCAGGACGAGCCGGGCGGCGCCGTGCGCAGCGACCGCGGCGTCGACCCCGACCACGTCAGCGACCTGTTCAGCTCGTTCTACCCGCTCACCGCCGCCTCCCCGGTCATCCGCTCCCTGCGCCTCCACGAGTGGGGCCTGCGCTGGAGCCACGCCCCGGCCGTCGTCGCCCACCCGCTGCTCGACGGCCGCTGCGCCGTGCTCGAACGCGACCCGGAGCGCACCGCCGCCGGACTGGAGTCCTTCGCACCCGGTGACGGCGCCGCCTGGCAGGGCCTGTACGACCTCTGGGGCCGCGTCCGCGCCGACGCGCTGAGCGCCCTGTTCACGCCGTTCCCGCCGGTGCTGCCCGGCCTGCGGCTCGCCGCCCGGCTGGGCGCCGCCGACGGGCTGCGCCTCGTCCGCACGGCCCTGCTGCCGGCGCGGCGGCTGGGCGAGGAGACCTTCGCCGGGGACGGCGGGCGGCTGCTGCTCGCCGGGAACGCCCTGCACGCCGACCTGACGCCCGAGACGGCGCTCGGCGGCGGCTTCGGCTGGCTGATGTGCATGCTCGGCCAGAGCTTCGGCTTCCCCGTCCCCTCCGGCGGGGCGGACGCCCTCACCGAAGCCCTGGTCCGCCGCCTCGTCGACCGGGGCGGCACCGTCCGCTGCGGGCGACGCGTCACCGAGGTGACGGTGCGCGGCGGCCGGGCGCGCGGCGTGCGCACCGCCGACGGGGAGACCGTCGCGGCGCGCCGCGCCGTCCTCGCCGACGTGCCGGCACCCGCCCTGTACGGCGGGCTCGTCGCCTGGGACCACCTGCCCGACCGGCTCCGCGACGACATGCGCCGCTTCCAGTGGGACTTCGGGACGGTGAAGGTCGACTGGGCCCTGGACCGGCCCGTCCCCTGGGCCGCGGAGGGGCCGGCCCGCGCCGGGACCGTGCACCTCGCGGACGGCGTCGACGAACTCACCCGCTTCGCCGCCCAGATCGCCAGGCGCCTCGTCCCGGACCGGCCGTTCATGGTCATGGGCCAGATGACCACCGCCGACCCGTCCCGCTCGCCCGCCGGCACCGAGTCGGCGTGGGCGTACACCCACGTCCCGCGCACCGTCGCGGGCGACGCGGGCCCGGACGGCATCACCGGCGCGTGGACGCAGGACGACCGGCAGCGGATGGCGGACCGCATGGAGGCGGTCGTCGAGCGGTACGCGCCCGGCTTCCGCACGGCGGTGCGGGCCCGCCGCGTCCTGGCCCCGCCCACGATGGAGGCCATGGACGCCAACCTCCGGGACGGCGCCATCAACGGCGGCACGTCCGCGCTCCACCAGCAACTGGTGTTCCGCCCCGTACCGGGCACCGGCCGCCCCGAGACGCCGGTACGGGGCCTCTACCTGGCGTCCGCCTCCGCCCACCCGGGCGGCGGCGTGCACGGCGCGCCCGGCGCCAACGCGGCGCGGGCGGCGCTGCGGACCAGCGGGGCGTCCGTGTCGGCGCTGTTCACGACGGGGCAGCGGCTCCTCACCCCCCGCCGCTGACGGGCCCCCCTCTCCGGGGCCGGCCGGACGGCGGAGAGGGGGATCCCGCGAAGTGGGATGCCGGGGAGCGGGGGTGCCACCCGCCCGAACCGCCTCAGCGGCCCGAACCGCCTTCAGTGGCGGGCCCGCCGCACCACCCCGGCCGCCGTCACCGCGACCGCCGCCGCCGCGCCGGCACGCCGACCCGCCGTGCGGACCGTGCCGTGCCAGCCGCCTCCCACGGTGCCCGGCCCCGGCGGCGGCGCGAAGAGGGTCCCGTCGTCGTGCGGGGCGCTCTCGCCCCGCACGAAGTGGGTGCGGTCGACCTTCACCGCCAGCACCCCCTCCAACGCGCCCGGGGCGGCCGCCGCGAGCAGCCGCAGCGACCGCGTCGACACGCCCACGAAGACCTCGCGCCGCGGCCTGCGCACGGCGCCCACGATCGCCCGGGCCACGCGGCGCGGCGTGTAGATCGGCGGCATGGCCCGCACCCTGCGGCCGGTGCGGTTGGCCAGGTGCTGGAAGAACGGCGTGTCGACGGTGGCCGGGAGCACCGTGCACACGTGGACGCCCCGCTCGCCCGCCAGCCGCAGCTCCTGCCGCAGCGTGGCGTCGAAGGCCAGCAGCGCGTGCTTCGACATCGTGTACGCGCCGTTGTACGGCGACGAGACCAGGCCCAGCACCGACGCCACGTCGACCAGGACGCCCGCGCCCCGGCGCCGCATCACCGGCAGCACCGCCCGCGCCCCGTTGACGCACCCCAGGACGTTCACGTCGAGCACGCGGCGCACCTCGTCGGCCGGTACGTCCTCCACGGCGCCGAACACGGCGACCGCCGCCGCGTTCACCCACACGTCGACGCGCCCGTACTCCCGTACCGCGCGCCGGGCGAGCTCCGCGACGGCCGCCTCGTCCGCCACGTCGACCGGCTGGACGACCGCCCGGGCGCCCCGGTGGGCGCGGCACTCGCGGGCTACCGCCTCCAACGCCTCCGTCCCGCGCGCGGCGAGCACCAGCGCGGCGCCGTGCCGGGCGAACTCCAGCGCGGTCGCCCTGCCGATCCCGCTGGACGCCCCGGTGATGACCACGACCAGGTCCTTGGTGTGCACGTCGGCCTCCGGAACCCTCTAGACGGTCGGGCGAACGCGGGACGGAGTACCCGCGCCCGCCCACCTCCACTCCCCCCGCCTCCGCCGGATCCGCGCACCGGCTCGCCGCCCCACGGGCACCGTCCGCCCCGCCCGCCGCGGTGGGCGGCGACGCGGTCATGCTGGTGGTACGCGGACGACACCGGCGCGGCCGGACGACCCGGGGAGGAGGCACGCCGTGCGGGAGCGGGAAGGAGTGCCGGACGTGCGGGAAGGAGGGCCGGACGTGGCGGTCCTGGTCGGGCTGCAGGCGTCCGGGAAGTCGACGTTCTACCGGCAGTGCCTCGCCGACCGGTACGTCCTGGTCGGCAAGGACCTGTTCCCGCGCGGCGCCCGGAACAAGCAGCGGCGGCAGATGGCCCTCGTCGAGGAGGCCCTGGCCGCGGGCCGGCCGGTGGCGGTCGACAACACCAACCCGTCCTCCGAGGAGTGGGGTCCCCTGCTGGCGGCGGCCCGCGCCCACGGCGCGACCGCCACGGCCTACTGGTTCCCGCCGGACGTGGCCGGTTCGCTGCGCCGCAACGCCGCGCGGCGGGGCCGGGAGCGGGTGCCGGAAGTGGGCCTCTACGCCACGCTCGGCCGGTTGCGCGCCCCGTCGCGCGCCGACGGGTTCGACGCCGTGCTGGAGGTCCGGTTCGACGGCCGCGGCGGGTTCGCCGTGCGTCCGGTGCCCGGTGGGGAGGCGCCGCCCGGTCGGAGGCATCCCGCCGGGCCTCCCGGGTACCCGCCGGGCGACGTACAGGATCCGACGCACGGAGGAGGGATCGAGGTGACCGTGCCCGAGGAGAACCGGCCGAAGACCACCACCACGGACGATGTCATCGAGTCCACCGACACGGACGACCAGCGGGAACGGCAGCCCGGCGGCACCGGCCGCTCCCTGCGCGAGGCGATGGAGGAGGCGGGCGTCAAGCGCGAGGACTACGAGGAGTAGCCGGCGGCCGGCCGGTGCCCGGCGCGCCCCCGACCGCCGGCCGGGCCGGCAGGCCGGCGGCCGGCTCGGGGAGCCGAAGGGGCGGCGGGTACCGGGGGACGGACGCGTTCGGCGCTCCACGCCCGCGCACGACCGTCCCCTCGACGCCCGCTGAGAGCGCCCGGAGGCGCGGTCCGCCGCAGGGAGGGCCTAGAAGGTGAGGTTCCAGGCGTCGATCCTGCCGGTGTCCCGCGTCGCGACGTCCCGGACGCGGAGCTTCCACGTGCCGGCCGCGGTCTCCGCGGAGGCGTCGACCGTGTACGTCTTCACCACGTCGTCGCCGCTGTCGCCGTTGGCGAAGTCCTCCAGCGGGTACACCGTCCCGTCGGGGGCCACCAGCGAGACGACCAGGTCGCCGCGGTAGGTGTGCTTGATCTCCACGCCCACCTTCAGGGCGGCCGGTGCGTTGCCGTCGAGGCCGGTGACGGTGATCGGGCTCTCCACCGTGGCGTTGTCGGCGACGGCCACGTCGGCCGGGTTCTCGAAGTACCTGCCCGGCGCGGGCGGCGTCGTCCCGCCGGTGACCGCCTTCAGCGCGTCGGTCTGGCCCTCGCCGAAGAACCCGTTGTTCGCGGTCGTGCCGGTGCAGCGGCTGTCGGCCGGGCAGGCGGTGTCGGTGGCCTGCGACGCCAACCGGGCCCGCAGGTCCGCCGGGGTGAGGGAGGGGTCGGCGCTCGCCATCAGCGCGGCGACACCGGCCACGTGCGGCGACGCCATCGACGTGCCGTTCATGTTGCCGTACGTCCCGCCCGGCAGCGTGGAGTAGATGCCGGACGAGCCGTCACCGCCCGGCGCGGCGATGTCGATGACGTCGCGGCCGAAGTTGGAGTACGACGCCTTCACGTTGCCGCGGCCCATGGCGGAGACCGTGACGACGCCCGGCAGTTCGGTCGGGATGTCGACGCACGCGTTGGTGATGCGGCGGGTCACCGGGGTCGAGTCGTTGGGGCTCGACGTGTCGGTGGTCTTGTTCGCCAGGTCGTAGGAGGAGTTGCCGGCGGCGGCGACCTGGAGGGAGCCCTTGCCCTCGGCGTACGCCTGGGCCCGCCGGACGCCCTCGATGATGGCGGCCTGGTCCGGGTCGTCCGGGCAGTTGAACATCCACGGGTCGGTGTAGTAGCTGTTGTTGGTGACCTTGAAGCCGTGGTCGCCGGCCCACATGAACCCGCAGATGGTGTTCTCGGCGTAGAACAGCGCGGTGCCCGGCTCCGCGATGCGGACCGAGGAGATCCGCACGCCCGGTGCGACGCCGACGACGCCCTTGCCGTTCTTCGCGGCGGCGATCGTCCCCGCGACGTGCGTGCCGTGGGTGTCCACGTCGCGCCAGGCGCCGGGGCGGGTGTCGGGCCTGCCGTAGGCGCAGGAGACCGAGTCGGCGGCGTTGAAGTTGGGCGCGATGTCCTGGTGGAGGTCGTCGACGCCGGTGTCCAGGACGCCGACCTTGACGGCGGCGGAGCCGGTGGTCACCGCCCACGCCTGGTCCGCCTTGATCTGGGTCATGTCCCAGCGGTTGGACTCGGTGAGCGTCGTCGGGCTCTGCGCCGGGGCGGTCGGGAGGGCCGGGGCGTACGCGTCGGCCGGCACGTCCGAGGTGCGGGTCGCGCCGACGTGCTGCACGCCGGCGACGCCGCGCATCCTGGCGGCGAAGGCGGTGGACGTGGAGTGGGCGACGACGACGCCGATCGCGTCGTGATGCGCGAAGACCGTACCGCCGTTGCCGGTGACGGCGGCGCGGACGGCCGAGGTGTCTCCCGGAGCGGTGATCACCAGGTACGCGCGGGTGCCCGCGGCCCAGGTGCCGGCCGGGCTCGCCGCGTTGGCCGCCGTGATGGCCGGCGCGGCTGCCGGGGTCCGCGGGGTGGCCGCGGCGGGGGCCGCGGGGACCGCGAGGGCGACGGCCGCGCCGAGGGCGGCGACGGCGGCCGAGCGCCTGAGCCCGGCGGATATGTGGGGAAGCATGTGTCCTCCGAAGGCCCGGCGGCACGGGTGGTGCCGGCCGGGGTGAAGAAGTGGTCGACGCGCAAGATCTCATCCGGGGGCGCGTCGAGGGAAGTGCCGTTTCGACGCGGGCCGTTCGGCACCCCGGTGCCCGGCCGTTCCCCCGTGGCCGGAAAGCGGCTTGCGGTCGGCCCGCGGTGCCGGTGCGTCAGCGGTCCGCTTCGGCGACCTGCCGGGCCAGCGCGGCGCGCAGCCAGTCGTCCACGGCGCCGAACGTCGGCTCCGGGGAGGCGGTCGCCTCGGCGGTGAGCTGCCAGAAGCGGTCGATGTGGGGGTGGGCGACCTCGTCGAGGAAACGGCTCAGCCGCCGCCGGAACTCCGGGGTGTCGCGGGTGTCGCGCATCGCGGCGTGGGCGGCCACGAAGCAGTCGAGCGCCTCCCCTTCGGAGGGTCCGCGCCGTGCCCGCACGTCGGGCGCCGCCAGCGCGAACGCCTCGACGAGCCCGTCGTACAGCACCGCCGGACGGCACGTCCCGCCCGGGGTGCTCGCGACCGGCCGGCACACGCTGACCGCGCCGGTGGCGTCCGTCGCCAGGGCGTTCAGCCGGGCGAAGGCCAGGACCTGCGCGGGAGTCGGGTCCTCGGGCGGCGGCGGCACCGCCGAGTCGGTGATCGACGAGAGCAGCCGGGCCGGCAGCCGCGGCGGCAGCACCCGCCGCAGGAAGCGCGCCACCGGAGCCGTACTGGGCGGTGCGTCCAGCGTCCCGATCAGCCGCAACCGGTCGGCGCGCTCCTTTGCCGGACAGTCCCGCAGCAGCCGCAGGGCGGCCTCCCGCCAGCGCAGCGCCACCATCCGGGAGCCCAGTTCGCGCAACTGGCCCGCGATGACGTCCTCCAGGGCGTCCTCCCGGTCCAGGACCCGGCCGACCTCCGCGACGGGGAGGTCGAGGCCGCGCAGCGACCGGATCAGCCGCAGCCGGTCGAGCGCCTCCGGGCCGTACCGGCGGTGGCCGCCGGCGCTGCGCGAGGTCTCCGGCAGCAGCCCCAGGTCCGAGTAGAACCGCACGGCCTTCACGGTGGCGCCCGCGCGCTCGGCGAGCTCCCCGATGCTCCACGTCCCGTCGGTGGACACCCCTTTCACCTCCCTCGGCGGGGAGCCCCACGGTACCGGGGCGCGCGGGCGCGCCGGTACCGCGGGGGAGCGGAGGCGAACCGCCGCCCACACCGGCCGCGTCCCGGGCCCGGGCCCCGGCGGCGGCCCGGCACGCCGGTGCTGCCGGCGCCGTACGGGCCGGCCGCCGCCCGGAGCGCCGCCGTGCGTCCCGCGGAAGCACCGGCCGGCCAGGGGGCGTTGACATACGCGTCGCCGCAGCGGACGCGGGAGGGCGCGGCCCCGCCGCCCCGGTGCCGCCGTCGTCGGTGGACAGCACCGGTGCCGGACCGCACGCCCGCGACGACCGCAGCGCCCGAGACGACCGCGACGACCGCGGTGGCGGTGATGGCGCGCGGGGCGGGCGGTGCGCCGCGACGGGCGGGGGACAGGGGACACGCGCCCCCCTCCTCTCGTTCCGCGGGGAGGGGAACGCGGACGGGAGCGCCGGGGGACGGGCCCCGGCCCGACAGTTACAGGTCACCTCTGCGACCGGCTCTTGTCCTGAAGGCGCGGGTCGAGGTCCGTCAGGTGGACGCGCGGTGGCGGTACCCGGTCCTCGCCGCCCGCGTCGTGGCCGCCGGGAGTCGATCGGCCGGGCCCGCGGGCGTACGGGCGCACCGCCCGGGTGCCGCCCGGCCCCGGGCCCCGAAACCACCACCGAACCGGGCGAACCGCAGCCGCCGCGCACGCCTTCCCGAACGCCCCACCGGCATGGGCGGAGGGCCGGGGCGTACGAACCGGATCGTGTTGACAGTGCCGATCACCGTACGGGTTAATGGGCGCGAATGGCTTCAAAGTGCGGCTCGTCGTTCCCGCCCGCTCGGGAAACGGGCCGCCCTGCAGCCGGAGTGAGCACGGTACGTCACGGCGAGGCGGCCCCCGGTCGCAGGCTCGAATCCGGTGTCCGCCGGGAGCGGGTGGACGGGGAAATGCGGACCGGGATCTTCTCCGGAGGGAGATCAATGCCCCATCTCGACCCTTTCACCGTCCCGGAGTTCCACCTCCCCTTCGAGGGCTCCAAGGAACCGGGGGGTGACCGCGCCAACGCCGAGGCGACCGCCTGGGCCGTCGACCGGGGCCTGGTCGAGGCGGAAGCGGCCGAGCAGTTCGCGGGCATCGGCTTCGGCCACCTCGCCGCCCGCGTCAGCCGCGGCGCCTCCTCCGGGGAACTGGTCCTGCTGGCCGAGTGGATGGCCTGGTCGTTCGTCCTTGACGACCAGCACGACCACCTCATCAGGTCCGGCCGCCTCGACGACTGGAAGCCCCTCTCCGACGCCATCGCGCGCCACGTCGGCGGCGGGCCGGCCGACGCGCCGGAACCCGCCCGCGACAACCCGCTGGTGTCCTCCTTCGCCGAACTGTGCGACCGCGTTCTGGCCGGAATGCCCCCCTTGCTCCAGGGCCGTTACCGCCGCCACGTCCCGCGCATGCTGCGCTCCCTCGACGAGGAAGCCGCCAACCGGCGCCCCGGACACCGCCCCGCCGTCGAGGACTACGTCCTGACCCGCCGCCACAGCTCCCAACTCCTGCCCATGATGGACATGGTGGAGGCCGCCCAGGGCATCGAGGTCCCCGACGAGGTCGACGCGAGCCCCGCCCTCACGGAGCTCGCTTGGAGCGCCATCGACGTCATCTCCTGGGGCAACGACGTCTTCTCGCTCCCCAAGGAGTACTCCTGCGGCGACACCAACAATCTCGCCGTCCTCCTCGCCGACGGGCACGGCCTCACCCTGCCCGAGGCCGTACGGGCCGTCGAGGAGCGCATCCGCGCCCGCGTCGAGGACTTCCTCGCCGCCGCCCGCGACCTGCCCCGCGCCCTGGACGCCCTCGGCGTCACCGACCCCGTCGCCCGCGCCGCCGTGGAACACCGCGTCCGCAGCTACGAAGACTGGATGATCGGCGCCGACCTCTGGCAGCGCCACGACTGCACGCGGTACCGCGACGAGCGGTTCGCCGCGGGGCGCGAAGCCGCGTACACGCGCCCGGACCTGGTCACCGTGGGATGAGACGGCGTCCCACGACCCGTACGCCCACCGGCCGCGCGGCGTTACCCGGCCGCCCGCGCGCGGCCGGCGGCGCGCCCGTGGCGCCCGGCCGGCTGCCCGTCGTCGGCCACGCCCTCCGACGTCGCGGGGACCGATCGCGTTCCTCGAGTCGCTCCGCGGCGTCGTCCGCGTCGTCCACGTCGTCCGTATCGACCTCGGCGGCTGGCCCCTGACGTCCTGACCGACCCGGACCTCATCCACACCGTCCTCGACGGCGAGGCCCATGTGTTCGGGCGCGGCAGGATCTTCGAGAAGCTGCGCCCCCTCTTCGGCAACGGCACCGCCACCACCGACGGGGCGCTCCACCGAAGGCGGCGCCGGCTCCTGCAACCGGCCTTCCGGCGCGACCGCCTCTCCCGGTACGCCGAGCTGATGTGCCGCGAGGCGGACGCCACGGCCGCCTCCTGGACCCCCGGCCGGGAGGTCCGCGTGGACCGGGAGATGCGCCGGTCCGCCCTCTCCGCCGTCGCCGGGATGATCTTCTCCGGCGACGTGGACCGGCCCGCCGTCCGGGAGGTCCACCGGTCCTTCCCGATCGTCCTGGAGGGCACGCTCGTCCGCACCGTCATGCCCAAGGCGTTCGACCACCTGCCCGTCCCCCTGAACCGGCGCTTCAAGGGCGCCGCCACCCGCCTGCGCGCCATCGTCGACGAGGTCGTCGCCGGGTGCGGCCCCGGGGACCGCGGCCACGACGACCTCGTCCCGCTGCTGCTGACCGGCACCGACCCGGAGACCGGCGGCACGATGAGCGCCGAACAGGTCCGCGACGAACTCGTCACCCTCCTGTTCGGCGGCACGGAGACGGCCTCCACCACCCTCTCCTGGATCTTCCACGAACTCGCCCGCCACCCGGACGTGGAGGAGCGCCTCCACGCCGAGGTCGACACGGTCGTCGGCGACCGCCCCGTACGCCCCGGCGACCTCGCCTCGCTCACGTACGCCAAGAGCGTCTTCGAGGAGTCCCTGCGGCTGCACTCGCCCCTGCTGTTCACCCGGCGGCCCCCCACCCCGGTCACCCCGGGCGGCGTCGACATCCCCGCCGGCACCGAACCGGCCCACAGCCCCTACGCGCTCCACCGCGACCCGGACCTCTTCCCGAACCCCACGGCCTTCGACACGGAACGGTGGAACGACGCCGACCCGTCCCGGATGCCGCCGCGCCCGGGCAGCTCCATCCCGTTCGGCGCGGGCCGGCACACGTGCATCGGGGACGCCTTCGCCGTCGCGGAGATCCTCTCCGCCGTGGCGAGCGTGGCCCGGCGGCGGCGCCTGGCACACGCCCCGGCACCACCGTGAAGGAGGTCCCCGCCGGCATCCCGCTGCCCGACGCGCTGCCCATGATCCCCGTGCCGCGCCGCTGAACCGCCGCCCGGGCGAACACGCCAGCGAAGGATACAGCGCCACCCCCGTACGAATGGCGGTGTTCCGGGAAGAATGGTGATCCACGGCAACTTCCCGTGCCCTTGCGCCTACACTCGGCCGCACGTGCTGGAGGGGGCAAGTCATGACAACGGCCGGAGGGCGGCGGGGAAGCGACGCGACCCCGCTGCTGGAACGGGAGTCCGAGCTCCTCACCATCGAGCGCGCGCTCGACGACCTGTGCGGCACGCCCTCCGAGGGCGGGCGCCCGTCCCGGCAGGGCGGGGTGATCGGGTTCGCCGGACCGGCGGGCCTGGGCAAGACCACGCTCCTCACCCGCCTCCGCCGGTCCGCCGCCGCCCGCGGCTGCACCGTGCTCTCCGCACGCGGCGGCGAGCAGGAGCGCCAGGTCCCGTTCCACGTGATGCGCCAGCTCGTCCAGCCCGCCTTCGCCGCCATGCCGGAGGACGAACGCCGCGAGATCCTCGGAGACTGGTACGACATCGTGGCGCCGGCCACGGGGCTGTCCGCACCCAAGCCCGACGCCAACCCCGACCCGCAGGGCGTCCGCGACGGACTGGACTGGGTCGTCACCAACCTCTCCGTACGCAGCGGCCCCGTCGTCCTCACCGTCGACGACGTCCACTGGGTCGACTCCGAGTCCCTCGCCTGGCTCATCGCCTTCGCCGCCCGCGCCGGGGAGCTCGGCATACTGATCGCCGTCGCCTGCCGCCCCGACGAACTCCCGTCCGACGCCCTCCCCCTGCACAACCTCGTCGCGCGCAACCGCTCCCGCGCCCACGAACTGGCCCCGCTCACCGCCGCCGCCGTGAGCCGCATCGTCCGCGCCACCCTCGGGGAACACGCCGACGAACTGTTCTGCCGCGAATGCTGGGCCATCACCGGCGGCAACCCCTTCGAGGTCGTCGAGCTCACCGCGAAGGGCAACGCCCGCGGCCTCGTCCCGCGCGAGGAGAACATCCCGCAACTCCGCGACCTCGCCTCCGCCGTCAAGGGCAACGGCCTCATAGAACGCCTCGAACAGCTCGGCCCCTCCGCCGTCCGCCTCGCCTGGGCCGCCGCGGTCGTCGGCAGCGGCGTCCCCGCCGGCATCGTCGGGACCGTCGCCGCGCTCGGCGACGCCCAACTCGACGACGCCGTCGACCTGCTGGACACGGCCCGCATCCTGACGGTCCTGCCCAACCTGAAGCGCGAGCGGGTCGTCGAGTTCTACCACCCGCTGATCGCCACCGCCGTGTACCGGTCGATACCGCACGGCGTACGCGTCGGCATGCACGGCGTGGCCGCCCAGGCCCTCGTCGACGAGGGGCACGGCGCCGCGGCCGCCGCCCGCCACATGCTCGAGATGCACCCGGAGGGCGACCCCTGGGTCGTCCAGCAGCTCCGCCGCGCGGCCCGCGACAGCTTCTCCGCGGGCGCGCCCGACGCGGCCCGCCGCTACCTCGCCCGCGCCCTGCGCGAACCCCCGGACATCGAGGACCGCGCGCAGGTCCTGTTCGAACTCGGCTCCGCCAACCTGCCGCACGAGCCCGCCACCACCGTCAACCAGCTGCGCGCCGCCCTGGAGGAACCCAAGATCGGGCAGGACCTGCGCGAGGTCGTCACGTACCGGCTCGCCCAGGCCCTCGTCCACACCGGCCAGATGGACCAGGCCACCGGCCTCCTCACCGAGGAGGCCCACCGCACCACCAGCGCCCGCACGCGCCTGCGCATGCAGGCCGAGCAGTTCAAGTGGAACGCGGTCAACGCCGCCGAGCACGACTCGCACGGCCGCTCCCGTCTACTGTCCCAGCTCGCCAGACGCCTCACCGGCCGCGACCTCGCGGAACGGCACATCCTCGGCCTGCGCGCCTGGGACGTCGTCCTGCGCGGCGAGCCCGTCGCCCAGTCCCTCCACTACGCCGACCGGGCCCTGCGCGGCGGGATGAGCTGGACCGACCAGGACTTCGGCTTCGAGGTGCCGGCCGTCGTCGCGCTCACGCTGGTGTACTGCGACCAGCCCGGCCGGGCCGAGGAGCTGTTCCACGACGACATCGCGGAGTTCGAGGCGAAGGGCTGGCGCGGCGCCCACCTCTCCTTCGCGTACACGCTCCTCGGCTACATCCGCTACCGGCGCGGACGGCTCGCGGAGGCCGAGGACTTCGTGCGCAGCGGACTGCAGATCGCCGACCGCGTCGGCCGCGGCGTCCCCGCCCAGCTGTACGCGATCGGCACCCTCGTCGAGACGCTCCTCGCCCGGGGCCGCATCGACGCGGCCCAGCGGATCGCCGACGGCTACCGGTTCGGCGAGGACCTCCCCAAGACCGTCATCTACCCCGACCCGCAGGCCGTCCGCGGCAAGCTCCTGCTGGCCTGCGGCAGGATCGACGAGGCGGTCCAGCAGTTGACGGCGGCCGGCGACCGGCTCGAGCAGCGCGGCACGCGCAACCCGGCCTGGAGCCCCTGGCAGCTGGACCTCGCCCTGGCCCTGGCCGGCCACCGGCCCGAGGAGGCGCGGCGCCACGCCGACGAGGCCGTCGCCCGGGCCCGCGGGTTCGGCACCGCCAGCGCGATCGGCCAGGCCCTGCGGGTCGCCGCGGCGGTCTCCGAGCCGGCCCGCGCGATCCCGCTGCTCGCCGAGGCCGTCGATCACCTGGAGCAGTCGCCCTCCGCGTACGAGCTGGCGCACGCGCTGGTCGACCACGGCACGGCGCTGCGCTCCGTCGGCGACCTCGACCAGGCCGCGCAGCGCCTCTACCGCGGTATGGAGACCGCCGCCGCCTGCGGTGCGGACACCCTCGTCACCCGGGCCCGCGACCAGCTCGCCGCCGCCGGCCTGCGGCCCCGGCGCCCGCTGCCCGTCGAGCGGGACACCCTCACCACCCGGGAGGAGGCGGTCTCCCTGCTCGCCGCGGAGGGCCTCGACAACGCGGCCATCGCCGACCGTCTCGACAGCGACGAGCGGACCGTGTCGGAGCTGCTGTCGGCGGTGTTCACCAAGCTCGGCACCGACAGGCCCGGCCTGCGCCGCTGCATCGGCCTGTGACCCCGTCCGCCGGGCGGCGCCCAGGCCCCGGCCGGGGCACGCCGGAGGGGTGGTGGTTCAGCGGACCGCCCGGTCGGCGTCCGGCTGCGGATGGGTGACCCGGAGCTTCGACTGGCCGTGCGGCAGCCGCTCCCAGTCCTCCATGAACCGCGCCTCCAGACCGTGCCTCCGCGCCAGCCGCACCAGCGTCTCGGTCCGGTAGTAGAAGTCCTCCCGCAGCACCTGGTGTTCGGCCCCCTCCGTGCGGTCGAAGGTGAAGTCGAAGAACCCGCCCGGCGCCAGCACCCGCCCCACGTGCGCCAGGCACTCGTCGATCACCTCCAGCGGCGAGTGCGAGAACACGCTGTGCGCGTGCACCACCGTGAACCAGCCGTCCGGCAGGAAGTCCAGCCGCAGGTCGTCCACCGGCGTCAGGTACGGCATCCGGTCCTGTAGCCCGTACCGCACCAGCGTCTTCTTCGCCTCGATCAGGATGTCCGGCGAGATGTCGATCCCGTAGTAGTGCCCCGGCTCCAGGTGCTCGATGAACCGCCACCCCGCCCGCAGGTTGCCGCACCCGATCTCCAGCATCCGGTCCTGCGGGCGCAGCCCGTGCTCCACCAGGTAGTCGAACTGCATCCGGCCGACGGCCAGCCACCGCTCCCGCGACGGCCCGCCGCCCACCGCCGCCTCCGGGCTGCGCGCCGTGTCGCTCGCCATCACCGCCCGGTAGTACGCCACGTGGTCGCCGCCGCTGCGCAGCCGCAGCCACAGGTCGCGGCCCGCCCGCCGCACGTACGGGACGATCCGCTCCGGGTGCCGCAGCGCGTACCGCGCCTTGTACGACGGCCTGGACCGGTCCGTCCACGGTCGAGCCGATCCGCTCCGCGGCATGGCGCCCTCCTGGATGTGTCTTCCGCGTGCCGGACATCTGCCCGGTCCACGGTGCACCGCGCGGCGCGCGGGACGGCCGGGACACGCCGTGCTACGCCGCCCAGTGCCCCGGGCGCCGCAGCGCGGCGGGGATCCTCGTCGCGCCGTCGCCCCGCGCGGCGGTCAGCTGCGGCTGCGTCAGGAACAGCGCCCCCGTCAGGTCGGCGCCGGACAGGTCGGCGTCCCGCAGGTCCGCGCCGATCAGGTCGGCCTCGCGCAGGTCGGCCCCCGCCAGGTCGGCGGCGATCAGGCAGGCGCCGCGCAGACTGGCGCCCCGCAGCTTCGCGCCGCGCAGCCGCGCCCCCATCAGATCGGCGCCCCGGCGGTCCTTGCGGCGCCCCGGCACACCGGCCCTGGCCAGCTCGCTGGCGCGCAGCAGCAGGACGTTCACCTCCGCCCGCAGCGCCGGCACGTCCAGGGCCAGCAGGGCCTCCGCGCCGCCGCGGGTCAGGGCGTCGATCTCGTCGTGGCGGCGGCGAAGCTCCCGGTGCACGGGCCGCGCCGCCGCGAGGTCCAGCGCCTCCGCCGCGTACCGCAGCAGTTCGTGCAGCTGCCGCATGACGGGGAACACCGCGAACATCGTGCGCGCCGAGTCCGGCTCGGCCCGCCAGTCGCGGCCGCCGAACGTCACCCGGGACACCTTCTGGCCGGCGCCGAAGCAGTCGAAGACCGTGCAGCCCGGGTAGCCGCTGTCGCGCAGCCGCGCGTGGATGCCGCAGCGGAAGCCGTCGCCGAGGTTTCCGCAGGGCGTTCCGGCGGGCTTGTCGGCGGCGAAGTCGGCGGACCTGGCGAAGGGCAGTGCCACACAGCAGAGCCCGAAGCAGCTGGCGCAGTCGGCCCGCAGGTCGGTTCGGTCGGTGTGCGGGGTGCGGGCGGACACGGCGGGCGGTCTCCTACGGGCGGTGCGGGCGGTGCCCGGCGAGGCGTACGGACGTGCCCATTGTCCCCTCCCGGGGGACCGGGCCCCCGCCCGCTCCCCGCGGGGGCGGCGCGGGTCGCGCGGGCCCGGGCGGCCGGTCAGACCGGCACCGCCCGCAGCGACCCGCCCCGCTCCCGGGGCCCGGCCACCACGCGCACCCCGAAACCGCGGCTCACCCGGTCCAGGGTGGCCCGCAGCCAGTCGCGTTCGGCGTCCGACGCGTGCTCCAGGCGCAGTTGCCGCGCCCGTACGGGAGCCATCCGCAGCGAGGCCAGCCGGCCCGTGTCCGGCTCCAGCGCCGCGAAGTACAGCAGGCGCAGGTCGTCGCGGTACTCCTCGTAGCCGGTGATGCCCTCGTAGTCGTCGACGAGGTCGCCGCAGCCGTACAGGACCAGCTTGCCCCGGTACACCTCCAGCGGGCGCGGGTGGTGCGAGGAGTGGCCGTGCACCACGTCCACCCCGCCGTCGACCAACGCGTGCGCGAACCGCACCTGGCCGTCCGGCACCCCGTACCCCCAGTTGGAGCCCCAGTGCACGGAGACCACCACGAGGTCGCCGGGCCGCCGGGCCTCCCGCACCCGGCGTACGACGTCCCCGGCGGCGGCCCCGGTCGCGGCGGGCACGAGGTCCACCCCGGGCCGGCCGGGCGAGGCCGCCCACTCCTCGGGGACGCCGCTCGACGGCATCCCGCACGCGAACACCAGCACCCGTCGCCCGCCGGGCACGGGGACGGCGGCGGGGCGGCGCGCCTCCGCGAGGTCCCGGCCTGCGCCCGCCGTCCGCAGCCCCGCCGCGGCCAGCGCGTCGAGGGTGTCCAGCAGCCCCCGCCGGCCGAAGTCCAGGACGTGGTTGTTGGCGAGCACGCAGACGTCGGGCCGGGCGGCGGCCAGCGACGGAAGGTTCTCGGGCGCCATCCGGTAGTGCACCGCCTTGCCCGGCTCCGGGGCGCCCCGGCGGGTGACGGCCGTCTCCAGGTTCACCACGCGCACCTGCGGCGCCGCCTCGTCGAGCAGCGGCAGCGCCACGCCCCACGGCCAGGACGGGGCGGCGGGGCGCGGCACGGGGCCGTGCGCGGCCTCGGCGAGCGCCACGTACGCGCGGGCGTCGCCGACGTACTCCTCCCACAGGGTGGGGTCGCCGGGGCGGGGCAGGATCTGGTCGACCCCGCGCCCGAGCATCACGTCGCCGCAGAGGAAGAGGGTCACCGCCGGTTCCCCGCGCATGCCTCCACCGTAGACCGGCAGCCCCGGCGACCGGGCGGGTGAGCGGCCGCCGCCACGATCGCGCGCGGCGGGGCCGCGGCGCGGAGGCCGCCGCCGCGGACGCCTCCGGCTCCCCGGGCGGCGCCGGACCCGCCGCCCGGGGCGGAGGCCACCGGCGGGGCGGCCCCGCGGCCGGACCGGGAGCCGTCCGGCCGCGGCTCCGTCAGGTGCCGCCGCCGCACGGGGGCGACCGGCGTGGACCTTGCGGTGGGCGCGGGTCGTGACGGGCCCTTCCACCGGACGGCCGGTCCGCGTTCGCCGCGCCCGGCGGGTGCCCGCGCCGGGCCGCGGGCACCGGGGCCCCTCCGCTCCGCTTCCCGGACCGGCCTCCCGCCGCCCGGGCGGCGGGCTCCGTCACCAGGCCAGGGCCGCCAGGCGCGCGGTGATCCGGGTCCGGTCCCAGGCCCCGTCCGCGACGAGGACCCGGTAGCGGCGGGCCAGGGTCTCGCCGGGCGGCAGCACCAGCTCGCGGTGGAACGCGAACGACGGCGCGACCGCCGCGAACGGCTCGCTGCGGACGAACCAGTGCGCCGGGTGCGTGCCGCCCGCGCCGGTGTGGTCGTTCTCCGGGGCGTGCGCGAAGACGAGCGTGGCGTGCCCGTCGGCCCCGTCGTGCTCCCCGGTGTACGCGAGCCACTCCGCCCGCGCCCCCATCAGCGCGTCGCCCTCGGCGTCCGGGCCGACGACCGCGCCGCCCCGGAAGGCCCGGGGGCCGCGCCAGAACAGTCCGGTGTACCCGGCCATCTCGCGCCCCCGCGTCGTGGGGCTGCCGAACCGCAGCGGCTCGGCACGCCGGTTGGTCACCGCCGAGGACCAGGTCAGCGCCCAGCAGCCGGCCGCCGGGTCCACGTCGTGGACCTCGATCCGGCGCAGTTCGTCGGCCCACAGCTCCCCGCCGTACGGGTGCCAGGTCAGCCGTTCCTCGACGGTGACCCGGCCGTCCTGCTCGTCGCACCGGTCGAACGACCGGTGCGCCATGGACCCGACCCGCTCCGGCAGGGCGACGTACCCCTCGCCCGGCACGTACGTGTCGCCGCCCCACAGGTTCTGCCCGGACAGGTACGAGGCCGTCATCTGCAGGCCCTTGTGCCAGCGGTGGTCGTTGGGCCGGTACCCGGTGACGGTGTGCCCGGCGAGGGTGCGCAGCGGGTGCGCGTACGGCTTCGGCGCCTCCCAGGCGGCCTCGGGCCGGTAGACGTACCGCATCAGTTCGACGTCGCCGACGAGGACCGACACGTGGTCGCCGTGCGCGTGCACGATCCGGGGCCGGGTGCCGCTCACCGCGCGGCCCCTTCGTGGGCCGCCGCCGTGCCGCCGGCCGGGGCGGGCACGGGCACCGCCGTGGCGGCGGGCGCGGGTTCGGCGGCGGGCGCGGATCGGGGGGCCCAGCCGGAGGTGCCGCCGTGCAGCGACGCGTAGAACGGATCGCCCGGCCCGATGTCCCCGGCCCGTACCGCCGTCCCGGTGAACGCCGACTTGTACAGGGCGGCGACGAGTTCGAGGCTCTTGCGGCCGTCCGGGCCGCTGCTGCGGGGGCGGCGCCCGGCGCGCAGGTCGGCGAGGAGGCCGCGCAACTGCGCCAGGTGGGAGCTGGGCTCGTCGGGGCCGAAGTCCCGCCAGCGGGCGGCCTCCGCCGGATCGACGCCGGGGGCGGGGGTGATGCGCCAGTCGGCGTTGCCGTACCCGTACAGGTGGGTCAGCTCGACGGTGGCGCGCTCGCAGTCGATCCGGACGCGGCTCACCTCGTCGGGGCTCAGCACGCTGTTGACGACCGTGGCCAGCGCGCCGCCGGCGAACCGGACCAGCGCCGTGGCCACGTCCTCCGTCTCCACGTCGTGGACGAGCCGCCCGGCCATGGCGCGGATCTCCTCCCACGGGCCGAGCAGGTCCAGCAGCAGGTCCATCTGGTGGATGCCGTGGCCCATGGACGTCCCGCCGCCCTCGGTGTCCCAGCGGCCGCGCCAGGGCACCGCGTAGTACTCGGTGTCGCGGTACCAGGTGGTCTGGCAGTGGGCGACCAGCGGCCGGCCCAGCGCGCCCTCGGCGAGCAGCCGCCCGACGTGCCGGGCGCCGGACCCGAACCGGTGCTGGAAGACGATCGCCGCGTACGGGCCGGGCCCGGGACCCGCGCCCTCCGCCGCCTCCATCGCGTCGAAGTCGGCCAGCGACGGGCACGGCGGCTTCTCGCACCACACCCACGCCCCGGCGCGCAGCGCGGCGACGGTCTGGTCGCGGTGGAAGCGGGGCGGGGTGCACAGCACGACCAGGTCCGGCCGGCGTTCGGCCAGCATCAGGTCGTAGTCCGTGTACGCGTGCGGGATGCCGCCCTCCCGGCAGAACACCGCGACCGACCCGGCGTCCACGTCGCACGCGGCCACCACCTCCAGCGGCTGCTCGGCCGCGAGCGCGGCGAGGGCCGGCAGATGGCTGTGCCGGGCGATGGCCCCGGTCCCGACGACGGCGACGCGGACGGTGTCCGTACGGGACGTCACCCCCACCCCCCAGACATGTAGTAAGCGCTTTCTCCGGCCGGAGAGAACCTAGGTCCGGGGCGGCTCCCCGTCAAGCCCGGGGGAGGGGCGGGGCCGTCGGCGGGGCACCGGACGGTGGGGTGCCGGGCGGCGGGGCCCCCGGCGGTCGGGTGCCGGGGGGGGCGGGTGCCCGGCGGTCGGGCGGCGGGTCCGGTCGCCCGGGCGGGTCAGGCCGTGAGCCTGCCCGGCAACCAGCGGAGCTGCGCCGCCTGCTGGTACGCCTCGCCGCCCTCGTGGTCGTTGAAGGCGTACACCTCGATCCCCTTGTCGTCGTGCGCGTACGCGTTGAACGCCGCGAACACCGTCGACGGCGGGCACGTCAGGTCCTCCAGCGCGGCGGAGAACAGCGCCGGCGCCGTCGCGCGCGCCGCGAAGTGCACCCCGTCGAAGTAGGCGAGCGTCCGCGCCACCCGCTCGACCTTCCCGCGGTGGGTCTTGAGGTACTGGCCGATCTCCCGGTACGGGTGGCGGTCCGTCACCGTCGTCGCGCGCGGGAAGTCGCACAGGAACGGCACGTCGGGCGCGACCGCCGCCAGGTCCGGCACGAGCCCGGCCACGGCCAGGGAGATCCCGCCGCCCTGGCTCGTCCCGATCGCCGCCGTGCGCGACGCGTCCGTCAGCGGGTGCGACCGGGCGGCCTCCACGGCGCGCACCGCGTCGGTGAACACCCGCCGGTAGTAGTACGTCGAGGGGTCCTCGACGCCCCGGGTCATGAAGCCGGGCACGGAGGGGGCGCTGCCCACCGGGTCGGGGGTGTCCCCGCCCGCCCAGCCGCTGCCCTGTCCCCGGGTGTCCATGACGAAGTGCGCGAACCCGGCCGACGCCCACAGCAGGTGGGTGTGCGGCAGGCCGCGCCCGCCGCCGTACCCGACGAACTCGACGACCACCGGCACCGGTTCGGTGGTCCCGGCGGGTATGACCAACCAGCCCTTGACGGGGTGGCCCCCGAAGCCGGCGAAGGTGACGTCGTGCACGTCCACGGTGGAGAGGCCCGTGTCGACCGGTTCGAAGCGCGCGTCGAGCGGGTGGGAGCGGCCCTCCTCCAGGGTCTTCGCCCAGAACGCGTCGAAGTCCTCGGGCTCCACGGACGAACTCCGGTAGGCGCGCAGCTCGTCGAGGGGAAGGTCGAAACGTGCCATCGGGCACCCTCCTTGATCATCGCAAACGGACGAGCGCACCCTACGCGCCCCGGCCGGGGTTCCGTCAGGGGCCTTGCGGGACCGTCGGGCGAGCTGCTACCCCTTGGTTAGGAAAGTTTCCTTCCAGTCCTCGGCTCTCAGCCCGTCCGCATCGGAGGCCCCATGAGATCGGCACGGACCTGGACAGGAGGGCTCGGCACGGCCGCCGGCGCCCTCGCCACCGCCCTGTTCCTCGGGCTCACCACCGCCCCCGCGGCCCCCGCCGCCCCCGCGCCCGCCGCCCGGACCGCCCCGCCCGTCGCCCCCGCGCCCGCCACGGCGTACGGGGCCGAGCGGGCGCCCGCCCCGGGTGCCACCGTGGCGTCAGGCCGCACCGGTTCCACCGGCACCGGTTCCACCGGCACCGGTTCCACCGGCACCGGTTCCACCGGCACCGGTTCCACCGGCACCGGTTCCACCGGCACCGGCTCCGCCGGCCACGGCGCGACCGCCGCCGCTCCGGCCGCCGCCACCACTCCGGCCGCCGTCAACGGCCGGCTGAAGGTCTGCGGCACGAAGCTCTGCAACCAGTACGGCAAGCCCGTCCAGTTGCGCGGCATGTCCACGCACGGCCTGCAGTGGTACGGCCGGTGCGTCACGCCCGGCTCCCTCGACGCCCTCGCCGGCGACTGGAGGGCCGACGTCCTGCGCGTCTCCCTGTACGTCCAGGAAGGCGGCTACGAGACCGACCCGCGCAGGTACACCGACCTGGTCCACTCCGTCATCGAACAGGCCACCGCGCGCGGGATGTACGCCATCGTCGACTGGCACATGCTGAGCCCCGGCGACCCTTACCACAACCTCAGCCGCGCCAAGACGTTCTTCACCGAGATCGCCCAGCGCCACCGCGGCAAGACGAACCTGCTGTACGAGATCGCCAACGAGCCCAGCGGCGTGAGCTGGTCCCGGATCAAGGGCTACGCCGAGGAGTTGATCCCGGTGATCCGCGCCCACGACCCGAACACCCCGGTCCTCGTCGGCACCCGCGCCTGGTCGTCGCTGGGCGTCTCCGAGGGCGCCGACGAGTCGGAGGTCGTGGCGAACCCGGTGAACGCCGCCAACATCATGTACACGTTCCACTTCTACGCCTCCTCGCACCGCGACGCGTACCTGGCCACGCTCTCCCGCGCCGCCGACAGGCTGCCCGTCTTCGTCACCGAGTTCGGCACGCAGAACTACGCGGGCGAGGGCGACGACGACTTCGCCATGGCGCAGCGCTACCTCGACCTGATGGCCGCGAAGAAGATCAGCTGGGTCAACTGGAACTTCTCCGACGACCACCGCACCGGCGCCGTCTTCAAGACCGGCACCTGCGCGAACAACGGCCCCTGGGCCGGCACGGCGCCGCTGAAGCCCGCCGGGGTGTGGGTCCGCGACCGGATCCGGACCCCGGACGACTTCCCGACGGGCTGACCCGCCGACCGGCCCCTCCCCGTCTCCATCCGCCCCTCCCCGTCTCCATCCGCTTCCACCCGCCCCCGCCCGCCGCGGACCGCTGTGGTCCACTGTGCGGGCGGGGGCCGCGACCGTCCGGCCGCGCGCCGCCCACGCGCGCCCCGGCGCGCCACGAGCACCAGACAGGAGGAGCAGTGCCCCGTTACCGCCAGCCCGGCGTCGTCCTGACCGACCACCACTTCACCGTCCCCCTCGACCACGCCGACCCCTCCGGCGAGCAGATCGAGGTGTACGGACGCGAAGTCGTCGCCGCCGGGCGCACGGACGCGGACCGCCTGCCGTGGCTGGTGTACCTGGAGGGCGGCCCCGGCTGCGCGGCCCGCCGCTTCACCGGCAACCAGGCGTGGCTGGCCCGCGCCGTCCAGGAGTACCGCGTGCTCCTCCTCGACCAGCGCGGCACCGGCCGGTCCACCCCGGCCAACCGGCAGACGCTGCCGCTGCGCGGCGGCCCGGCCGACCAGGCCCGCTACCTGGCCCACTTCCGCGCCGACTCCATCGTGCGCGACTGCGAACTGATCCGCCGCCGCCTCACCGGCGGCGCACCGTGGACCGTCCTCGGCCAGAGCTTCGGCGGCTTCTGCGCCACCCACTACCTGTCCACCGCGCCCGAGGGCCTCGACACGGTGCTCGTCACCGGCGGCCTGCCGTCCCTCGACGCCACCGCCGACGACGTCTACCGCGCCGCGTACCCGCGCGTCCGGCGCAAGAACGAGGCGCACTACGACCGCTACCCGCAGGACGTCGAACGGGCCCGCCGGATCGCCGCCCACCTCGCCGAGCACCCCGCCGTCCTCCCGGACGGGTACCGGCTGACGGTCGAGGCGTTCCAGTCCCTCGGCATCCTCCTCGGCGGCGGCGACGGCAGCCACCAGTTGCACTACCTCCTGGAGGACGCCTTCGTCCCCACCCCCTCCGGCGCCGCGCTGTCCGACACGTTCCTGGAGGCCGTGCGCTCCCAGCTCTCCTTCGCGTCCCGGCCGCTGTACGCCGTCCTCCACGAGGCCATCTACGCCCAGGGGAAGGGCCCGACCGGCTGGGCCGCCGAGCGGGTGCGCGGGGAGTTCCCGGAGTTCGACCCGGCGGCCGCCCTCGCGGGCGACGCCCCGCTCCTGTTCACCGGGGAGACCGTCCACCCCTGGCACTTCGAGTCCGACCCGGCCCTGCGGCCCCTGCGGGAGGCCGCCGACCTGCTCGCCGCCCGCGCCGACTGGCCCGCCCTGTACGATCCGGCGCGCCTCGCCGCGAACACCGTGCCGGTCGCCGCGGCCGTCTACCACGACGACATGTACGTCGACACGGCCCACTCCCTGGAGACCGCCCGCGCCGTCCGCGGCCTGCGCACCTGGGTGACGGACGAGTACGAGCACGACGGCGTGCGGGCGAGTGGCACCCGGGTCCTGGACCGCCTCCTGTCACTGGCCCGCGGCGAGGTCTGACGCCGCCCGCGCACCCGGGAGGCGCGGGCGTCCCGCCGGCACGGCCGGGAGCGTGCCGGCGGGGCGGCGCGGGAAGACCCGTACGCGGCCGGGCCGACCGTATCCTGCGCGCATGAGCGATCAGGACAACCCGTCGGCGGACCGCCGGGAGGCCGCCCCGCTCCGGCCGATGCCCGAGGACTGGCGCAAGGCGCTCGCCGTCGTCGCGCACCCCGACGACCTGGAGTACGGCTGCTCCGCGGCCGTCGCCGGCTGGACCGACGCCGGGCGCGAGGTGGTGTACGTGCTCGCCACGCGCGGCGAGGCGGGGATCGACGGCCTCGCGCCCGCCGTCTGCGGTCCGCTGCGCGAGCGGGAGCAGCGGGCGAGCGCGGCGGTCGTCGGCGTCGGCGAGGTGGAGTTCCTCGGCCACGAGGACGGCGTCGTCGCGTACGGGACCGGCCTGCGCCGGGACGTCGCCGCCGCGATCCGCCGCCACCGCCCCGAGCTGGTGATCACGCTCAACCACCGCGACACCTGGGGCGGCGCCACCTGGAACACCCCCGACCACGTCGCCGTGGGTCGCGCCGTCCTCGACGCGGCCGCCGACGCGGGCAACCGCTGGATCTTCCCCGAACTGGCCGAGCGGGGCCTCGAACCCTGGGACGGGGTCCGCTGGGTCGCCGTCGCCGGGTCCCCCCGCCCCACCCACGCCGTCGACGCGCGGCCCGGCCTGGAGCGCGCCGTGCGCTCCCTGCTGGAGCACCGCACGTACATCGAGGCGCTGACGGGCGAGGAGCCGGAGGCGTACTGCCGGAACCTCCTCACCGGCGGCGCCGGGGCGGCGGCCGGACGGTTCGGCGGCGTGCCCGCCGTCACCTTCGAGCTGTTCCCGCGCTGACCGCGCTGACCCGCGCCGTGGCCGCCGCACGGCGCGGCGGCCACGGGCCCCCGGAGGGACGGCCAACCGCACTGTTCCCAGGAAGACAAGCGACCGCTTAGTATGCGACCCACTGCGGTACTGCCCGACTCTTCTGTGGAGGCCCCAATGCAGGCATGGCGCGTGCACCGGAACGGCGAGCCGAGCGAGGTGATGCAGCTCGACGAGACCGACCGGCCCGTGCCCGGCCCCGGGCAGTTGCTGCTGAGGGTGCGGGCCGCGAACGTCAACTTCCCGGACGCCCTCCTCTGCCGCGGCCACTACCAGGTGCGCCCGCCGCTCCCCTTCACCCCCGGCGTCGAGATCTGCGCCGAGACGGAGGACGGCCGCCGCGTGATCGCCACGCCCACCCTGCCGCACGGCGGACTCGCCGAGTACACCGTGGCCGACGAGGCCGCCGTGCTCCCCGCCCCCGAAACCCTCGACGACGCCGAGGCCGCCGCCCTGCACATCGGCTACCAGACCGGTTGGTTCGGCCTGCACCGCCGCGCCGGCCTGCGCGAGGGCGAGACCCTCCTCGTCCACGCCGCCGCCGGCGGGGTCGGCAGCGCCGCCGTCCAGCTCGGCAAGGCGGCCGGCGCCCGCGTCATCGGCGTCGTCGGCGGCGCAGCCAAGGCCGCCACCGCCCGCGCCCTCGGCTGCGACACCGTCGTCGACCGGCACGCCGACGACATCGTCGCCGCCGTCAAGGAGGCCACCGGCGGCCGCGGCGCCGACGTGGTCTACGACCCGGTCGGCGGCCCCGCCTACGCCGCCTCCGCCAAGTGCGTCGCCTTCGAGGGCCGGATCGTCGTCGTCGGCTTCGCCAGCGGCGACATCCCCGCCCCCGGCCTCAACCACGCCCTGGTCAAGAACTACGCGATCCTCGGCCTGCACTGGGGCCTGTACAACCAGAAGGACCCCGCCGCCGTCCGCGCGTGCCACGACACCCTCACCGACTACGCCGCGAAGGGCCTGATCAAGCCGCTCGTCAGCGAACGCGTCCCCTTCGCCGACGCCGCCTCCGCCGTCCAGCGCGTCGCCGACGGCACCACCACCGGCCGCCTCGTCGTCCTCCCCGGCGGCCCGGAAGGAGCCACCCGATGACCGTCACCGCAGCCGACCTGCGCGACCGGGTGCGCGGCCTCCTCGCCGCCCACCCGCCCGCCACCACCGACCGCGCCGACTTCCTGGGCGCCCGCTTCGACGCCGGCCTCGCCTGGGTCCACTACCCGCAGGGCCTCGGCGGCCTCGGCGCGGACCCCGCCCTCCAGGCCGTCGTCGACGTCGAACTCGCCGCCGCGGGCGCCCCCGACAACGACCCGCGCCGCATCGGCATCGGCCTCGGCATGGCCGCGCCGACGATCCTCGCGTACGGGACCGAGGAGCAGAAGCAGCGCTTCCTGCGCCCCCTGTGGACCGGCGAGGAGGTGTGGTGCCAGCTGTTCAGCGAGCCCGGCGCCGGCTCCGACCTGGCCGCCCTCGGCACCCGCGCCGTCCGCGACGGCGAGGGGGACTGGGTCGTCGACGGACAGAAGGTGTGGACGTCCAGCGCCCACCTCGCCCGCTGGGCCATCCTCATCGCCCGCACCGACCCCGACGCCCCCAAGCACCGCGGCATCACCTACTTCCTGTGCGACATGACCGACCCCGGCGTGGAGGTCAGGCCCCTGCGCCAGATCACCGGCGAGGCCGAGTTCAACGAGGTGTTCCTCACCGGCGTGCGCATCCCCGACAGCCACCGCCTCGGCGAGGTCGGCGACGGCTGGGCCGTCGCCCGCACCACGCTCATGAACGAGCGCGTCGCCATCGGCGGCGCCCGCATCCCCCGCGAGGGCGGCATGATCGGGCGCGCCGCCCGCACCTGGCGCGACCGCCCCGAGCTGCGCACCCACGACCTGCACCGGCGCCTCCTCGACCTGTGGGTGGACGCCGAGGTGGCCCGGCTGACCGGGGAGCGCCTGCGCCAGCAGCTCGCCACCGGCCGCCCCGGCCCCGAGGGCAGCGCCATGAAGCTCGCCTTCGCCCGCCTCAACCAGCAGATCAGCGGCCTGGAGGTGGAAATCCTCGCCCAGGACGGCCTGCTGTACGACGACTGGACGATGCGCCGCCCCGAGCTGGTCGACTTCACCGGCCGCGAGGCCGGCTACCGCTACCTGCGCTCGAAGGGCAACTCCATCGAGGGCGGCACGAGCGAAGTACTGCTGAACATCGTCGCCGAACGCGTCCTCGGGCTGCCCGCCGAGCCGCGCGACGACAAGGACGTCCCGTGGAAGGACCTCGCGCGATGACGGATCTGCTCTACTCCGAGGCCGAGTCGGACCTGCGGGCCGCCGTGCGCGCCCTGCTCGCCGACCGTGCCGACCCGGCTGCCCTGCCCGCCCGCCTGGAGGGGGCCGGCCCGTACGACGCGGAGCTGTGGAACGCCCTCGCCGGGGACATCGGCGCCGCCGGCCTCCTCGTCCCCGAGAAGCTCGGCGGCCAGGGCGCGAGCCACCGCGAGGCCGCCGTCGTCCTGGAGGAGCTGGGCCGCGCGGTGACCCCGCTGCCGTACCTCACCAGCTCCGTCGTCGCGACCGGGACGCTGCTCGCCCTCGGCCCGTCCGACCCGGCCGCGCCGCTCCTCGCCGACCTCGCCGCCGGACGCCGGACCGCCGTCCTCGCCGTCCCGCTCACCGCGGGCCCGGACACCCCCGTCCCCGCGGAGGGCGCGACCGCCGCCGTCGCGGACGCCGTCCTCGCCGACGTCCTCCTCGTCCCGCGCCCCGACGGCCTGTACGCCGTCGACGCCGCGGACGTCGCCGTCCGGCCGCAGACCCCGCTCGACCTGACCCGCCCCCTCGCCTCCGTCGAGGTCCTCCCCACCGCCTCCGGCACCCACCTCGCGGACGCCGACGCCTCCCGCGCGGCCGTCCGGGCCGGGCTGCTCGCCGGGGCCGGGCTGCTCGCCTCCGAACAGCTCGGGCTCGCCGAGTGGTGCCTGGAGGAGGCGGTGCGGCACACCCGGACGCGCCACCAGTTCAACCGGCCGATCGGCTCCTTCCAGGCGCTCAAGCACCGCATGGCCGAGCTGTGGCTGGAGGTCGCCGGAGCCCGCGCCGCCGCCCGGAACGCCGCCGACGCGCTCGCCGCGGACAGCCGCGAGGCGCCCCTCGCGGTGGCCGTCGCCCAGGCGTACTGCTCCCGCGTCGCCGTGCACGCGGCGGAGGAGTGCGTACAGCTGCACGGCGGCACCGGCATGACGTGGGAGCACCCGGCGCACCTCTACCTCAAGCGCGCCAAGGCCGACCAGCTCGCGTACGGGTCGGCCGGCCACCACAAGGACACCCTCGCGGCCCTCGTGGACCTCCCCGCCCCCACCCCGTAAGGGCCCTTGACGACACACCCCTGCGCGTGCTGTTTAATTGCGAGTCGTTCGCAACAACAGTTGATCTTCCACAAGGGGTGTGGCGCATGACCACCCGACCCGTCCGACCGATACGCGGCACGGCCGCCGCGGCCCTGGCCACAGCCCTGGCCCTCACCGCGGCGGCCTGCTCGAACCCGGGCGGCTCCGGCTCCGGCGGCTCCGCCGCGGGGGACGGCGTCGTCGTGGGCATCGCCTACGAGCCCGACACGCTCAGCCCCCTCCTCGGCTACGGCAAGGACGGCAATTCCAAGGTGTTCGACGGCCTCCTCGCCTTCGACGCCGACATGAAGCTCAAGCCCGCCCTCGCCGCCGCGCTGCCCGAGGTGAGCGCCGACGGCCTGACGTACACGTACCGGCTCCGCAAGGGCGTGAAGTTCAGCGACGGCGAGCCCTTCACCGCCGAGGACGTCGTCTTCACGTACCGCACCATCCTCGACAAGCGGACCAACAACCCGTCCAAGACGGAGCTGGACGCCCTCAAGGACGTCAAGGCGGTCGGCGACGACACCGTCGTCTTCACCCTCAAGTACCCCTACGCGGCCTTCGCCCAGCGCACCGTCCTCGCCATCGCCCCCGAGCACGTCGCGGCGAAGCAGGACGTGAACAGCGGCCCCTTCACCACCAAGCCCGTCGGCACCGGCCCGTACGTCCTCACCGACTGGTCCAAGGGCGAGAAGCTCACCTTCAAGGCCAACCCCGACTACTGGGGCGGCGCGCCCGAGGTGAAGAAGTTCACCATGGCGATCATCAAGGACGACGACGTCCGCGCCACCCGCCTCCGCTCCGGCGACCTCGACGGCGCGATCCTGCCCCCGAACCTCGCCAAGGGCTTCAAGGACGACAAGGCGAAGAAGACGTACGCGGCGACCAGCTACGACTACCGCCTGGTCACCCTGCCCACCCACAACGAGGTCACCGGCGACACCGCGATCCGCCGCGCCCTCGACGTCGCCGTCGACCGCCAGGCCATGGTCGACAAGATCCTCGAAGGCGCCGGGAAGCCCGCCTACGGCCCGGTGCCCACCGACAGCGAGTGGTTCACCAAGGGCACCGAACGCCCCCACGACCTCGACCGGGCGAAGAAGATCCTCGACGACGCCGGCTGGAAGCCCGGCCCCGACGGCATCCGCGTCAAGGACGGCGTCCGCGCCGCCTTCCCCCTGTGGTACGTCTCCGGCGACAAGCTCCGCCAGGAACACGCCCTCGCCTACGCCTCCGACGCCAAGAAGGCCGGCATCGACATCACGACCCAGGCCGGCACCTGGGAGGTCATCGAGCCGCGCATGAAGCACGACGCGGTCCTCGCCGGCGGCGGCTCGCCCGGCGACCCCGACTTCGACCAGTACCTGCTGCTCAATTCCTCCCTCGGCGGCGACGGCTTCAACAACATGGCCTGGTACGACAACCCCGCCGTCGACAAGGCCCTCGAAGACGGCCGCAGGACCGACGACAAGGCCGCCCGCAAGGCCGCGTACGACACCGTCCAGCGCGAACTGGTGAAGAACCCGGGCTACACCTTCCTCACCCACATCGACCACCTGTACGTGGTCGACGACGACTGGGACGGACTCTCCACCCAGGTCGAGCCGCACGACCACGGCCTCGCCGCGGGCCCCTGGTGGAACATCGAGAACTGGGCCCCCAAGAAGTGACCGTCAAGCAGGCCGGCCGTCGCCTCCCCTGGGGGGCGATGGCCCGGATGGCGGGGCGTCGGGCCCTGTTCGCCGTCCCCGTGCTCCTCCTGGTGACGTTCGGGGTCTTCGCCGTCGCCGCGGCGTCCCCCTTCGACCCCGTCAAGGCGTACGCCGGGACCGCCGGGCTCACCGCCTCGCAGGAGAACCTCGACCAGCTGCGCGCCAACCTGGGCGTCGACCAGCCGCTCGTCCCGCGCTGGTGGGGTTGGCTCACCTCGGCCCTCACCGGCGACCTCGGCGACTCCAGCGTCATGCGCCAGCCCGTCGCCGACGTCATCGCCGAACGCATCGGCTGGTCGGCGCTGCTCGCCGCCACCGCCTTCGCCGTCGCCATCCTGCTCGGCACGGCGCTGGGCGTGCTGGCCGCCCGCCGCCGCGGCGGCTGGCTCGACCGGAGCGTCAGCGCGGCCGCGTACACCCTGGAAGCCGCCCCCGCCTTCTGGCTCGGGCTGCTCGCCATCTGGTTCTTCGCCCTGGAGCTCGGCGTGCTGCCCGCCGGTGGCCTCACCGACACCGCCAGCGAGACCGTCACCTTCGGGCAGGTCGCCTCCCACCTGGTCCTGCCCGCCCTCGTCCTCGGCGTCTCCCAGTTGCCCTGGTTCTTCCTGTACGTGCGCCAGGGCGTCGCCGACGCGCTCGACGAGGACCCCGTGCGCGGTGCGCGCGCGCGTGGCCTGAACGAGCGCACCGTGCTCCTCGGGCACGCCCTGCGGTCCGGGATGCTCCCGATGCTCACCCTCATCGGCTCGCGCGTGCCCGAGCTCATCACGGGCGCCCTGCTCGTGGAGTCCGTCTTCAGCTGGCCCGGGATCGCGGCGGCCACCGTGCAGGCCGCCACGTCGGTGGACTTCCCGCTGCTCGCCGCGCTGACCGTGCTCGCCACGGCGGCCGTGCTGCTCGGCAACCTCCTGTCCGACCTGCTGTACGGACTGGCCGACCCGAGGGTGGGATTCGATGGCTGAGCTCGTGTGGAGGTCCCACGGACGGACCCGCCGCTCCACCCGCGCCGTCCGGGTCGCGGTCTCCGCCGTGATCGTCGCGGCCGTCGTCCTCGCCGTGCTCCTCGTACCGCCACTGGTCCGGCTCGACCAGCAGGCCGTCGACCTGGCGCTGAAACTCCGGCCCCCGTCGTTCGCGCACCCCTTCGGCACCGACGACGTCGGCCGCGACCTGCTGCTGCGCTGCGTCTACGGCCTGCGCGTCTCGCTCCTCGTCGGCCTGGTCGCGGCGCTCGTCGCCACCGTCATCGGTACGGCGGTGGGCGCGGTGGCCGCGGCCTTCGGCGGCTGGGTGGACCGGCTCGTGATGCGGCTGGTCGACACCTTCTCGTCCGTGCCGCACCTGCTGCTCGGCATCTTCGTCGTGGCGATGTTCCGCCCCGGCGTGTGGCCCGTCATCGTGTCCGTCGCGCTCACGCACTGGCTGTCCACCGCCCGGATCGTCCGCTCCGAGGTGCTGTCGCTGCGTTCCCGCCCGTACGTCGACGCGGCGATCTCCGGCGGCGCGTCCCGGTGGCGGGTGACCGTCCGCCACCTGCTTCCGGCGGTGCTGCCGCAGGCCGGTCTCGCGGCCGTCCTCATGGTGCCCCACGCCATGTGGCACGAGTCGGCGCTGTCGTTCCTCGGCCTGGGCCTGCCCCCCCACCAGGCGAGCCTCGGCAACCTGGTCCAGACGGCGCGCGGTTCGCTGCTCGCCGGCGACTGGTGGCCGACGCTCTTCCCCGGCCTGTTCCTGATCGTCCCGACGCTCGCCATCGCGGGCCTGGCCGGTGCCTGGCGGGAACGGATCAACCCGCGCCGTCGATCGGAGCTGATGCTGTGAGCACCGTCGTCCTCTCCGTACGGGAGATGTCCGTACGCTTCCGGATGCGCGGCGACCGCCACATCGCCGCCGTCAGCGGGGTGAGCTTCGACCTCGCGGCGGGGGAGTGCCTCGCCCTCGTCGGCGAGAGCGGCTGCGGCAAGTCGGTCCTCGCCTCCGCGCTGCTCGGCCTCCTGCCGGGCAACGCCCAGACCGCCGGCACGGCGGTGATCGACGGGGTCGACCTGCTGACCGCCGACGAGCGCACCCTCGCCCGTACGGTACGGGGGCGGCGCGTCGGGCTCGTCCCGCAGTCCCCGGCCGCCCACCTCACCCCCGTGCGGACCGTGCGCGCGCAGCTGGAGGAGACCCTGCGCGAACTGGTCGGCACCCCGCGGGCGGAGCTGCGCGCGGCCGCCGTCGCGGCGGCCGAACGGGCCTCGTTCCCCGCCGGGCTCCTCGACCACCACCCGCACGAGCTGTCGGGCGGCCAGGCGCAGCGGGCCGCCACCGCCCTCGCCCTCGTCGGGGACGCGCCGCTGCTGCTCGCGGACGAGCCGACCACCGGCCTCGACCGCGACCTGGTCGAGCGGACCGTCGACGAGCTGCGGCGCCACGCCGACGAGGGCCGGGCGCTGCTGCTGATCACCCACGACCTGGCGGCGGCCGCGCGGATCGCGGACCGGGTCGCCGTCATGTACGCGGGCCGGATCGTCGAAGTGGCCGCCGCCGACCGCTTCTTCGGCGCCGCCGGACCCCGCCACCCGTACGCGCGGGGCCTCCTCGCCGCCCTGCCGGAACGGGACTTCACCCCGATCCCCGGCATGCCCCCGGAGCTGGGCGCCCTGCCGGACGGCTGCGCCTTCGCCGCCCGCTGCGACCACCGTACGGACGCCTGCCGGACGCTGCCGCGGCTCACGGACGGCGTCGCCTGCCACCATCCCGTGCCGGACCGCGTCATGCCGGACCGCGCCGCGTCGGACGGCACCGCACCGGACCGTGCTGCGCTGGACGGCACCGCGCCGGACCACGCCGCGCCGAACCATCCCGCGCCGGACCGCGCCGTGCCGGACGACACCGCCGCCGAGGAGACCGCCCGTGCTTGAACTCGCCTCCCTCACCGCCGGGTACGACCGCCGCCACCCCGTCTTCCGGGACGTCTCGCTGACCGTCGCCCCCGGCGAGGCGGTCGGTCTGCTCGGCCCGAGCGGCTGCGGCAAGTCCACCCTCGCCCGCGTCGCCGCCCTGCTGCACCGCCCCGACGCGGGCCGCGTCACCGTCGACGGCCGCGCGGTGCGCGGCTGGCGCCACCGCGCGCCGCGCGAGCTGCGCACCGCGGTCGGCGTCGTCTTCCAGCAGCCCCGCCTCTCCGCCGACCCCCGGCTGCGCCTGCGCGACCTGATCGCCGAACCCCTGCGCGCCACCGGCCGCCGCGCCGAGGCCGCCGGACGCACCGCCGAACTCGCCCGCCGTGTCGGCCTCACCGACGACCTGCTGGCCCGCCGCCCCCACGAGGTCAGCGACGGGCAGCTCCAGCGCGCCTGCCTCGCCCGCGCCCTGGTGCTGCGCCCGCGCTGGCTGGTGTGCGACGAGATGACCGCCATGCTCGACGCGTCCACCACGGCCGCGCTGGTCGCCGCCGTCGAGGAGTACCGCCGCGAACACGGCGCCGGGCTCCTCGCCGTGGGCCACGACCGGGTCCTGCTGGACCGCTGGTGCGACCGGACCGTGCACTGGGCGTCGCTCACCGCGGCTCCGGTCTCGGATCCGGTTCCGGCCCCGGCTCCGGTTCCGGTGCCCGCGGAGGCGGGTGCGGCCACGGGGACGGGGGCCTGACGGCCGGTCGATTCGTACCCGTTCGGCCCACACGCCGTACGGCCGTCCGGCGCCGTCACTGGGCCAGACTGGCCGCCGAACGCCGCACGCCCCGTGCGGCACCGGGCCGAGGAGGACGACACATGGCCGTAACCGTCTCCGTCGTGTTGCTTCTGTTGATCCTGGCGGTGGTCTTCCTGCGCAACGGCGGCCTCAAGCTCTCCCACGCGCTGGTCTGCGCCCTGCTCGGCTTCTTCCTCGCCGGCACGAGCCTCGCCCCCACCATCTACAACGGGGTCTCCGCCACCGCCGACGCGGTCAGCAGCGTCCAGCCGTAGCACACCGCCCGCCCGTCCGCACGCGGAGGACCGGGCCTCACGGGCGGACGAACACGCCGATCCCGTTGGGGACGGACCGCTCGGCGCCGCCGCTGGGACGGTTCAGCACGCGTACGGCGGTGGCGCCGTTCACGCGGGCCACCAGCGTCGACGACCCGCCGCCGTCCAGGTTGACCCCGTCGGAGGCGCCCAGCTTCCGCAGCAGCGCCGCCAGTTCGGCGACCGTCAGCCCCGGGCGGTACTCCGGGCCGCCGTCCAGCGCGAGGAGCAGCAGCCGCCGCCCGCCGTCCGCGACCCCCGCCGCCGACCGCACCGCGGGGACCACCGCGTCCGTCCCCGCCAACGGCCGCCCGCCGCGCAGGACCGGGTACCCGCCCACCGCGAACCGGAAGGACACGTTCGGGTCCGTGCCGACCGGCACCAGCCGGTGCCGCACCGTCACCCGGTCGCCCACCGCCAGCCCCCGCAGCCACCGCGCGCCCGCCTCGCGGCCCACCAGGACCTGCGTGCCCGCCGCGATCGCCCCGGCCCCGGGCGCGCCCGCCACCGCGACGACCCGGCCGCCGCGCACCCTCACCTCGTACGTCTCCGAACTGCACGGCGCGCCCCGGTCGGTGTCCGTTCCGCACGTGGCCCGCAGCCGCGACACGGTGCCCCAGTCGCGGGTGAAGACGCCCACGGAGCCGACCGGCAGGGCGTACTGGTTGAGTCCGCCCAGCCGCAGCCGCCCGCTCGGCGCCCGCACCTCCCCGTCGAGCGCCAACTCGCCGAGACGCGCCCGCCCGCCGCCGTCGACCCCCAGCACCATGCGGGTGTTCGTGCCGGGCGGCAGCGCCGGGCCGAACCGCTGCCCGCGCGGCACCGCGGCCTTCAGCGCCCGCCCGCCGGCCACCGCCGGGCCGACCGGGGCACCCGTCGCGGGCACACCGGGGTGCTGGGCCTCCGACAGGTTGAAGAAGTCGCCGTTGACCCCCGCGACCGCGCCCGCGCGGTCCGCGAGCACCGACAGCGGCGACCGTGCCGCGACCACGCCCGGGTACAGCAGCCCCGCCGACACCCGCCGGTCACGCAGGTTCACCGACAGCAGGTGGACCCGGGCGGTGCCACGGGGCGAGGAGACGCCCAGTACCCGGTACCCCACCCCCGGCGCGACCGCCCGCGCCTGCGGCGCGACCACCGCGGTCGCCGTCCGTCCGGTCGCCCCGGCGGCGGGCGGCGTCGCGAGTCCCGCCCCGGCCAGCGCGCTCCCCAGCAGCGCGGCGAGCATCCCGGCCCGCCGCCACAGACCTCTCATGTCCACGAACCCCCCACGCGTCGGGACCACACCGGTCCGGGGAAAGCTGCCCCGCCGCGCACCACCGCGAACCGCCCTGCCGAGGACACGTCAGAAAACGGTCGGTGACGGGCGTTTCACCGATTATCCGGTAGCCGAACGATCCGCGGGAGGCGGGAGGTAGCCTGCCGTGCACCGCTTTCGGCGGGGGAACGCACGGGTCGGGGCACGTCGCCGCGCCCGGGGTGCCCCTGCCGGAAGGCCGCTCCCGGCCCGGCCCCTCGCCCCGGCCGCCCGCCGGACGCCCGGCGGCAGCCCCGAAAGGAACCCATGAGCAGCGCCCCGGACATCGACGTCCTCGTCCTCGGAGGCGCGGGTGTCGACACGATCGTGTACGTGCCCGAACTGCCGTTGCCCTTCGCCGACAGCTACACGATCCGGCCCGGCATCGAGACCCGGGCCGGCCAGACCGGCGACTTCGTCGCCCTCGGGCTGAGCGCGCTCGGGTTGCGCACCCACCACCTCGACATGCTCGGTGACGACCCCGAGGGCGACCTCGTCCGCGCCCTCCACCGCGACCACGGCATCCCCCTCACCGAGGTCCCGCAGCCCGCCGGCACCAAACGCGCCGTCAACCTCGTCGGCCCGGACGGGCGCAGGCTCTCCCTGTACGACGGGACGCGGGGCGGCGACGCGGACCGGCTGCCCGAGGACACCGTCCTCGCCCTCGCCTCCGCGAGCCGCCACGCCCACGTCTCGATCACCCAGCCGTGCGCCCTCGCCCTGCCCGTGCTGCGGTCGGCCGGGGTCACCGTCTCGACCGACCTGCACGACTGGGACGGCGAGAACCCGTACCACGCCTCGTTCGCCCACGCCGCGGACGTCGTCTTCCTCTCCGCCGCCGCCCTCGACGACCCCGAGCGGACCATGCGCGGCATCGTGGCGCACGGCCGGGCCCGGGAGGTCGTCGCCACGGCCGGGGCGGACGGCGCCTACCTGCTGGCGGACGGCGAACTGACCCGCGTGCCGGCCGTGGCGCCCCCTTCGCCGGTCGTGGACTCCAACGGCGCGGGCGACGCCTTCGCCGCCGCCTACCTGTTCGGCCGACTGACCGGGGAACCGCCGCGCAGGTCCGCCCTGTACGGGGCGGTCGCCGGCGCCCACGCCTGCACGGTGCCGTCGACCAGGACCGACGGCATCGGCCGCGCCGCGCTGCTCGCCCGCGTCGCCGGGCTGGACGCCGCCTCCTGACCCGAGGGCCGCCCGCCCCTGGCGCGCGCCGGGGACGGGCGGCCCGTTTCCCGCCGTACGGGGTCAGGTCGCCCCCGGGGCGAGGAAGCCCTGGTCCACCAGCCGCTTCGCGTTCGGCCGCCGGCCCGTGCCCGGGTCCGGAGGCGCCGGGTCCCACGTGATCTGCCGGCCGCCGCCCGGCCGCGCGCGGCGGGGCGCTCCTCGCGGACATCGGCGTCGGAGGGCGCCGATGTCCGCGGCGGGCGGGGCCGTCGCGGCCAGGGCCGGCACGGACGGGACGGCACGCAGACGGTTCACGTCGTGTCGCTCCTCGGAGGGGGAACGACCCTCGTGCAGAGCAGTGAAGCGAGCACGGTGGCGCGGCGGTTCTCGGGGGCGGCTCCGGCCGGGACCGCCGCGCGGGGTCACCGGCAGTGGGCGAAGTCCGTCGACACCCCGGGGATCCCGCCCCAGTTGCTGCCGCCGCGGACGTACACGGCGCTGATCCAGCCCTTCGGGCCGCCCGCGTCGACCAGTAGCCACCAGTCGTTCACGTACGCGCCGTCGCGCACGACGTCCCCGCGCTGCTGGCAGAACGCCGTGACGTCCATGCGGCTGACCTTGACGCTCCCGTACGTGGGGCACGAGAACAGGTTGCACGAGCGCATGTTCACGTCGGTGGCCCAGACGTACACGGTCGTCGCGTTCGCGGCGGCCTGCGCCGGGGCGGCGCCGACCAGGGACGCCGCGGCGCCCACGGCGGCGGCTCCGGTCACGGCCATGCGGCGCAGGCGGGTGGTTCGCTCGGTCATCGGTGGCTCCCTCGATCGCGCGCACCGCGCGGGTCTTCCCGGTGCTGTCGGGCGCGGGACGGAAGGCGGGGCGCCGCCGTATGACCGGACGCGGGCGACGTGCCCGGCTCCGCCGGGGGCGGGAGGGGCCGTTTTCGGGCGTGCCGCGCGTCGTCCCCGGACCGGCCGCCTCCGCCGGCGGCGCCGAACCGCCTCGTGGCCGAAGAACCCGCCCGCACCGCTCATACGGGAGCGCCGTCCGCCCCGTCATCCGGGCGAAGGACCCCGGACGACGATTGCGAGGTCACCCTCCCGGACGACGCGTACCCGGCACGCGCCGGCGTTCCCGGACCGGACTGCCCGACCGGCAGCCCGGTGATAGTCGTGCCCGAAGGCCCCCGCCGGTATCGTCTGCACCCGGTACGAGCGCCGTGGACCGGGGGACCATGCTGGAAGTACGCCTACTCGGCCCCGCCGAGGTGTGGGACGGGGACCGCAGGGTCCCCCTGAACGGCTCCAAGCCGACCGCGATACTCGCGGCGCTGGTCGTCCACGCGGGCGAAGTCCTGTCCGTCGACCGTCTGGTGGACCTCGTGTGGGAGGAGCAGGCCCCCGCCACCGCCCGGGCCCTCGTCGCCTCCCACGTCTCCGCGCTGCGCCGCGCCCTGGCCGGGGCCGACGGCGGCGACGCCGCGGTCCGCACGCGCTCCCCGGGCTACGTCGCAGAGCTGCCCCGCGACCGCGTCGACACCTATCTCTTCGAGCAGGCCCTGACGCTCGGCCGGCGCGCGGCCGCCCGCGGCGACCACGCCGGGGCCGCCGCGACCTTCCGGGACGCGCTGGCGCTGTGGCGCGGACCGGACGCGCTGGAGGGCCTCGGCCAGTCCTTCGCCCGGATCGAGGCCGCCCGCCTGGCCGAACTGCGCCGCGCCGGCCTGGAGGCCCGGTTCGCCGCGGAGCTGGCCCTCGGCGGCGGCGCGGAGATCGTCGCCGAGCTGTACGCGCACGTGGCCGCCGACCCGCTGCGGGAGCGGCTGCGCGGCCAGTTGATCACGGCACTGTCCCGCACCGGCCGCGTCCCCGACGCGCTGCGCGTCTACGAGGAAGGCCGCCGCCTCCTCCGGTCCGAACTGGGCATCGACCCAGGGCCCGAGCTGCGCGCCCTGTACCAGGCCCTGCTCACCGGCGACACGGCCGCACCGGGCGCCCCGGTGACCGCTCCCGCCGCCACGGTGCCACCGGCCCGCCCGCCCCGCGACGACCCCGCCCCGGCCTTCCCCCACCAGGCCGCCCGGACCGCCGGGCCCTCCGCTCCCGCCGGGCCCTCCGCTCCCGCCGGGCCCTCCGCTCCCGCCGGGCCCTCCGCTCCCGCCGGGTCTCCCGCTCCTGCCGGGCCCCCGATGCCGTGCCACCTGCCGCCCGACGTGGCGGACTTCGTCGGCCGGGAGGCGGAGATCGCCTGGGCGTCGGCCCTCCTCGGCGGCACCGGCGACCCCGCGCGCACCGCCTCCCCCGTCGGGGTGATCTCCGGCCGCTCCGGCGTCGGCAAGACCGCCCTCGCCGTCCACATCGGCCACCGGCTCGCCGCACGCTTCCCGGACGGGCAGCTCTTCCTCGACCTGCGCGCCTCCGACACCGCCCCCGTCCACACCGCCGACGCCCTCGCCCGCCTGCTGCGGGCCCTCGGCGTCGACCCGGACACCCTGGCCGGCGGCCCCGAGGAACTGGTCGGCGCGTACCGCACCCACATCGCGCGCCGCCGGGTGCTCCTCGTCCTCGACAACGCCGTCGGCGAGACCCACCTGCGCCCGCTGCTGCCGCCCGGCCCCGGCTCGGCCGTCCTGATCACCAGCCGCAGACGGCTCGTCGCCCTCGAAGGAGCCGCCCACCTGGACCTGGCGGCCCCCGCGCAGGACGAGGCGCTGGCGCTCCTGGCCAAGGTCGCCGGGGAGGGGAGGACCGGCACCGAACCGGACAGGACCGCCGAGATCGTCGCCCTGTGCGGCCGTCTGCCCCTCGCCGTGCGCATCGCCGGCGCCCGGCTCGCGGCCCGTCCGCACTGGACGGCCGCCCGACTCGCCACCCGGCTGCGCGACGAGCGGCGCCGCCTCGACGAACTCCAGGCCGGCGACCTCGAAGTGCGCGCCAGCCTCGAACTCGGCTACGCCGAACTGGAGGAGCGGCAGCGCAGGGCCCTGCGCAGACTGGCCCTGATGGAACTGCCGGACTTCGCCGCCTGGGTGGCGGCGCCCCTCCTCGACGTCGTCCCCGAGGACGCGGAGGAGGCCGTCGAGACGCTGGTGGACTGCCACTTCGTGGAGCTGGTCGGCGTCGACGGGACCGGCCAGACCCGCTACCGCATCCACGACCTGGCCCGGGAACACGCCCGTGAGCGGTGCCTGGCCGACGAGACCGCCGAGGAGCGCGCGGCGGCCGTGGAGCGCCTCGTCGCCTGGTGGCTCGCCCTGGGCCGCGCCGCCGCCGCACGCGGCCCCGGCGGAGCGGCCCGGCTGCTGCCCGACCGGCGCCCCGCCCCCCTGGTCGACCCGCTCCTCGCCGAGGAACTGCTGTCCACCCCCGCCGCCTGGTTCGCCGCCGAACAGCCCTGCCTGGTCGCCGCCGTCACCCACTGCGCGGACCACGGCCTGCCCCGCGCGGCCCGTGATCTGGCGGCCGTCCTGATAGCGAGCTCGGCGGCGCTGTACAACCAGTTCGACGCCTGGTCCCGGTCGCACACCGACGCCCTGGCGGCCGTCCGCCGCAGCGGCGACGCCGAGGGCGAGGCGTGGCTCCTCCACGGCCTCGGCCGGCTCCGCCTCGAACAGGACCGCTTCGACGACGCCTTCGCGTACTTCCAGGACGCCCTGCGCCTGTTCGACGAGACCGGCGTGGCGCGCGGCCGCGCCGACGCCCTCGCCGGGATGGGCTACGTCCGCCGCGAGCAGGGCCGCTTCACGGAGGCCCTGGAACTGCTGGAGGACGCGGCCGCCGCGTACGGGGACACCGCCGACGGCGCCGCTCCCGCCCTCGCCCACGTCTGGTACGGCATCGGGGCCGTCCACCGCGACCGCGGCGACCACACCGCGGCCTGGGAGACCCTCACCCGGGCCCTGCGGACGTACCGGGCGGCGGGGGACCGGCACGGCGAGGGACTGACCCTGCGCTCGCTCGCGCTGTGCCACCGGGCCCGCGGCGAACTCGCCGACGCCGAACGGCTGCTGTGCGACGCCCTGCGCCTCTTCGAGGAGACCGGCGACACCTTCGGCGAGATGTACACCAGCCAATCCCTGGCCAAGGTCCGGCTGCGCCAGGGCCTCGTACGGGAGGCGCGGGAGCGGCTCGAACGGTGCCTGGAGGTCACCCGTGAGCGCCGGGACCTCTTCGGTGAGGCGCTCGTCCTGCGCTCCCTCGGCGAGGCCCGGATCGCCGCCCGCGACTGGGACGGCGCGACGCGCGAACTGGAGCGGGCGCTCACCCTGTGGGACCGGATGGGCCTGCCCCTGTGGCGGGCCCGTACGGTGAGGGACCTGGGCACCGCGGCGGCCGGCCGCGGCGACGCGGCAGCCGCGGAGGCGGCGTGGGCCGAGGCGCAGGCGGTCTTCCGCGAACTCGGCAGCAGGGAGGCGCACGAGCCCCCGCGGCGGCCCTGACCCGCCCGCCGGGGCCCCGGCACCGGCCCTGCAAGACGGCGGCAGCCGTTCCGCAGCGCTCCTGCAGAAGATCTGCAGGGCTTCTGCAGGCACCCCGGACATGCTCGGAGCGTGACCGACATCATCCTGCTCTCCGACCGGAGGGTCGCCGGGACCCGCGTGGCCGACACCGGCGAACCCCTCGTCGACCTGCGCGCCACGGACGGGCTGCTCGTCGACCCCCGGCAGGCCGACGACGACGGCTCGTACGCCCACGTCCGCGCCGACGTCGCCCGCAGGCTGCTCCTCGCCCAGCGGTCGCTCCCCGCCGGGATCCGGCTCCTCGTCGTGGAGGGGTTCCGCCCGCCCGCGCTGCAGCGCCGCTACTACGAGGAGTACGCGGCGGTCATGCGGGCCGAGCACCCCGGCGCCCCGCCAGCCCGGATACGCGAACTGACCAGCGCGTACATCTCCCCGCCCGAGGTCGCCCCGCACGTCAGCGGCGGCGCCGTGGACCTCACCCTGTGCACCGACGACGGCGCCGAACTGCCGCTCGGCACCGAGGTGAACGCCACACCGGAGGAGAGCGGCGGACGCTGCCGCACCGCCGCCCCCGGCATCACGGCGGAGGCCCGGGCCAACCGGGACCTCATGGGCCGGGCCCTGACCGCCGCCGGGTTCGTCAACTACCCGACCGAGTGGTGGCACTGGTCGTACGGGGACCGGTACTGGGCCCTGCTCAGCGGCCGGCCCACCGCCCCCTACGGGCCCGCCGAGCCGCCCCGCACCACCTGACCGCCCGTCCGCCGGCAGCCGTCCGTCCGCCCCTACGCATCGACCACCGGGTGAGCGGCGGCGCCCCGGCACCCACCGCGCCGACACCGCACCACAGACCGAACGGGGGAAACACATGCACACCGACCACACGAGCACCACGAGGCCCACTGGCACCGACCACACCACCACCCTCCCCACCACCGTCGTCGACGCCGCCGGTACCGCCGGTACCGCCGACACCGCCGAGCGGTGCGCGCCCGGACCCGCCGCCCGTGCCGACCGGATGAGCCCCGACGAGTTCGACGCGCAGTTCACCACCGCCATGCCCCGGCTGCGCCGCCGGCTCCTCGCGATGACCGGCAACCCGCACGACGCCGACGACCTCCTCCAGGAGACGTACCTGCGGCTCTCCCACCGCGCCCGCGCCCGGACCCTGGCGCGTCAGCGCCACCCGTACGCCTACACGTGCGCCGCCGCGACGAACCTGCTGCGCGACTCCTGGCTGCACCCCTCCCGGCGGGAGCGCTGCACCGACCGGCTGCCCGAGGAGAGCTGGGACGGCGGACTCGCCCGCCGGGAGGCCGAGGCGGCCACCGTCGACCTGCTGAGCGGGCTCTCCCCGAAGGAGGCCGCCGCCGTCATCCTCGTCGACCTGGAGGGCCTCACCCACGACCTGGCCGCCGAACGGCTCGGCGCCCACCGCGGCACCGTGCAGCGCAACCGGATGCGCGGACTCGCCAAAATCCGTGCCGCACTCGCCTCATACGAGACGGCGCCCCGCCCCGTCTCCCCGACGAAGACCCGCGGCGGTGCGGCGCGCACACCCGCCACCGCCCCGCGCACCGCGGCGGCCTGACCACCCGGCACCACCGCACCGGCACCACCGCACCCGGAACGGCCGCCCCCGGGCGGCACCTGAAACAGGGGGAACCAGCACTGATGCGTCGCACGCACCGCACACTCGTCTCGGCAGTCGGGAGCGTCCTCCTCGCGACCGCCCTGGCCACCACCGCGGCGGGCCCCGCCACCGCCGCCCCGCACACGGGGGAGACCTCCGACTGCCGCCCGCTGGCGAGCGCGTCCGCCCAGGCGGCGGCCATCGTCAACGCCGCCTGCTCCCAGATCGGCGTGCCCTACTCCTGGGGCGGCGGCTCGATCCACGGCCCGACGTACGGGCAGGACTACCCCGGCGGCGGGCCGGGCGCCCACGACAGCCAGGTCAAGGGCTTCGACTGCTCGCACCTCGTGCAGTACGCGGCCTGGCAGGGCGCGGGCATCCTGCTCCCCGAGGGTTCCTGGAACCAGGCCCGGTACGGCGGCGCCACGGCCCGCTTCACCCGGGACCAGGGGCTCGGCCCGCTCCACCCCGGCGACCTGCTGCTGTGGGGCTCCGACCCGGGCAACCCGGGCTCCGTCCACCACATCGCCGTCTACCTCGGCAACGGCAAGATGGTCGAGGCCCGCGAGTCCGGCACGCTCGTGATGGTCAGCGACGTACGGCTGAACGCCCAGTACGCGGGCGCCCTGCGCATCGCCGGCGCGGCGACGCAGCCCCCGGCCGGCACCAAGCGCTTCATGACCTGGGGAACCGACGTCGGCCTGCGCCCCGAGCCGGGCACCGGCAAACCGCCCGTGACCCGGCTTCCCGGCCCGACCCCCGTGGACGTGCTGTGCCAGGCGCGCGGCCAGATGGTCCACGCCGAGGGCTACAGCAACGACGCCTGGTCCTACCTGCCCGCCCACAAGGCGTGGATCTCCAACATCTACATCGACGACCCGGCCGCCTGGCTGCCCGGCGTCCCCGCGTGCTGAGCGCGCCCGGCACCCCCACCGTGTTCCGCAACCACCCCCCAAGGAGAGGTCCCATGCAGCTGAAGACGCGCACCAAGTCCCTCGGCGTCCTCGCGGCCGCCGCCGCGGTGGCCGCGCTGGTCCCGTTCACGGCGGTCGCGGCCGAGTCCGCCCCCGCCGGGGCGACCGGCTACGCGGGCGCCTGCCCCGCGGCCGGCCGGGTCACCCAGGGCTACCACTCCGGCCACGACGGGGTCGACATCGCCAACGCCCTGTACACGCCGATCTACTCCACCGGCCCCGGCACGGTCATCGCCTCCGGCACCGCCAGCGGCTACGGCCAGTGGATCCGCATCCGCCACGACGACGGCACGGTCACCGAGTACGGCCACATGAAGGAGCGGCTCGTCTTCGTCAACAACCGCGTCAACGCCGGCACGCTGATCGCCAAGATGGGCAGCGAAGGCCAGTCCACCGGATCCCACCTGCACTTCGAGGCGCACAGCTCCACGTCGAGCACCCGGGGCATGGACCCGTTCGCGTACCTTTCCGCGCGCGGCGTGAGCCTGCCCTGCACACCGGGCGGCGGCGGGGGCACCCCCGCCACCAACTTCACCACCTGGGGGACGGGCGTCAACGTCCGTGCCGACGCCCGGCTGAGCGCCGCCGTCGTGCGCACCCTGAGCGGCCCGACCCCGGTGTACGTCGAGTGCCAGAAGCACGGCGACACGGTCAACGCCGAGGGCTACACCAACAGCGCCTGGTCGTACATCCCCGGCCTGGGCGGCTACGTCTCCAACATCTACATCGACCACCCGGACGCCTGGCTGCCCGGGGTCCGCACGTGCTGACCGGTCTTCGCGCCGGTACGAGGGCGGTGGCGGCGGTCGCGCTGGCCTGCGCCGCCGTCCTCGCCCCCGGCGCCACCGCTCCCGCGCACGCCGCGGACTCGGCGCCCTGCACGCCGTACCCGGGCTACCCCGGCCAGTACAAGTGCCCGATGTGGGGCACGGACGTCAACTTCCGGACGGAGCCCCGCGCGGACGCACCCGTCGCCGCCACCTCGCCCGACAGCGGGTTCATCCGCGCCGTCTGCCAGGTCAGGGGCGGCCGCGCGACGTACGGGCCGTACTGGCACACCTGGTGGATCAAGACCCCCGCGACGGGGATGGTCCCCCCGCTGTACATGAGCGAGATCTTCCTCACCGGCGGCGGGAACGACGAACCGGACACGGGCCTCCCCGTGTGCTGACACCGCCCACCACCACGGGGACGCCCCCGGCACCGCGAACGGGCCGGGGGCGTCCCCGTGCGCGCGGCGAACGTCCCGGACGCCTCATACGGAAGGTGTCGCGGCCCCGTCGAACGGGTGACGGGCCATCGAACCCCTGCCCCGACCGCTGGAGGAGAGACCATGAAGAGGAAGACCACCAGGACCGCCGCCGCTCTGTGCGGCGCCGCGGCCATCCTGGGAGCGCTCGCGACGACCGCCGCGGCCGCCCCCACCCAACAGCCCGCGCCCGCGGTGTTCACCACCTGGGCGACGGACGTCAACGCCCGCGTCGACGTCGACGGTTCGACCGGCTTCCGCTGCCCCGAGCACCCCTCGCCCGCCACCTGCCCCAAGGTGACCGGCCGGTCCCAGCCCGGCGACCGGCTGGAGGTGCTCTGCCAGACCCGGGGCGAGACGGTCGGCGGCAACCCGTACTGGGTGTACGTGCAGAACACCACCCGCGGCTTCCACGGCTGGACCGCCAGCTACTACATCGCCCACCCGGACAACTGGCTGCCGGGCGTGCACCAGTGCTACGGGCCGTGACCCACCCGCCCCTCCCCGCGCCACGTCCGCCCCTCGACCCCTGGAGGCCGTACGCCATGGCTCCCCACCGCTCCCTGCTCTGCGTCCTGACGGGCACGCTCCCCCTGGCCCTGGCGGCGGTGCTGTCCTCCGCCACGGCCGCCACCGCCACCCCCGGCTCCGCGCCGAACGCGGCGCCCCCGCCGGCCCGTGTCGCCTCGGCCCAGGTACCGCCCGGGGTCACCGCCGGTGTCGCCGTCTTCGACCGGCAGACCGGCGCCTTCACCGAACAGGTCAACTCCGCCGTCCCGTTCCGGTCGGCGTCCGTGGTGAAGATCCTCATCGCCCTGGACCTCGTCTGGGACCGGGGCCCCGACACCCTCTCGGCCGCCGACCGGTCCCGCGTCGACGCCATGCTGCGCGGCAGCGACGACAGCGCGGCGAGCCACTTCTGGGCCAACCGCGGGCAGGGCGCCCTGATCGACCGGATGGTCGCCCGCCTCGGCCTGCTCGACACCGCGCGGCCCCCGGCGACCCACCCCGGCTACTGGGGCTACACGGCCCTGTCGGCCCGCGACACGGTCACCGTCTACCGCTACCTGCTGGACACCGCCCCGCCGGCCGTCCGCGACTACGTCATGGGCAACCTGCGGCAGTCGACCCGCTGCGCCACCGACGGCTACGACCAGCACTTCGGCATCGCCGGCGCCTTCAACCGGCCCTGGGCGGTGAAGCAGGGCTGGTCCGGCTTCAGCTCCGGCGGCTGCACGACCACGGCCGCCGCCGGCACCGCGACCGCCGCCGGCACCACGGCGTCCGGCGGCACCACGGAGGGTACGCGCGCCGCCGGCGCCACCGCTGCCGCCGCCGTCGACCTGGCCCGCCCGGCACTGCACACCACGGGTGTCGTGGGCGCGGGCGACCGGTCCGTCGTCGCCGTCCTCACCCTCCATCCGCAGGGCACGCCGTACGGCAAGGCGTACACCGACGTGGGCCGCCTCACCCGCTCGCTGAACGTGCCCGGCGCCACCCGGCCCGCCGGCACCTGGATCGGCACGTGGGGGAGCGGGGTACGGGTCCGCGCCCAGGCCACCACCGCGTCGTCGGCGCTGACGACGCTCCCGGCCGGCGCGGAGGTCCTGGTCTCCTGCCAGACGCGGGGCCAGCAGGTCAGCGTCCCGCCGTACGTCAACGACTGGTGGGCCTATCTGCCGCAGTACCGCGGCTACATGACCAACATCTACCTGAGCTCCCCGGACAACCAGGTTCCCGGCGTCCCGGTCTGCTGACCTGGGGCGGGGCCGATCGCCGCGGCGGGACGGACGCACCCGCCCGGCCGCGGCGGGCGGCGGTCCGGGCCCCGCGGCCCGAGGCCCCCCGGAGGCGCAGCCGTCCGGAGACCCCGGAGGCGCTGCCGGGGCGGCCCCGCCGCAGCCGTCCCGGGCGGGACACTCCGCCCGCCCCGGCGGTGCCCGGGAACCCGGTCGGGGTTTGTGGCGTTCCGTCACCCTTCGCAAAAGTGTCCCGTTTGCCTCACCGTTGTCGGGATCCCTAGGGTGCTGACCCGCTGGGACCTGGTCGTCCTGGATCCGGAAACGGTGTGCGGGGCGGTGGGAAGGCCCCGCGGAGGAGGGAGCCATGGCGGAGGGCGAGCGGCCCCGGCAGGGGACGCCGGCGCAGCGTCTGGGCGGTGCCCTGCGGGCGCTCCAGCAGCGCTCGGGGCGGACGTTGCGCTCCCTGGAACGGGAGGTGCTGATCAGCGACTCGTCGCTGTCGCGGTACTTCCGGGGGAGCACCGTCCCGCCCTGGTCCACGGTCAGGGACCTGTGCCGGGCGCTGGGCGCCGACCCGGCCGAGTACCGGGCGCTGTGGGAGGAGGCCGACCGCGGCCAGACCCGGCCGGAGGGGACGGTGGGCACTGTCCCCGGCGCGCCCGCCACCGCCGTCCCGCCCGGAGCCGGCCCCGCCGCCCCCACCGGCGGACCGGGCGGCGGGACACGGCGGTGGCTCCCCGCCGCCCGCGTCCGGCTGCCGCACGGCTGGGTGCGGGCGGCGGCGGGCGCGGTCCTCGGCGTCGTCCTCGGCGCCCTGCTGATGTACCTCGTCGCCCCCCACGCCCCCGCCCCGGCGGCCGGGTCACCGGCGGCGGAGGCGGCGGGCGGGGACGGCGGGAACACACCGGGCGCGACGGCGGCGCGCGTCCGGCGCGTCTTCGTCAGCCGGCAGACGGGCCGCTGCCTCGACGACAGCCTCGACGAACGGCTGCGCACCTACAAGTGCAACGGCATGAGCTACCAGTGGTGGACCGCGCACCCCCTCGCCGGCGGCTCCCACCGGCTGTCGAACCACGCCACGGGACGGTGCCTGGAGGACACCGCCGCCGGGCTGCGCGCCGCGCGCTGCGGCCCGGACGGCGCCCGGGCCCAGGCGTGGGCCCTGACGGTCCGGGGCGACGAGTCCGTCGAGGTGCGGAGCAGGACGACGGGGGAGTGCCTGGACGACAGCGGCGCCGGGCTGCGGACGCTCCGCTGCGACCGGACCGACCGTCAGAAGTGGGGCTGACCGCCCCGCGGGCGGCCGTCAGCCCACCTCGACGCAGTCGAGTTCGGCGTACCGGTCGCCCTTCGCCAGGCGGATCGTGTTCCACCCCGCGCGCAGCACCACCGGCCGCTCCACGGTCCGCCAGTCGTCCCAGCCCGTGTACGGGTAGGGGACGACGCCCACGTCGGAGCCGTTGACGTACAGGTCGTGCGTCGCGGACGCAGGGGCGCCGGAGGCGTCCAGGGAGCCGTTGCCGTACCGCACGGCCAGGGTGTGCGCCCCGGCCGACGCGGCGAACACCCGGAACTCCACGTGGCTGTCGTCGTGGTCGACGTACCCGACCGCCCGCCCGCCGAGCGCCCCCGCCGCGTCCCGCACGACGGCGCGGTGCACCACGGCGTCCTCCGCCTGGTGCCGCACCCGGCTGCCCCGCACGACGGGCCGGCCGTCCGCGAAACCCAGGTCGGCGGTGTACAGGAAGCGGCGCGCCCGGTCGGCGTCCCAGCCGTGGAAGACGATCCGGTCGCGTCCGTCCGGGCCCGTCACCACGTCCTGCCCGCCCGGGCCGCGCACGGCGCCCGCGAACGACCCGGTGCTCATGAGCGGTTCGGCGGCCTTCGCGTACGGGCCGGTGAGCCGGTCCGCCACGGCGTAGCCCGTCGCGTAGCCGTTGTCGCCGTAGTGGCCGGCCGAGTAGAACAACACGTACCGGCCGGCCCGCTTGACGAGCGTCGGCGCCTCGACGACCTGCCCCTCCCAGGGCAGGTCCTGCCGGAGCAGCCGGACGGCCGGCCCGGTCGTGCGGGTGCCGTCCGCGGAGACGGGCTGGAGGTGCAGCCACGTGTCGAGCCGGCAGCAGTTGCCGTCGCTCTTCCACAGCACGTACCGCCGCCCGTCCTCGGTGTAGGACGCGGCGTCGATGGCGCCGCCCTCCGCCGTCGGGCACACCAGCGGGCCGTCGCCCACGGGACGGAACGGCCCGTCCGGCGAGTCCGCGAGGGCGGCGCCGACGCACTGCCTGCCGCTGGCCCGGTGGTGGGCGGTGTAGTGCAGGGTGAACCCCGCGCCGTTGTCGAACACCTCCGGCGCCCACACCCGCGCCGGCGTCTCCGCCACCCAGGCGCCGGGCACCGGCAGCGCGTCCTTCCCCACGACCGTCCAGTGGGCCAGGTCCCGTGACGTGGCGTGCTGGAGGTGCGCGCCGTTCCCGCTGGTGGCGTACGCGTGGTACGTGTCGCCGACCTTCACGACGTCCGGGTCGGGGAAGTCCACCCCCAGCGCCGGCCCTCCGGCGACGGCGCCCGCCGGGGACGCCGGGGCCAGGCCCGCCGCGGTCAGCAGGGCGGCCAGCACGGCCGGCAGGAGACGGCCTCGGCGGGGCCCGGATCGGTACGGCATGCGGCACTCCTCCACGGTCACCGTCCTTCGTCCACTCGCCGTGACGAACGAAGGGCGGCACCGGGGGTTGCGCGACCGCGCCGTTCCGTCAGGCCGACGCCATCCGTGCGCGGTGGTGCCAGGACGGCCGCCGGCGGGGACCCGCCCGTGCCGTCGCGGCCGAAGCGACAGGCCGAAGCGGCGGGCTCATGCCGAGCGGGACAGCTCCTCCGCCCGTACGGGACCGGCGAACGGCAGTCCCCGCCCGTACCGTTCCAGCTCGTCCAGCGCCGCGTGCGCCATCCGGCCCAGCTCGTTGCCGAGCGAACCGGCCACGTGCGGGGTCAGCAGCACGTTCGGCAGGTCGTACAGCGGGGAGCCGGCCGGCAGCACCTCCGGCTCCGTCACGTCCAGCACGGCGTTCAGCCGCCCCGACACCAGCTCCGCCGTCAGCGCCCCCGTGTCCACCAGCGAGCCGCGTGCCGTGTTGACCAGGGTCGCCCCGTCCGGCAGCAGCGCGAGCCGCGCGCGGTCGAACAGGTGTCGCGTCGCGGGGAGTTCCGGCGCGTGGAGCGTCACCACGTCGCTGGAGCGCGCCAACTCGTCCAGGGGCACTGGCCGGACGCCGAGCCGGGCGGCCTCCCCCTCCGTCACGTACGGGTCGTGCAGCAGCACCAGCAGGTCGAACGGGCGCAGCAGTTCGATCACCCGCCGGCCGATCCGGGACGCCCCGACGACGCCGACGGTACGGCGGTAGTTGCCGGCCCCGGCGAGCAGGGCCAGCGGGTCGAGCCGGCCGCGCCGCTCCCGGTAGGCGCGCTGCGCGTCGAGCACCCGCTTCCCGGTGAACAGGATCGCGGCGACCGTGTACTCGGCGACGGGCAGGGCGTTGGCCGCGGCGGCCGACGCGACGGTGAGCCCGCGCTCCCAGCAGGCGTCGGTGACGTGGTGCTTCACCGAACCCGCGGCGTGCACGACCGTGCGCAGCCGGGGCATCCGCTCCAGCGCGGCCGCCGTCAGCGGCGGACAGCCCCAGCCGGTGAGCAGCGCCTCGGCTCCGGCGAGGGCAACGGCGTGCTCCGCGGCGGCGAAGTCCGCCACCACGACGGCCGGGTCGGTCTCGGCGACGGCGGCGAGCCGGTCCAGCGCCGCCGCGTCGAACAGCGCGTCCCGGACCCGCGGTTCCATGGCGAGGACGGTCCGGGGCCGCCGGAGGGGAGAGGGGGTGGTCATGCGGCGGCTCCCGTGGTCGGCGTGGGCCCGCTCCTGCGGCGGTGACGCGTCCCAGTGGAGCAGACCCTGGCCCCACCGGGCACGGCGACGCGTCGCCCCGGCCCCACCGGGGCACGGGCGGTCGGCCTCAGGCGCCACCCAGGTCCGGGGCGCGCCGTACCTCGACGGCCGCGTCCGCGGCGCCGTCCAGCTCCAGGACGGCGATCTCGTTGCGTCCGGCGCGCAGCAGCGGCCACGGCAGGTACAGCGTCCGCTGCGGGCCGCGCTCCTGCCAGTACCGGCCCAGGCAGAAGCCGTTGACCCAGACGTAGCCCTTGCGCATCCCGGGCAGCGCCAGGTACGCGTCGGCCGGCTCGGCCACCTCCAGGAACCCCCGGTGGAACACCGGCCCCACCGGCCCGGGCGCCCCGCCCCGGCCGGCCGCCGGGTCCCGGGGCGCGTCCCACGGGACGCGTTCCGGCGTCCCGTGCCCCAGCTCCACCGCCTGCGCCGTCCAGCCGTGCAACAGCTGCTGGGCGTGCAGGACCTCCCGGACGCCCTTGCGGTCGCCGAGCCCCACCCCGTAGTTGACCCGGCCCATGGACTCCACCAGCAGCCCCAGCCGCGCCCCGCCCGGCGGTGCCGCGATCCCGTCCAGGGACTCGGCGGCGTCCCGCTCCAGCACCCCCGCCGGCCGCCCGTCGACGAAGACGTGCGCCCGGTCGGCGAGCCCCCGCACCGACAGCGCGTACGGCCCCCGGGGGCCGGGGACGCGGGTCTCGTACAACACCAGGCCGTGCGCGACGCCCAACTCCTCGAAGGACGGCGGGGTTGCCGCGGCGACGGGCGGGGCCGCCAGCGCGTCCAGCGCACCGAGGAGAGCCACCGAATCGACCAGCCGCACGCGGCCGGGGGGCAGCAGCGGCGCGGGCGGCTCCGGCTCGGGCGGCGGCCCGTCCGCGTACCGCTCCAGCACCGCGCGGAAGGCGAGGAACTTCTCCGTCACCGCGCCCCGCTCGTCGACGGGCGCGTCGTAGTCGTACGACGTGACGGTCGGCAGGTAACCGGCGCCGGTGGTGTGGTCGGCGGTGTTGGCCCCGGCCCAGGTCGAGAAGTTCGTCCCGCCGTGCGCCATGTAGATGTTGACCGAGGCGCCCGACTCCAGGACGCCGGCCAGCGCTGCGGCCGCGTCGTCGGGCTCCCGCACGGTGTGCGCGGCGCCCCAGTGGTCGAACCAGCCGCACCAGAACTCCGCGCACATCGGCGGGTCGTCCGGTCGCAGCCGCCGCAGCCCCGCGAACGCCTCGCCGGCCCCGCTCCCGAAGTTGACCGTCGCCAGGGTGCCCGGCAGCGTCCCGCCGGCCAGGAAGAAGTCCTCCGGCCCGTCCGAGGTGAACAGCGGCACGTCGACGCCGCGTGCCCGCAGGCCCGCCGCCAGGTGCTCCAGGTAGCCGGTGTCGGTGCCGTAGGAGCCGTACTCGTTCTCGACCTGCACCATCAACACGTTGCCGCCGCGCGTCACCTGGTGCGCCGCCAGGAGCGGGACCAGCCGGTCGTACCAGCGGTCCACGTGCGCCAGGAACGCCGGGTCCCCGCAGCGCAGCGCCCGCACCTCCCGGTCGGCCAGGAGCCACCAGGGCAGGCCGCCGTTCTCCCACTCGGCGCAGATGTACGGCGAGGGCCGCACGACGGCGTACAGTCCGGCGTCCCGCGCCGCCCGCAGGAACCCGTCCAGGTCCGCCCCGCCGGTGAAGTCGTATGCGCCGGGGTGCGGCTCGTGGAGGTTCCAGGGGACGTACGTCTCGACCGTGTTGAGGCCCATGGCGCGCAGCATCCGCAGCCGGTGGGGCCACTGCTCCGGCAGGACGCGGAAGTAGTGCAGCGCGCCGGACAGCACGCGCAGGGGACGCCCGTCGAGGAGGAACCCCTCGCGGGACACGGTGAACGGCATGCGGGTCCTCTTCCGTGAACGTGCCCGGAGGCCGCTCCGGCCCCGCCGCGTCCGGCGGACGGCGCCCGGTGGACGGCGCCCCGGCCGGGCGGGAGTCTAACCCTGCCCGGCCCCGCCCCGGAACCGGGCGGTCCGCGAAAGGCCCTGCCTTGGAACCGGACAGTCCGCGAAAGGCCCCGCCCGCGGGCCGCGCGCACCGTCACCCGGCCGGGGCCCCGCCGGTGGCCGCGCACCCCGGCTCCGGACAGGCTGGCGTGCGGTGCCGGTCCGGTGCCGTCGGGTCGTCCGAGGAGGCTGGGAATGCGCGTTGCCGTCGTCGGCCAGGGCTACGTCGGCGTGACCGGGGCGGTCGCCCTGGCCAGGCAGGGCCACCACGTGACCGGGGTCGAGAAGGACCCGGCGCGCCTGCGGTCCCTCGCCGGGGGCCGCGCCCCCGTCTGCGAACCCGGCCTCCAGCAGGAGCTCGGCCTCGCCCTGGAGACGGGACGGCTCCGCTTCGCCCCCGACCTGACCCGCACGCACGTCGCCGAGCCCTTCGAGGTCGTGCTCATCACCGTCGGCACCCCGCCCGCCGAGGACGGCGCTGCCGACCTCTCCCAGGTCAAGGCCGCCCTCGGCGAGGTCGCCGAGCTGCTGCCCGCCCCGTACGCGGTGCTGAAGTCGACCGTGCCGCCCGGCACCAGCGAACGCCTCACGGCCGAGCACCCCCGGCTCCGCGACCGGTACGCCTACAATCCCGAGTTCCTGAACCAGGGCAGCGCCCTCGACGACTGGACCGCTCCCTCGCGCGTGGTGGCCGGGGTGTGGGCACCGCCCGTCGTGGACGTCCTCCACGCGCTGTACGGAGCCCTGGCCTGTCCCTGGGTGGTCACCGCGCCCACCACGGCCGAGATGGCCAAGTACGCCAGCAACGCCTTCCTCGCCACGAAGATCAGCTTCGCGAACGAGTGCGCGCGCCTGTGCGCCACCCCCGACCTCAACATCGACCAGGTGATGCAGGCCGTCGGCCTCGACCCGCGCATCGGCCACGCCTTCCTCCAGCCCGGCCTCGGCTTCGGGGACTCCTGCCTCCCCAAGGACACGGCGGCCCTCGCCCGCTGGGCCGCCTCCCGCGGGCTGCCCACCCCGCTGCTGGACGCCGTCATCGACGTCAACCGCGACCAGGCCGCCCTCGTCCGCGACACGCTGCGCCGGGAACTCGGCGCGGACCTCCCGCGCAGCGAGGTCGCCGTGCTCGGCGCCCGCTACGAACCGTGGAGCGACGACGTGCGCGCCGCGCCCAGCCGCACCGTCGTGCCGCAGCTCCTCGCCGAGGCGGCCGGCGTCCGCATCTGGGACCCCGCCACGGACGCCGACGAGCTGGCCCGGCTGTTCCCCGGCGCCCGGCCCTGCGCCGACCTGCGGACGGCCGTCCGGGGCGCCCGCGCGGTGGCCGTCCTCACCGAGTGGCCCGAGGCGGTCGAGGCCGACTGGTCGCTCCTCGCCACCGAGCTCGCCGCCCCGGCCGTCGTCGTCGACGGCAAGAACTGCCTGCTCCCGGAGCGCCTGGCGGGCCTCCCGCTCACGTACCGCAGCGCCGGCAACCGCCTCCCCGCGCGCGCCGCGGCCTCGTTCGGCGACGGCGCGCCGTACGCCGCCCCCAATACCTGACCGGGGCCCGCGTACCCGCTGGTGAGCGCGGTGGAGCCGGGTTTCACCCGCGCGTGTGCCGAGGTTCGCGCGGGGTTCTGTTCTGGGAGGGGCGGTGGCTGCATACTGTTCCTCCTCGCCCCGGTGCCGAAGCGGTCCGTCCGCCCCGCGCGCCTCCAGTGACGCGGACGGTCCCGGCAAGGCGAGCACTCCCCCTCACTCGCGTGCCGCCCTGCCGGCGCGGGAGATCCCCTGCTCCTGGAAGACCCGAGGTTCCGTGCCAGTACCTGTTGTCCTTACTGGGCGCGCCGTGCGCCTGGAGCCGCTGGCCATGCGCCACGCGGAGGGCCTCGCCTGGGCCGGCGCGCAGGATCGCGCCGCGTACGCCTACACCCCGGTGCCTGACGGCCTGGAGGCGGCACACGACTACATCGCCCGCGCGCTGACCGATCAGGCGGCCGGCCGGGCACTCCCGTTCGCCCTGGTCACCGCCGCCGACGGGCGGGTGGTCGGCTCGACCAGATTCCTGGAGCTGGACTACTGGGGCGGCCCCGTGGTGTGGCCCCCGACCACCGGCGTCCCGTACGGCGATCCGCTCACCGCCGTGCCCGACGCCGCCGAGATCGGCAACACCTGGATCGCCGGCTGCGCGCGGGGCACCGGGGCCAACACGGAGGCGAAGCTGCTCATGCTCCGCCACGCCTTCGACACCTGGGGCGTCCGCCGGATCACGCTGCGCGCCGACGCGCGCAACACCCGCTCCCGCGCGGCGATCGAACGCCTCGGAGCCACCTGCGAGGGGGTCCGCCGCGCCCATTCGCGGGGCCTGGACGGCGTGGTCCGCGACACCGCCTTCTACTCGGTCCTCCACGAGGAGTGGCCCACGGTCCGCTCCATCATCGAGCTGCGCCTGTCCGCCACCGCTCACCCGCCGGCGCCGTTCCCCCACCCCCACCGGAACCACGACGACGCGGCCGGGCAGCTTCTCCTCACCTGACGCGAGGTGCACGTGTGACGGTGGGGAAGCCGGGTACATGCGTGTCCCCGGACCGTACGAAAGGAGCCGTGTCGTGCTGATGGCCCACCCCGCCGTCCTGACGAAGCTGATCGAGGAGTACACCGCGCTCAGCAAGCTCGACGCCCACAACGGCGGACCAGAGGTGCGGCAGCGCCTGGAGGACGTCGCCTACACCCTGTGCGTCTCCACGGGCACGCGGGACATCGACGCGGCGCTCGTCGCGGCCCGTCACCGGCTGCCCGGCGCCCGGCCCGAGGACGACTCGCTGCTGGACGCGCACACGGTGCCCGCCGCCCGGGCCTCAGAGGCCGTCGACGGGCAGCGCGAGGTGCAGCAGGCAGATGTCGTCGCGTCGCGTGGGTGACAGCGCCTCCGTCAGTCGCGTGGTGAGGCGCTCCGCACCGGCCGTGCCGCGCACCGCGTCGCCCGCCAGCCGGGCGAGCCGGGCGAGGCCCTCGGCGAGGTCCTCGCCCGGGCGCTCGACCAGCCCGTCGGTGTAGAGGAGCAGGTGGTCGTCGGGGAGGACCGTGAACCGCTGCTCCTCGTACGAGCGGGCCGCGGTGGCGCCCAGCACGATCCCGGCGGGCGGCGTCAGGTACGTGGCCCGGCCGCCGCGGACGAGGAGCGGCGGCAGGTGCCCGGCCTGCGCCCAGGTCATGGTGCGGTCCCAGGGCCGGTACCGGGCCAGGACCAGCGTCGCCGTGGAGTGGCGGCCCTCCGGGGCGTGCATCAGCAGCGCGTTCAGCCGCGCCAGGGCGTCCGGCAGCGGCGAACCCGTGACGATCATGCCCTTGGCGGTGAACCGCAACTGCGCCATCGTCGCGACCGCGTCGATGCCGTGCCCGGCGACGTCGCCGATCACGAAGAGCCCGCTGCCGTCGGGGAGCTCGACGGCGCTGTACCAGTCGCCGCCGACGCTGAGCCCGGCCTGCGAGGGGAGGTAGAACACCTCCGTCCGCAGCCCGGCGACGGTGAGGACCCGGTCCTGCCGGGGCAGCAGGGCCTGCTGGAGGCGCGCGGCCAGTGCCCGTTCCGCCGTCAGCAGGTCCTGCTGGGCGAGGACCTCCCGCTCCGACTCCAGCAGCGCCTGCTCGGCCCGCCGCAATGCGGTGAGGTCCTGGTAGAGGGCGTGGACCTCCACGGCGGCGCCCTCCGCGTCGGTCACGGGCTCCGCGACGAGCCGCAGGTGCCGCACCCCGGACGGCGTCGTGATCCGGAACGTCCGGTCCAGGGAGTGTCCCTCCCGCAGCAGCCGCGTGGCGGCCTCGAAGCGCGGCACGTCCTCCGGTACGACGTGTGCGGGGAGCTCCTCCCAGGTGAGCGGCGCCTCCGCCGGGTCGCGGCCGAAGATCCGGTACGTCTGCCCGGACCACGTCACCTCGCCGGCGCGCACGTCCCATTCCACCCAGCCCAGGCCGCCGAGGCGCTCCATCTGGTGCCGGCGGCGCGCCTCCCGGGCGATCCCGTCGTGCCGGACCCAGGAGACGACGAGCCGCCCGCCCAGCCGCGCGGCGCGCACCGTCCAGGTGGTCCGCCGGGGCACGCCGGCGGCGGCCTCCTCGTACGGGAACGGCCCGCTCTCGTACGGCACGCCCGTGAGCAGCGTGCCGGCGTAGCCGCGCCACAGGTCGGTGTCGGCGACCGCGGGGTACGTCTCCAGGACGCGCCGCCCGACCAGTTCCCCGCCCCGGCGGCCCGCGGAGTCCACGGACCGGGGCGCGGCGGCGTCGATCCGGTAGTCCTCCACCTCGCCCGGGACCGGCGACCACAGTGGGGTCAGCAGCACGGCGGGGACCGGCAGGCCGTCGAACACCGCCTGCACGGCGCCGACGTCCGGCCCGGCCCCGGCCGCGTCCCCCAGGGGCACACGGGCGCGGCCGGCCGACCGCGCGGCCTTGCGCACCAGCGTCCGCGCCGCCGTGTCGAACCCGTCGGGGCCGGCCGGGAGGAACCCGAGGACCGTCCCCGCCGCGCCGCCGCCGGAGACCGGCACCCACGCCGCCGCCGGCCACCCCCCGGGGCCGCCGTCCCCCGCCGGACCGCCCCCCGCCGTCGCCGTCGGACCGCCGTCCGGCCAGACCGGCCGTCCGCTCCGCGCCGCCTCCAGCGGCCCCGTCGCCGTCGGTCCGCCCGACGGCGACGGCGGGGGCAGGCGGGACCAGCGGGCGGCCGCGGCCCCGTCCACCCCGGCGTGGCCGAGCAGGACCAGTCCGCCGTCCGGCGCCGGCCCGTAGACCAGCACCCCGGCGACGGCGGCGGGACCGCGCAGCACCTCCAGGAGGACGCGCGCCGTGGCACCGGGCGCGGGGGCGGCCCCGGAGGGGTGCGCGGCCGGGTGCGTACGGGAGGGCGGAGCGGGCGCGGCGCCCTTCCGGGTGGCGCCCAGGACCGCCCAACACTCGTCCGCCAGGGTGCGGCCCCGCACCTCGGCGCGCCGCACCAGCGCGGCGTCCGCCGCCTGTGCGGACAGGCCCTCCCACGCCATGAGGGCGCCCTTCGCCCGCTCCCTGAGGGTGCTCGTCGCGAGCGTCTCCTCCAGCTCGTCGACCCGGGCGCGCAGCTTCGCGACGGCTCTGGCGAGCGCCACCGCGTCCGAGGCGTCGCCGTCCGTCGGGACACGCGGTTCCTCCACCCCCCGAGCATGGCACAGCGCCTTCGTGGCCGCCCAGGAGCCGGAGCGGCGCCGGCTCGGCGGGGGTTGCGGGGGCGCGGACCGGGCAGGGGACGCGGACCGGGCGGGCGGCCGTCCGGGCCGACGAGGGGCCGGGACCCCGGGGCGGGGGAGCGCCGCCGCGACCGGTTCGGCTCCGGGGCGCGGTCCGCGCGCGGCCGGTCCGCGGGTGTTCCGACGTGGCGCTTCGTCCCGTACGAGGCGTCCCGTACGAGGCGCCTCGTACGTCGCCCGGGGCCGCTCCGGGGCGGCGGACCCGCCGAGCGGGTCCGCCGCCCGGCTCCTCCGGGAAGGAGGGGCCGGGTACCCGCCCGGGGCTCGCGCGCGTGCGCGCGGCACGGCGAGGGTGCCGCCGTACCGCGCGCGGGTCCCGCCGGCGACGCGGTGGCGCCGCCGGCGGGAGGGGACGGTCAGCCGGAGACCGTGATCTGCCGCGCCGGGTCGGTCGTGTCGGTCACCAGGTAGGTGGCCGAGAAGGACGAGGTGGTGGCGCTGGTCGGGCAGCCGAAGCCGCCGACGACCTTGACGGGCACCTGGGCGTTGCTGAACGCCAGGGAGGAGGGGGCGCCGTTGCTCCACGTGCCGCTCGTCGCGGCGGGAGCGGTGGGCGCCGCCGTGACGGTGCAGCTGGCGAGGCCGGACGTCTGGACGACCAGACCGCCGGTGGGGACGGTGAACGACGCGACGATCGGGGAGCCGTGCTGCATGGACACGGTCCACGAGCCGCTGGTGGTGACGGTGGCGCTGACCCCCGGCATGCTGGTGGTGCAGGAGGTGAAGGTCGGCGGGGTGATCGCGCTGACGACGGGACCGGCGGCGTTGTGGTTGCCGGGCGCCGCGGGGACCGTACCGCTGGACGTGGAGACGGAACAGGTGACGGTCACCGATCCCGCCTTGAGGGTCGCCTTGCCGCTCAGCGCGGCCTTGAAGCCGTGGCCGGCGGGGGTGACGGTGGTGGAGCCCGCGAGCGCCGGCGCGGCCTGCGCCGCGGTGGTGGTGACGCCGGCGAAGACCAGGACGCCGGCCGCGGCCAGGCCGGTGCCCAGGGAGAGCGCCGTGCGGGTGGGGGTGCTGAGGGGTGCCATGTGGTGTTCTCCTTCGGGGATGGCGTGACGGGGCGTCACACCGGTGCGGGTGTGGGGGGTCCGGGAAAAGTACGGAGAGCCGTAGTGGTCACGGGAGCGGTGGAGAGGCGGGCGGTGAGGGGCCGGGGGTGCGGCCCCGTCAGGTGTCCGCGGTGCCGGGGGCCGGGGGAGCGGGTTCGGCGGGGCGTGGGGACGCCACCGGCTGCCAGGCGAACATCATGGCGCCGCCCGCGATGCCCAGGAGGGTGCCGAGGAGGAACCCGCCCAGGTTCGACATGACGAGCGCGGCGGCCGCGATCAGGGTGGTGACGACACCGGCGAGCGAGCGGTACTGAGGGGACACCCAGACCGAGATACCTAGCATGATCATGACAATTCCGAGGAGGACGGAGGGGACTCCGGCGATGCCCTGGTGGAGCATCACCTCCAGGGGTGCCAGCGGGATGGCGCAGATCTCCGCTCCGGCCAGGACGGCCAGCAGTCCGCCCCAGAAGGGCCGGCTCCTGCGCCAGCGGCGCCACCTCGCCCGGGGGCCACCGCGGTCTGCGGCGGAGGCGGGGTCCTCCGGGGCTTCGGTCAAGGCTTCGTCCAGGGAGTCGACCGGGAGCCGTCGTGTGGCCCCGTCCGCCGGTGACGCCATGTCAGAAGCATTCCTTCTTGCCCTTGCTGATCTTCATGCTCAGGCCGGACAGCTTGAAGGTGCCGGCGTTGGTCGCCCAGGCGACCTGCTTCAGGTCGGTGATGCGCACGTCGTCGGCCTGCTGGCCGAACAGGTCCTGCATGCCCTGGGCGCCGTCCGGCCCCCTGTCGAGGGTGGACGCGTCGCGGCCGATCTCGATGTTGTTGAAGCCGGCGTCGCCCGACAGTTGTGTGGCGTCCACGAAGAGGTCGGTGGCCTCGACGGGCTTCTTCTTCCCGGCCGTGAGGTACAGGGAGATGTCGCCGACGACCGGGAGCGTCGTGACGACGGACTGGCACAGGTTGTGCAGCTCCGCCTTGCGGATGGCCGTGACGGCCACGGGCAGCAGGTCCTCGCGGGCGTTCGTGTCGATGCCCCCGTACTGCGCGAACCCCTCCCCGGTCAGGGTGTCCGCCGACACCTTGAACTGCTGGCCCGACACGGCGAAGGAGGCCGCGAGGGCCCCGCTCGACAGGGCGACCCCCAGGGCGGCGGTCAGGGCGACCCCCGGTACGGACAGGGCGGCGAAGCGTTTCCACTGGATCCGGCCGACGACGTCGTCCGCGTCGGTCCGGGGTGTGCTTCTCATGAAATATCCCCTCTCTTGGTGTCCACGGCCGCGCGGTGACCGTCGGCCACGGATGTCGGATGGAGCGGGAGACCTGCTCGAAGGCGGGCCGCCGGGGGGACGCGGCGGTGCGCGGGAAAAATGAGCGGAGAACGACCGCGTGCGGTGTGGCGTGCCGCCGTACCTACTCGCGGGTGTTACCGACGGGTTGAATGTAAGAGTGCCAGTGGGTGTTGGCAAGGTTGACGAACGACGCTTTTCGGCCTACTCGACGGATCTTCAGGAGGCGCCATGCCCATCCCCGTGATCCTGGACTGCGACCCGGGGCACGACGACGCCTTCAACATCCTGCTCGCCGCAGCTCACCCGGCTGTCGAGCTGCTCGGGATCACCACCGTGGCCGGCAACCAGACGGTGGAGAAGACCACCCTGAACGCCCGCCGCGTGTGCACGGCGGCCGGGATCGGAGGCGTGCCGATCGCCGCCGGCATGGCCGGACCCTTGCGCGGTCCGCGCATCACCGCACCCGACATCCACGGGGAGTCGGGGCTCGACGGACCCGGCTTCGGCGCCCCCGCCGTACCGGTCGACGGCCGCGACGCGGTCACGTTCCTCCGCGACACGCTCCGCGCCCACCCCGTGCCCGTCACCCTCGTACCGACCGGGCCGCTCACCAACATCGCCGCGTTCCTGCTCGCCCACCCGGAGCTGGCCGACAGGATCGAGCGGATCGTCCTCATGGGCGGATCCACCGGGCGAGGCAACCGGACGCCCGCCGCCGAGTTCAACATCCTCGCCGACCCTGAGGCTGCGGACACCGTCTTCCGCAGCGGGCTGCACCTCACGATGATCGGCCTCAACGTCAGTCACCGGGCGCTCGCCACCCCCGAGGTCGTCGCGCGCGTCCACGCGCTCGGCACGCCGCTGGCCGAGGTGTGCGCCGAGCTGCTGACCTACTTCGGCGACACGTACCGCGAGGTGTTCGGCTTTCCCGCCCCGCCCCTGCACGACCCGCTCACCGTCGCCCACCTCGTCGCCCCGGACCTGGTCGCACTGGTCCACGCGCCCGTCGCGATCGAACTGACCGGCACCCACACGCGCGGCGCCACCGTCGTGGACCTCGACGGCGTCACCGGGGCCCGCCCCAACGCGTACGTCGGCGTGGACGTGGACGTGGAGGCGTACTGGGACCTGATCGTCGACGCCGTGCGCACCCTCGGCTGAACCCGCCGCCCGCCCGGCCCGCGCCCGCCCCGCCGTCCGCGCCGCTCCGGGAGGACCACGGCCCCGACACCCCCGGCCGGCACCCCTACCGCCCACCGCGCCGCCCCGCCCCCGCCCCGGGCGCGCCGTCAACGGCACCGGCCCCGGCGGCCGGACGCTCCCCGAGGACGTCGACGGCGACCTGATCGTCCCCCTGCCGCCCGGCGGCGAGGACGCCGACGGCGGCACGCCCGAGCCCGGCGCCGCCCCCGGACCGGAGCAGCGGACGGCCCGTCGCGTACGGACGGCCCTCAGTCGGTCAGCGGCCGGTAGACGGTCAACGCCTCCGGCAGCTTGTCGAGCGTCAGCCCCCGCGGTGCCGGCACGACCTCCCCGTCGTACGCCATGTGGGCGCCGGCGGGGAGGTTCGTGACGCGCAGCGCGGTCGTGCGGGCGGCGGCGTACAGCCGTGTACGGGCCAGCCCGCCGGCCGCCGTCGCCAGCAGCCGGGGGCGCGCCAGCCGGCCCGCCTGCGCGATCCGCACGTCGAGCAGCCCGTCCGCCACGTCGTGGCGGCGCAGCGGCGCCAGCCCCACGCTGCGGTAGACGCCGTTGCCCGCGAACAGGAACCACATGGAGCGCGGCTTTCCGTTCACCTCCGCGCGCAGCGGGGTCGCCGTGCGCAGTACCCGCGCGGCGCCCAGGAGCGTGGCGGCGGGGCCGCCGATCCGGGGCGACCAGCGCTCCCGGAGCCGCACCAGCTCCGGGTACACGCCCAGGCTGAAGGTGTTGACGAAGTACACCGGCTCCCGGCCCTCCCCGCTCCGGCCGCCGGCCCCGCGGACGCCGTGCGGCCGGACACGGCCCACGTCGGCCCGCACCGCGTGCCCCTCCGCCAGCGCGTGGCAGCCGTCGGCCACCGTGTCCACCCCGAGGTCGGCGGCGAAGTGGTTGAAGGTTCCCCCCGGCAGGACCAGCAGCGGCACCCGGTGCCGCAGCGCGGGCGCCACCGCCGCGTTCACCGTCCCGTCGCCGCCGCACACCCCGAACACCCCGCGCCGCCGGGCCGCTTCGGCCGCGGCGGTCTCCAGAAGGTCCGTCAGCGAATCGACCCCGCGCCGGCACAGCAGCACCTCGGCCTTCGGCAGCAGCGTCGCGATCTGCACCGCCGGGTCCGTGAACTGCGGCCCCGCGCCCGAGGACGGGTTCACCACGACCACCAGCCCGTCCCCGTCCGGCAGCGCCGGCACCCTCGCGCGCGGCCGCGCGGGCACGGGCACGAGGTCGCGCGTCGGCGCCAGCCCGCGCACCGCGAACGCCGCCCCCACCCCCAGCGCCATCCCCACCAGCACGTCACTCGGATAGTGGACCCCGGTGTAGACGCGGGAGAAGGCGACGGACGCCGCCACCGGCACCAGCGCCGCGCCCATGCCCCGCGACTCCAGGGCGACCCCCGTCGTGAACGCCGCCGCGGACGCGGAGTGCCCGGACGGGAACGACGTGGTCAGCGGCTGGCGGGGCAGCCGGCGCGCGAGCGGCACCCGGTCGATGACCGGGCGCTGCCGCCGCACCGCGCCCTTCGCCAACGTGTTCACCGTCGCCGAGGCGAGCGCCAGCGACACGACGCCGCGCACCGCGGCCCGCCGACCCCGCGCCCCGCCCAGCGCCCACATGCCGGCGGCGACACCGCACCACAGCACGCCCCGGTCCGCGGCCCGGCTGAGCCGGGGCAGCACGGGCTCGGCGGCGGGCCAGGCACGCTTCGCCACCTGCGCGAACACCGCGCGGTCCAGTCGGCTGAGCACGCTCCGCGCCCCGGCTGCCTCTCGCATCGGCTCTCCTCCTCCTGCCCGCGAACCCCGGGCCCTCCTACCCGCGAACGCCCGGGCCCGCGTCAACGTGCCCCACCGCGCCAACGTACCCGCCGTCACCGGTACGACGCCTGCCGTGGCCGTGACGACCGTACGGCGGTCCGCGGCGCGTTGCCCCGTTCGGGGGAAGAGGTTGTCCCGCCCGTGACGATCCGTTCTACTGCTGTACGGCGCGCCGCCCACGGGCGCGGGGGGAGAGGGGTCGGGATGCGAACGGAACACGGCGGTCACCGGGAGGCCCGGCCGCGCCACCGGCGACACCGCCTGCGCGGCCGGTCCCTCGCGGGGGGCGCGGTCGGCCTGCTCCTCGCCGTCCTGTGCGCAGGCCTGGCCGCGGCGTGGGGCCACGACCCGGGCACCGGGGCCACTCCGGGCGGGGCGGGCGGGCCGGGGGACTCCGCGCGCGCGGGCGCCGCCACCGCGCTCCCCTTCGACATGCCGGACCGCGCCGCCCTCCGGGCCCGCGGGAAGCTCGTGTTCGCGCACTACTTCACCCCGTACCCGCTCTCCCTCGACAACGAGGAACCGGACCGCGACTACTACGCCCGCCACTACCTGACCCCGGACGGCGAGGGCGGCAAGCACCGCGCGTACGGCGGCCTCCTGCGCGACCGCCCGCTGCCCGTCCGCCCCAAGGAAGGCGACTGGGAGTCGGCCAACCTCCGGCAGGAGGTGCGGACCGCCCGCGCCGCCGGGCTCGACGGGTTCACCCTCGACGTGCTGTCCCTGTCGGGCAGGAACTGGGAGCGCTGCCGGCTCCTCCTGGAGGCCGCCCACGCGGTGGCCCCCGACTTCAAGATCATGCTGATGCCGGACATGGCCTCCCTCACCACCGAGAGCCCCCGCGAGATCGCCGACGCCATCGCCGAGCTCGGCCGGAGCCCGGCCGCGCACCGGCTCGACGACGGGCGGCTCGTCGTCTCCCCGTTCAAGGCCGAGGCCAGGAGCGCCGGCTGGTGGTCCGCCCTCCTCGACGACCTACGGGTACGGCACGGCGTCCGGACCGCCTTCGTGCCGCTCTTCCTCGACTTCGGCGCGCACCACGAGGAGTACGCCCCGATCAGCCACGGCTTCTCCGACTGGGGCAGCCGCAGCTACACCGAACCGGCGGACCCCGGCCGCGACGCGCGCCTCGCGCACCGGCTGGGCAAGGTGTGGATGCAGCCCGTCTCCGTCCAGGACGCCCGGCCCAGCCAGGGCGTGTACGACGAGGCCGGCAACACCGCCACCCTCCGCGCCACCTGGAACCGCGCCATCGAGGGGGGAGCGGACTGGGTCCAGCTCACCACCTGGAACGACCACTCCGAAGGCGGCCACTTCGCCCCGTCGCTCCACAACGGCCACGCCTACCTGGACCTCAGCTCGTACCACCTGGTCCGGTTCAAGACGGGGAGGTGGCCGGAGATCACGCGCGACACGCTGTACCTCACCTCCCGCACCCAGTTCGCCCACGCCGTCCCGACCGGGGGCCAAACCCTGCTGATGTCGCTGCGCGAGGGCAGCGAGGAGGCCCGTGACACGGTGGAGGTGCTGCCGTTCCTCACCCGGCCGGCGACCGTCCGCGTCACCGTCGGTTCCTCCACGACCACCCACGCGGCTCCGGCCGGGGCGCACCCCCTCCTGGTGCCGCTCCGCCCCGGCGGGGTCGCGGCCGCGGTGGTGCGCGACGGCCGCGCCGGGGCCGCCGTGGAACTCCCGTACCGGGTGGTGCGCCACCCCGAGGTGCAGGACCTCCAGTACTACGCCGCGACCAGCGGACGCGACACCCCGGCCTGCTGCCGCTGACCCCCGCCCCGCCGCGGGCGGCCCCCGGGCGCGGACCCCGCCCACGCCCCCACCCGCGCTGTTCCGTCCCGCCCCGGACGCCGGCCGGCCCTCCGGCCGGAGGGCCGCCGGACGTCCCCGACACGGGCGCTTTCCGTTGCCGCACGGCACCGTTCACATGATTGACAACACACAGCGTTACGTTCTGTTCGCGCCCTTCCCTATGATGATTCCCCGTAGTCGGCACGTAGCCGGGGGGACCATGCCATCGACCGGACGGAAGCTGGAGCTGCGGTTACTCGGCCCCATGGAGATCCGCTACGACGGCCGGCCGCACGCGGTGTCGGCGCCGCGCCTGCGCACCGTCCTGGGGACCCTCCTCCTGCGGGCGAACGAGGTGGTCTCCCTCCAGCACCTCGCGGACAGCGTCTGGGAGGAGGCCATGCCGGCCGACCCGGCCAACCAGATCGCCGCCTGCGTCTCCCGGCTGCGCCGGACGTTCCGGCAGATGGGGGTGGAACAGGACGTCCTCGTCACCCAGCAGCCCGGCTACCGCTTCGTCACGGACGGCGTCTGGCTGGACACCCTGGCCTTCCGGGAACTCCGTGAGGAGGCCCGCCGCCACCAGGAGGCGGACGACCCCCGGCGCGCCCTCGCCGCACTGAGGTCCGCGCTCGCCCTCTGGCGCGGCCCCGTCCTGTCCGGCGCCGCGAGCCGGGCGTGGCAGCCGGAGCTGCGGCGGTGGGAGGAGGAACGTATCGCCGCGCACGAGGCCCGCTTCGACACGGAACTGAGCCTCGGCCTGTACGAGGACCTGATCTCGGGGCTGTCCCTGTTCGTCCAGCAGCATCCGCTGCTGGAGCGGCCGCGCGCCCAGTTGATGCTCGCCCTGTCCCGTTCCGGCCGCCGGGCCGACGCGCTCCGGCTCTACCACGACACGGCCCGGCTCCTCAGGGACGAACTGGGCGTGTCCCCCGGGCCGGAACTGCGCCGCGCGCACGAACGGCTGCTCCACGGCGCGGAGGGCCGCGACACCCCCGAACCCGAGCCGCCCGCGGTGCCGGCCGCCTCCCCGGCCCACCACCCGCCCGCACGGCCGGCGCGGCCCGCCGCCGGGCAGCCGAAGGTCCCCTGCCAGTTACCGGGCGACCTCGGGGAGTTCGTCGGCCGCGAGGACGAGACGCGCCACCTCCTGGAGGTGCTCGCCCCCGGCGGCACGACCACGCCCGTGGCGCTGGTCGTGGGCCCCGGCGGCACGGGCAAGACGGCCCTCGCCGTACACGTGGCGCACCGCCTGAGGTCCGTGTTCGACGAGGGGCAGCTCTACGTCGACCTCCGCGGCCTGGACACCCATCCCGTGTCCGCCGAGGAGGCCCTGGCGCGCTTCCTGCGCGAGCTCGGACTCTCGGGCGCCGCCATCCCCGGGTCCCTGGACGAGCGCGCCGCCCTGTTCCGCAGCCTCATCGCCGGCCGGCGCATGCTCCTCGTCCTGGACAACGCCGGCGACGCGCGACAGGTCGTCCCCCTGCTGCCCGGCACGGGAAGCTGCGGTGTGTTGGTCACCAGCCGGTCCAGGATGACGACCGTTCCCAACGCGCGGGTGCTGGAACTGGGCGTCTTCGGCCGGCGGCACGCGCACGAGCTCCTCAGGAGGCTGGTCGGTGACGAACGCCTCGCCGCCGAGCCCCACACCTCCGACGAACTGGTCGAGTACTGCGGCCGACTGCCGCTCGCCGTGCGGATCGTCGGAGCCAAACTGGCCTCGAAGCCCCACTGGCCGCTGCACAAGGCCGCCGCGCGCCTGGCCGACGAGCGGCGCCGGCTCGACGAGCTGACCCACGAGAGCCTGGCGGTGCGCAGCACCCTCGAACTCTCCCACCAGGGGCTGAGCCCGGCCGCGCGGAAGCTGTTCCGCCGACTGGCGCTGCTGGAGGTGCCCGACTTCTCCGACTGGGTCTGCGCGCCCCTCCTGGACGCGCCGCTCACCGAGGCGGAGGACCTCCTCGACGAGCTGCTGGACACGCGGCTCGTGGACGTCATCAGCCCGCCCGGCAGCACACGGCCGCGGTACCGGCTCCACGACCTCGTGCGGCTGTTCGCCCTGGAGTGCCTGCGCGAGGCGGAACCGAAGGTGGAGTGGGAGGCCGCCGTCCAGCGGGTCGCGGAGACCACCCTCGCGCTCGCGGGCATCGCCCACCGCAGGATCTGCGGCGGTGACTTCACCGTCGTCCACGGCACCGCCTCCCTGTCGTCGGTGCCGTCCGACGTCGTCGAGAGGACGACCGGCGACCCCCTCGGGTGGTACGAGGCGGACCGGCCCACCATCACCGCGCTGTGCCTCCAGACGGCGGAGCTCGGACAGGACGAGCTGGCCTGGGACCTGGCGGCCACGTCCCGCTGCCTGTTCAGCGTCCGGTTCCACTTCGACGACTGGCTCCTCACCCACGACGGCGCCCTCGCCGCCGTACGGCGGCAGGGCAACCGGAGGGGCGAGGCGGTCCTGCTCCTCGGCCTCGGCGACCTGTACCTCACGCGGCGCCAGTACGACCGCGCCGTCCCCCTGCTGGAGGAGTCCCGACGGCTGTTCCACCTGGTCGGGGACTGCCACGGGTACGCGCTGGCGCTGCGCAAGGCCGCGTGCGCCGACCGCGTCCTGGGAAGGCCCGAACGGGCCCTCGCCCGCTGGCAGGAGTGCCTCCCGCTCCTCCGCGCCGCCGGAGACCTGGAGGCGCAGGCGCAGGTGGTGCGCTGGATGGCCCAGACGGAGCTCGAACGGGGACGGCGCGAGGAGGCGAGGGCCTTCCTGCGGGACGCCGAGCGCCTCGTGACGTTCTTCCACGGGCGCAGCGCGGCACAGGTGCGCCTCAGCCAGGCCGACCTCCACCTGGCGGAGGAGCGGCTCGGCCCGGCGTACGAGGCGTACGGGAGGGGACTGCGGGACGCCACGGCGCTGGGGGACCTCAGCGGGTGCTGCGCCGCGCTGCTGGGGCTGGGCACGGTGGACGTGCGCCGCGGCGGGCTCCCGCAGGGCGAGGAGCGGCTCCGGCAGGCGCTGGACCTCGCCCGGAGCATCCAGGACCCGCTGCTGGAGTCCGAGGTGCTCCTCAGCCTCGCCGCCGCGCGCAGGGCCGCCGGGGACGCCGCCGGGTCGGTGGCCCTGCTGCGGACCGGGGCGGCCCTGTGCCGCCGGATGCGGGCCCCGCTGCGCCTGCGGCGCTTCCTGGACGCCCTCGCCGGTCACTCCGCGGAGGTGGCCGGCAGCTCCACCACGTAGGTGTCGCGGCCCTCCCGGGCGCGGAGCACCACCCGGTGCCGCTCCCCGTCGTGCCCGGGGACGACCTGCAGGGTCCGTTCGTCGCTCCACCCGCGGAAGCGGAACTCCCCGGCCCCGAGGTGTTGCAGCGCGCAGAAGGGGCGGCCGGCGAGGACCAGCAGGGGGGTCCCCGCACGTACGTCGACCTCCGCCCGCACGGTCGTCCGTCCGGCGGTGCCGGGAAGCCGGTGGCCGGGCTGCTCCCAGTTGGCGAACGTCTCCGGCAGGGGAAAGCGGCACCGGTACGCGCGCAGGCCCTCCGGCGGCAGCGGCACCTCCGGCCGGTGCACGAGGACGCCCGGCCCCGTGAGCAGCCGCCGCAGGGCCCTGGGGAACAGCGCGGCCAGCTCCGCGGTGTGACACACGTCCACCAGGAGCTGGACGGTCTCGTGCCCCTCGTCGTTGACCAGGGCGTGGGCCCGCCAGGCGGCCGAGAACCAGACGGTTCCCGGCGTCCAGGTGAGGGTCTCCCGCGGGAAGACGGTCCGGGTCCCCGGCCCGCCGACGACCGGGAGGTGGAGGCGGCACAGGCCCCACGGCGGACCGAGTTTCGCCGACTGCAGGTGCGTGTACCTCGTACCGGGCGACAGGGCGATGAGCCGCACACCGCGCGGCGGGGCGGGCAGCCGGGCCAGGATGTCCTGGACCGACGGGAGGCAGGGGAGCCACCGGGTCGGCAGGAAGTCCTGGAGGCCGGGGCCGCCGGGGTCGACGCGGCGCACGTCCCCGCCGGGGCTGATCAGCGGCAGCACCCGGCGCCCGACGGCGGCGGACAGCGGGGACCCGTACCGCCTGGTCAGCCGCACGAGCTCGGCGCGCAGCCGGTCGGGGTCGTACCGCTCCGACAGCTCGGCGCTGTTGGGCAGGTCCCTCCCCCCGGGGTCGAAGCCCCGTGCCGCACCCGTCGCACACCTCCCGGTCATACGCCTCACCCGAACTGGTCGAAGCCCAGTTTGACGACCATGCAGGCCACGACCACGAGCAGCACGGTGCGGACGAAACCGGAACCGCGGCGCAGCGCGGTCTTCGCCCCGACGCGCGCGCCCGCGACGTTGCAGACGGCCATGGCCGCTCCGAGGAGCCAGAGCACCTGGCCCTGGGCGGCGAACACGGCGAGCGCCCCGAGGTTCGTGCCGACGTTGACGACCTTCGCCAGCGCCGAGCTCTGGAGGAACTCCAGGGACAGCAGGCTGGTGAACACCATGATGAGGAACGTGCCGGTGCCGGGGCCGAAGATGCCGTCGTAGAAGCCGATCCCGCAGCCGGCGAGGGCGACGACGAACAGTTTCCGGCGCCGGCTGACCGCGTCCGCGTCCTGGAGGGCGCCGAAGCTCGGCTTCGCCGCGACGAAGGCCGCCACCGCGATGAGCAGCGCCATGATGACCGGTCTGAACCAGTCGGCGGGCAGGGAGGAGGCGGACAGCGCCCCGAAGCCGGCGGCCGGCACGGCCAGGCCGGCCGCCGGCAGGGCGACGGAGCGGTCCAGCTTGGTGCGGCGCGCGTACGTGACGGCCGCGACGGTGGTGCCGGTGATGGCGGTGAGCTTGTTCGTGCCCAGCGCCACGGCGGGGGGCAGATGGGGGAAGGCGACCATCAGCGCCGGGATGAGGACGAGCCCGCCCCCGCCCACCACGGCGTCCACCCAGCCCGCGGCCGCCGCCGCGGTCAGCAGCCCGCCCACTCCTACAGCATCCAAGGCCCAACCCCCTGCTCGTTCACTGTCCGTCGCCGCCCGATTCCGCCACCGCTGTCAGAACACCCCGGAGATCTGCGCCAGTTCGGGCAGCACGCGGGGCCGGGGCATCATCCGTTCCGTCCAGCGGGGGATCGCCCGCAGCGAGTAGCAGCGGCGCAGCCAGCGGTCCCGGCCGTCGAAGCGGGGGGTGAACGCCGAGCGGCCGTGCGCCGCGATGTGGTTGTCGACCACCACGAGGTCGCCGGGGGCGAGCACGAACTCCTGGCAGACCTCTTCGAGCGCCTCGGACAGGGCCTTCAGGGCGGCGCGGGCCTCGGGGTCGACGGCGGTGGTGGTGTGCGAGTTGAACCGCATGAAGAGGTCGGGCTCCTCGCCGAAGAGCACCGGGTGAGGGCCGGAGGCCGGCCGCGGGCCGGCGATGTTGCGGGAGAACGACGTCGGGTAGGCGCTGCTGAAGACGGGCATGCGCAGGAGCTCCCGCTGCCGGGAGGTCAGCAGCGGGTACGCGTGGCGTATGGACGCCACCCGGGTCGCCGCGACCCCCTTGTGGTCCTGCCGCAGGCACAGCAGCCCCAGGAAATCCGGACGCAGCGGGTGGTGCACGTTCTCCGTGTGGAAGTCGAAGGCCACCGCGCCGCTGTTCTCGATGCGTTGCTCCTCGCCGGGGACGGGGTGCACCTCGTGGATCAGCGCACCGGACTTCTCGTCCTCGTAACCGATGAGGGTTCCCAGCAGGTCGGCGACCAGCGTCAGCAGCCCGGTCGTGCCGTGCGGCCCCAGCCGCTGGCCCCCGTGCTCCCGGGGGGTGGCGGGCACGTCGCCCACGGGCAGGCCGCGGACGAGCACCACGCCCTGCGGGGACGCGCCGCCCGAGAAATCGATCAGTGTCCTGCGCAGTTCCGCAGGCATGTCGAGCAGCAGGTTCGCGAGGTCCACCGTCGCGGCGCCCTCAAGCCCGGCCGCCTTCGTGGCCAGCTCCCAGATCCGGGTCGCCTCGGCCCCCCGCAGGCGGTACTCGCCGGACGCCTGAGTCTTCACGCTCATCGTTCGCTTCCTTCCCCACGGTCACGTGCCTGGTCGAGTAGGCGGGGAAGACGCTAGGGGCGACCGGTGCCGCTTCGGTGTTCACCCCGTGTCGGAACGATGTCCGCGGCCGACACCCGGCGTCGCGCGAGGGGGCCGGGGCCGTCGGGCGGGGCGACCGGCCGGGCCGTCAGGCGCGCTCGCGCGCGAACAGCTCCAGGTGGCCGCACTGGGGGCAGCGGGCGGCGTCGATCTGCCAGCGGGGGCGGCCCATGCGTTTGGCGCCGCCCAGCATGCCGCGCTCCAGGGGACCGGCGATCCAGCGGGCGTAGCCGTGGGAGTGCTCGCCGTCGTCCTCGATGAATCCGGGTTCCAGGTCGACGGCCCCGCACTGGGTGCACTTCAGGGTGTCCATCCGTCGAGCATAGGATCCCGGGCCGCGCCGGGCGTGCGGCTCGCCCTCGTGCCGCCCGGGCGGCGTACGGCTCGGGTGGCACGGCCGCCGCCGGGGCGCCGGGCGGGCCGGCCGCCGCGGTCGTCGCCACCGCCCCGGGGCCCGCCCCCGTCCCGCCGGAACCGGCGGCGGGCCCGGCGGCGCCCGGCGGGCGCGACCGGCCTAGTCGAGCATGTCGGGGAAGTAGCTGTCGTGGCGGAGCTGGAAGTCGCGCAGCTCCTCGCGACCGCGCTGGGCGAACTCCGCGATCCGTTCGAAGTACTCCTCGCGCGGCGCGCCGGGGGAGAACAGCATCAGCATCGACGCCGGGTCGTCGGAGTCGTTCTTGAAGGCGTGCAGTCCGCCGACCGGCACGTACAGGAAGTCGCCCTGGCGCCCGGTGACCCAGCGGTCCCCGTCGTACAGCCGGACCTCGCCCGACAGGACGTAGAACGACTCGGAGATCGTGCGGTGGAAGTGGGTCCGGGCGCCCGGCGCCTTCGGGCCCATGTCGACCTTGTACAGGCCGAACTCGCCGCCCGTCAGGGCATGGCCGGCGAGGTAGTGGGTGGTGGTGCCCGAGGGGGAGACGACGTCGGGCGCGGTGTCGGCGGACCTGAACACCGCGTTGATCTCTCCGCCGTCACCGAGGTAGCGCGGCTGCGGATAGGACACGGCAACTCCTTCACGAGACGGGGCTCACCGCACTCTCACCCATCGGGGCCGCTCCCGTCACCGTGGTTTTCGGGACGCGCGGTGCGGCGGCCCGCGACCGGCGCCGGGAGCCGGGGCCCGGGCGGGGCGCGGCACCGCGCTGGCGACGGCCGGCCGGGGTGCCGGGCGACCGGTCCGGGTGCCCGGCGGCCGGCCCGTTCACGTACGAGGTCCTTCCCCGTGCGGCGCGGGACGTGGTGCCGGGACGCGGTGCCGGGACGTGGACCTCCCGCAGCTGCTCGGCGGGCGGGGGCGGGACTTCCCGCAGGTGGGAGGGGAAACCTCCTGGGCAATGTCAGTGGCGGTCCCTACCATGGTCGTCAATTCCGAGTCCTTCCCGGTGCCGCGCCCCGCGCGCCACCGAGACCGGGCCGGGCCCATTGCGCATCGTGAGGGGGGGACCCCGCGATCGCCCGACCCGCACCCGCGGCCGCCGTCCGGGGCCGCGCGGCTGCTCCCAGCTGCCCATGAACCTTGCCTCACCCGAAACGCCCGGCTCGCCCGAGCCGTCCGCGCCCTCCGTCAACACCTTCCAGGTGGACCTCCGGGGTCTTGTGGACCTGCTGTCGCACCACCTGTACTCCAGCCCCCGCGTCTACGTCCGCGAGCTGCTGCAGAACGCCGTGGACGCCGTCACCGCGCGGCTCGCCCACGACCCGTCGGCGCCCACCCGCATCCGGCTCACGGCCACCGGCGACGCCGTCGTCATGGAGGACACCGGCGTCGGGCTCACCGCCGAGGAGGTGCACACGCTCCTCGCCACCATCGGCCGCAGCTCCAAGCGCGACGCGCTCGACAGCGCCCGACAGGAGTTCCTCGGCCAGTTCGGCATCGGGCTGCTCGCCTGCTTCGTCGTCGCCCGGCAGATCCGCGTCGTGTCCCGGTCGGCCCGCAAGCCCGACGAGCCGCCTGTGGAGTGGCTGGCCGGCGACGACGGCTCGTACACCGTGCGGACCCTCCCCGACGAGGCGCGCCCCGAACCCGGCACCACCGTCCGCCTGGAGCCCCGGCCCGGCGCCGAGGAGTGGACCGACCCCCAGCGCGTCGCCGAACTGGTCGGGGACTTCGGGTCGCTGCTGCCGTACGAGGTCACCTTCACCGGCCCGGACGCCACCGACCGGCCGCTGACCGAGCGGCCCGCCGTGTGGGACCGGCCGTACCCGACGCCCACCGCCCGCCGCGTCGCCCTCGCCGGGCACTGCGCGCGCGTCTTCGGGTTCACCCCGCTCGACTCCGTCGACCTGGACCTGCCCGTCGCCGGCGTACGGGGCGTGGCGTACGTCCTGCCGTCCGCCACCAGCCCCGCCGGCCGTGCCGCCCACCGGGTCTACCTCAAGGGCATGCTCCTCACCGACCGGGCGGACAACCTGCTGCCCGACTGGGCGTTCTTCGTCCGCGTCGTCCTCGACACCGACACGCTGCGTCCCACCGCGTCCCGCGAGAACCTGTACGACGACGAGACCCTCGCCGCCGTGCGCGACGCGCTGGGCGGCCGCATCCGCGAGTGGCTGGCCGAGCTCGCCGCCGGTGACCCCGACCGGCTGGCGGCCTTCCTCTCCGTCCACCACCTCGGCGTGAAGTCGATGGCGCGGCACGACGCCGAGCTGTTCCGGTTGATGCTGCCGTGGCTGCCGTTCGAGACCAGTGACGGCCAGGTCACCCTGGACGAGTTCGTCCGTGCCCACCCCCACGTGCACTTCACCCGCACCGTGGAGGAGTTCCGCCAGGTCTCGCCCATCGCCGCGGCGCACGGCCTCGGCGTCGTCAACGGCGGCTACACGTACGACACGGACCTCATCGCCCTGCTCCCGCAGGTCAGGGAGGGCGTCACCGTCGGCGAGCTCGACGCCGGAGCCGTCACGGCCCACCTCGACCCCGTCGACCCCCGGCGGGAGCTGGCCCTCTCCGGGTTCCTCGCCACCGCCCGGGCCCGGCTCGACGCCCTCGGCTGCGACGTCGCCCTGCGCGCCTACCAGCCGGTCACCGTCCCGGCGCTCTACCTCGACGACCGTGAGGCCCGGCACGAACGCGACCGCGCCGCCGCCGAAGAGGGCGCCGACCCGCTGTGGAGCGACATCCTCGGCGCCCTGCGCGGCGCCGCCCCGCGCGCCCGCCTCGTCCTCAACCACAACAACCCCCTGGTCCGCCGCATCGCGGCGATCACCGACGCCGAACTGGCCGGCACGGCCGTCGAGTCCCTGTACGGGCAGGCCCTGCTCATGGCGCAGCGCCCCCTGCGCCCCGCCGACACGTCCCTGCTCAACCGGGCCTTCCTCGGGCTCCTGGAATGGGCGACGCACCCGACCACCACCGCCCGCGACCCCCAGGAGGACGACCAGTGACCGCCGCCGAGCACTCGCCCGAGGCCGTACGCCGAGCCCTGTGGGAGAACGACCGCGCCCCGAACGGCCTCCTCCGCAACGCCCGCGCCGAGGAACTGGTCGCCGCCGCCGAGGCCACCGGCGACCGCGACCTGCTGCGCCACGCCCTGTTCGGCGTCATCCGGGCGTACGAGTACAGCACCGAACGCGGCAGGATGCTCGTCCCGTTTGCCCGCCTCCTCCAGGAGTGGGACCGCGACCCGTCCGCCTTCGACAGCGGTGACACCCACACGTTCCACTGGATGTTCAAGTGGGTCAGCTCCGGCATGCTGACGCTCCCGGAGGTCCCGCTGGCCACCATGGAGCAGTGGCTCGCTGAGATGGAGCGCCGCTACCGCACCGCCGGGTACACCGAGCGGGCCGTCCGCCAGGCCGAGTTCGAACTCGCCGACGACACGGGCGACACGGGCAGGGCGGCGCGCGCGTTCGCCGCGTGGACGGCGGCCGACCGCGACCCGATGGCCAACTGCCACGCCTGCGAACTCAACGACCAGGGCTCCTACTGGCTGAGCCGGGGCGACGACGACAAGGCGCTGCGCACCTGGGCGCCCGTCCTCGACGGCACGAAGAGCTGCATGGAGGAACCGCACCGCGTCCTCGCCAAGTCCCTGCTGCCGCTGGTGCGCACGGGCCGCGTCGACCAGGCGCGCGCGAACCACCTGCGCGGCTACCGCATGGTCCGCGGCAACGAGAGCCTCCTGCCGTCGACCGGCCTGCACATCGAGTTCTGCGCCCTCACCGGCAACGAGGCCCGCGGCCTCGAACTGCTCGCCGAGCACGCCTCCCACCTCGCCTCGGACGGCAACCCGTGGGCCCGGCTTCACCTGCTGACGGGCACGCTCGTCCTGCTCCGCCGGCTGCTCGCCCTCGACACAGGCGACCAGCCGGCCGTCCCGTACGCCGGGCGGCAGTGCACCGTGCGGGACCTGCACGACCTCCTCGACGCGGAGGCCGCGGCGATCGCCGCCCGCTTCGACGCGCGCAACGGCAGCACCGTGGTCTCCGGCCGGCTGAAGGCCCGGCTGGAGCAGGGGCCCCTGCTGGCAGCCCTGCCGCTCGGCGTGCGGGCGGCGCGCCCGGTGCCCGCGGTCGCGGCGCCAGTCCCGGCCACGGCGCCCGGCCCCGTACGGGAGGACGGGGCCGCGCTGCCCGATCTGGTCGCCGAGGCGCGGCGGCTGCGTACCGACGGGCATCCGCGCGCCGACGCCGTCTGGGAGCGGGTGGCCGCCCTCGTCGCACGGTCGGGCGCCACGCCCGACCCGCTGCTCGCCGCGGACCTCCTGGACCAGCGGGCCCTCGCCGCCGGACGCGCCGACGACGCGTCGGCCCGTGAGCTGTTCGAGCGGGTCGCCGCCGCCTACCGGGCCGCGGGCGCACCGGGCCGGGCCGTGCTGGCCGAACTCCGCGCCGTCACCGCGGCGATACGGGCCGGCGCGGAACCCGAGGAGGCGCGCGCCCTCCTCGCGACCGCCGCCGCCTCCGCGGAGGCGCTCGACCCGGCCGACCCGGTGCGGATCCGCCGCGTCGCCGCGGCCGCGCTCCTGCGCGCGAAGCTGGAGGCGATGCTGGACCACGACGCGGACGACCACGGCGCCGCCCGTCTCGACGCCGGCCTCGCCGCGTTCGAGGAGCGGTTCGCGCCGTACCTCGACGCGCCGGGCGACGGCGTGGAGGACCTGCTCGCCGAGGCGGACGAGACCCGCGCCGACCTGGCGTGGCGGGCGGGCGACCCGGCGACCGCCGACGAACTGCTGACCCGGGCCGCGCGGCGCACCCTCGCGGCCGGCCACCCCTGGGAGGCCGTCGCCCCCCTCACCACCCGGGCCCGACTCCTGCTGAGAGTCGGCCGGGCCGCGGAGGCGGAGGAGTCCGCGCGGGAGGCGTACGCGTACGGCGCCGAGCTCACCGCCCCGCACGAACTGGCGGGGGTCCGCCTCACCCTGGCCGAGGCGCTGTACGCGCAGGACGGCAAGGAGGCGGAGGCCGCCGGATACGCCCTGGAGGCGGCGCACTGGTACGACGCGGCGGGCGACTCCGCCGGCGCCGGGGCGTACGCGCGGCTGGTGCTCGCGGAGTCCCTCGGCGAGGCGGGGCGGTCCGCCGAGGCCGCCGAGGTGCTGGAGTCGGCCCTGCCCGACCTGCTGGAGCACGGCGACGAGCAGGCCGTACGGGCCCGCGACGTCCTGGCGCGGAACCTGCGGGCGCTCGGTGACCACCGGGCGGCGGCGGAGCAGTACCTCCTCGCGGCCGAGGTCGCCCGGGGCTGGGACCACCAGGGGGCGCACGCCCAACTGGCGACGCTCGCCGCCGAGTGCCTGGCGCAGACGGGCGGTCTGCGCGACGAGGCGGTCGCCGCGTACCACCGGGCCGTCGAACTGTGGGCGGCCGTGGGCGACCCGGCCCCGCTGGCCCGGGCGCTGCGTTCCGCGGCCTGGCTGGAAGCGGGGCGCGGCGACCGGGAGGCGGCGAGGGAGCTGATGGCCCGGGCGCTGGCGGCCGTGGAGGGCGAGGAGCCGGTGCTGCTCGCGGAGCGCGCCCACACCTGGGCGCAGACGGCGCGACTGCTGCTGGACGGACTCGACGAAGACGCCGAAGACGACGCAGACGACGCAGGCGGGGACGGCGGGGAGTCGGCCGGTGCGGTGCGCCGCGAGGCGGTGGACCTGCTGCGCAGGGCGGAGGAGGCATTCGCCGCCCTCGGCCCGGACGCGGTCGGGGAACGCGTCCGCTGCGCCGTCCACGCGGCGTGGCTCGACCGGGACCTGGGCCGCGCGCCCGAGGCCACGACGCGTCTGCGCGCCCTCGTGGCGGAGCTCGACACCGTTGACACGGAGGAGGCCCGCCAGGTGCTGACACGACTGCGCCGCGCCCTCGACGCGTTCGTACGGGAGGACTGAAGGCGGGGCGCCCGGCCCGGTGGGGCCGGGCGCCCACACCCGACGCCGGGGGAGCGGCAGGGCCCGGGGACGGCCGGGCCCCGCCGCGGTCACAGGGGGGAGGGTTCCGGCTCCGGCGGTCTGACCGGCTCGGCGAGCATCGCGCTGTGGCGTTCCGACCAGTTCTCCAGGGCCGTGCGGCAGGCGTGGTCGAGGTGGTGGAGACCCGAGAGGTCCAGTTCGACCGGACGGTCGTGGGGGAGGGACTCCAGGGTGTCCAGGATCTTCGGCAGGCGCAGGAAGGTCGCGTTGCCGGACAGACGGGCCCGGACGGGGCCGACGCCCTCGTCGACGACCGCCACCCTGATGTGCGACGCGTCCCACGCGGCCTTCGCGACGGACAGGGCGAGGCCGATGAGCACGCCCTCGAACATGTTCACCGCGACGATCGCCACCGCCGTCACCACCAGGATCAGCGCCTCCCCGCGGTGCGCGCGCCACAGCGAGACGACGGCGCGCAGCGGGATCAGCTTCCAGCCCGCGTGGACGAGGATGCCCGCGAGTGCCGCCAGGGGGATGAGCCCCAGGGCGGCCGGCAGCAGCGCCGCGAACAGCAGCAGCCAGACGCCGTGCAGCACCCGGGACGCCTTCGTCCGCGCGCCCGCCTGCACATTGGCCGAGCTGCGGACGATCACCGCGGTCATCGGCAGCGCGCCGAGCACGCCGCAGACCGCGTTGCCCGTGCCCTGGGCGATCAGCTCCTTGTCGTACTGGGTGCGCGGCCCGTCGTGCAGCCGGTCCACGGCCGCCGCGCTGAACAGCGACTCCGCCGACGCGATCAGCGCGAACGCCAGGACGGTGCCGAGCAGGGCGACGTCGCCCAGCTTCCCGAAGGCGTCGAGGCCGGGCGGCTGGACGGCGTCCAGCAACCCGGCCACCTCCACGGTCGCCACCGGCAGCGCGAACAGCTGCGTGGCGGCGGTGGCCAGGACGACCGCGGCGAGCGCGCCCGGCACCGTACGGACCCGCTTCGGCAGGCGCTGCCACAGCACGATCACGGCGATGGTGCCCGCGCCGACGGCGAGCGAGACCAGCGCCGAACCGCTGCCGGCGACCTCCACGACCGCGCCGGGCAGGCCGGTGATCTTGTCCAGTCCGGAGGCGGGCGCCTCCACCCCGGCGGCCGCGTACAACTGGCCGGCGATGATGACGAGTCCGATGCCGGCGAGCATGCCCTCCACGACGGACACCGAGATGGCCCGGAACCAGCGGCCCCACCCCAGCACGCCCAGAGCGATCTGGAGGGCGCCCGCCAGCAGCACGATCACGCCGAGGGCGGGCAGGCCGAACTCGTGGACGGCCTCGAAGACGAGCACGGTCATGCCCGCGGCCGGGCCGGACACCTGGATGCTGCTGCCGCGCATCAGGCCGGTGACGAGGCCGCCCACGATGCCGGTGACCAGGCCGAGCTCGGCGGGCACACCGGAGGCGACGGCGACGCCCAGGCACAGCGGGACGGCGACGAGGAACACGACGAGGGAGGCGGCGAAGTCCTGCCGCAGGTGGGGGAAACGGGACAGCACGGTGATCTCCCGCTTCACAGGGACTCGAAGGCGTCGGTGTCCGCGCGGTGCTCCCGCACGGCCCCCGTGTGCACCTCGTAGTACCAGCCGCGCAGTCTGAGCCGACCGTCCTCCAGGCGCCGCGCGACGCACGGGTACGAGCGCAGCCGCAGCAGTTGGGCCAGCACGTGGTGCTGTACGGCCTCGGCGACGGCCGGGTCGTCGGCCGGTCCCGGCGCCGGCTCGGGCGCGGCGTGCGCCAGCCACTCGCGCACCGCCGGTACGGAGCCGAGGTCGTCGCCCCGGACCAGCGCGCCGACGGCACCGCAGTGGGAGTGGCCGCAGACCACCACGTCGCGCACGCCGAGGACCTCGACGGCGTACTCGATCGTGGCCGCCTCGCCGGTGGGCCGGCCGGTGGCGTACGGGGGAACGATGTTGCCCGCGGTGCGCAGCTCGAAGAGCTGGCCGGGGCGGGCGCCCGTGATCAGGGCGGGGACGACCCGCGAGTCGGAGCAGGTGACGAAGAGGACCTCGGGCGACTGGCCTTCGGCGAGCTTGGCGAACTCCTCAGGGCGCCGTCCGAACGTACGGGCGTTGTCGATGAGGGGCTGCATCAGGTGATTCCTCCTGGCGCGCCGCGATGGCGCGTCGGACCGACGGAGACAGGACCGGGTGGACGGCGCCGCTCAGCAGCGGAAGACCTGGAGGTCGGCCTGGGTGGGCGCGGTGCGGGGTCTCTCCCGGTGCGGCAGGGGGCCGGGGCCGGCCCACCGGTGGCGTTCCGGCGAGGCCGCCGCGGAGGACGGGTGGGCGGCCACCGGGAGGAGGAGCGCGTGGGCGCCGGCGCGGTGCCGGTCGCGTCCGCGCGTCGCGCCGTTGACGGAGGCTCCGGACTGCTCGCACTCCCTCGACCCGGTGAGCGCCTGCTGCCCGGCTGCCGGGGCGTGGGCGCGGTGCGTCTCGGCCCCGGCGTACGGGCCCGCGGCACGGGCCTGCGCCGGGGCGGCGAGGGCCAGCAGGTGCACGACGGCGAGGGCGAGGGCCGCCAGGGGCAGGACGAGGAGGGCCAGGACGGCGGGCGGGGCCGTCCTGACCGGCTTCGACGACCGCATGCGCCCTCCCTCCCTTCCTCGGTCACGGACTCCGGCTTCACCAAGGCCATCTAAAGCCATGGTCAATGGAGAGTAATGTCGGCTGAGGGGGTGGAGCCGTGAAGACACGGTGAACGGAGGGAATTTCCGACGGGAAAGCGCCGCGGGTTGGCGGAAAACTAGATCAGGCTCCAGCGGACGGCGCAGGCCACGGCCTGGGCGCGGGTACGGGCCTGGAGGCGGCCCATCAGCTCGTACACGGTGTTCTTCACCGTGTGCGGCGAGCACGACAGGGTCTGGGCTATCACCGCGTTGCCGTGGCCCTCCGCCATCAGGGACAGCACCGAGTGCTGCCGCGGGGTCAGGCGCGGCGGGTCCGCGGCGGTCGCCCCGCCGAGCAACTGGACCAGCGCGGCGTACGGTACGCGGCTGTCGCCGTGCCAGGCGCCGTACACGGCGGCCGCCAACTGCGCGGGCGTCAGGTCCGACGAGCGGAGCACCGCCCGGACGCCGGATTGCAACGCGTCCCGCAGGCCGGACGCCGACACCGTGTCACAGACCGCCAGGAGCCGGTGGCCGGGGCCGGGGCACAGGGCCACGGCCTCCTCGACGGTCGCGGCGACCGCCACGGTGACCGTGCCGGGCCCGGCGGACGGTTCGATGCCCGCCTGGCGCAGCATCGCCCCGACCCGCCCGGTCGCCGCCGAACGGCCCGTGGCCGGCACCACGCTCACCCGCACGCCCGCCACCGTCGTCGCCGCTGTCACTGCTGTCACTGCTGTCACTGCTGTCATTGCTGTCATTGCTGTCGCCACCGTCGCTGTCGCCGCCGCCGGGGCCGGCGGTGTGGCCTGGGCGAGCGCCGCCGTCACAGCAGCCCCGTCCGCAGCGCGTAGGCGACGGCGTGCGCACGGTTGCGCAGCCGGAACCGCCGCGTGATGTCGTGCACGACGGCCGTCACCGTACGGGGCGAGTAGCACAGGCGCCGGGCGATCTCGTTCGTCTCGTGGCCGTCCGCGACCAGGCGCAGCACCGACCGCTCCCGGTCGTCCAGGCTCGCCCCCGCCCACGCGGGGGAGGACCCGCCGGCGCCCGCGCCACCGGCCTCCGCGTGCTTGAGCAGGCGGTCCAGCAGGTCGGGCGGCAGGGTGCAGTCGCCGCGCGCGGCCGCCAGCGCGGCCCGGGTGAGCCGAGCGGCGTCCGCCTCGCAGCGGCGCAGCAGGCCCCGCGCCCCGGCCGCCAGGGCGTGCAGGGCGTCCCCGGGGGCCAGCCGACTGGCGACGAGGACCACCTCCGGCTGGGACGGGGCCTCACGTACCGACCGCAGGGCGTCCAGCTCGGAGGGGGACACCTGATCGACGGTCATCACGACGACCCGCGGCTCGTCCGCCGCGGTGGTGAGGGCGATCTCCGGACACGCCGACAGAGTGCTCCGGATGCCGGCCTCCAGCACCGGGTCCAGGGCGACGACGCTGACGAGCACGGGTTCTCCCACCGAGTCCTCCAAACATGCGACGTGGTTGCGGCACTGGTCCCAGCGTCCGGCCGGGCCCCGCGCCGGACATCGGGCTCCCGCCCCCACATTTCCGCCCGCCTCCCCACCCCGGAGGACCGGGACGGGGAAGCGGGTACGGCAGGGGCGGGCGGGGAGGACGCCGCGGCGGCGCGAAGACGGTGCCGGGCCCCGCCGCAAAGCCGCCCCGGGGCCGCCGCGGGGCGGGACGGCGGGCGGGTCGGCGGGGCGGACGGGGTGCCGCGGCGGGCGCCGGGAAGCCCGTGCGCGGACGGGCCACCGGGCGTCGTCCCCCACCCCCGTACGCGGCCTGGGGGCGCCTCCGCGGAATATGGGGGAGAGGCCCCCATGCGCCCGCCGCCGGGCTCTGGGAGTTTCGTTGCCGTGACTGACACCGCCCTCGCCCGAGAAACCCGGCTCGGCCCGCTGCCTTCCGCCTGGTGGGCCCCCGGCCTCACCCTGCGGGAACGGCTGACCGCGCCGGACGCCCCCGCACCGGTCGCCGCGCCCGGCGCGGACACCCCGGTGCCGTGGTCCGTCGGGGACGCCGCGGGTTTCACCGGCCGCCTGGCCGCCCTCGGCGTCGGCGAGGACGTGGCCCTCGGACTCGCCGCGGAACCGGCCGGCCGCCTCGCGGCGCGCGCCGCCAAGCCGGAGTGGGCCCGCTTCGTCGAGGGCGCCCTGGCCGCCGGAGCCCGTGCGCCGCACCCGACACGGGACGACGCGGCGCCCGCCGAGGGGCCCGCCGTGTTCCTGCCGGTGCTCCGGCCGCTCGTCACGGCGGCCTGGGCCGTCGCCGCCGCACGGCTCCGCACCTCCCCCGGCGACACCGCCGCGGCCCGCACGGCGTTCACCGCGCTGCTGGGCGACCGGCTGGCCCGCCAGGCGGCCCGCACCCTCGTCACGGAGCTGCACCACGCCCGTGCCGGCGGCCGGCTGACCGGCGCCACCCCGCGGGACAGGTTCGCCGCCTTCCTCGACGGCCTGCGCACCCCCGGCGCGCTGGCCGCGCTGCTCGCCCGCTACCCGGTCCTCGCCCGCATGCTGGGCGAGACCTGCCTCAACACGGCGGCGGCCACGGCCGAGTTGCTGGAGCGCTACGCCGAGGACCGCCCCGCCGTCGTGGCGGAGCTGTGCGGCGGCACCGACCCGGGCCCGCTCGTCCGCGTCGACCTCGGCCGCGGCGACGCCCACCAGGGCGGCCGGTCCGTCGCCCTCCTCCACTTCGCCCGCGGGCGCACCGTCGTCTACAAGCCCCGCCCCCTCGACCAGCACGCGCTGCTGGACCGGGCCGTGGCCTGGCTCAACGGGAAGACGCCCGGCCTGGGACTGCGCACCCCCCGCTCCGTCCGCCGGGCCGACCACGGCTGGATGGAGTTCATCGAGCACCGCTGGTGCCGCGGCCCCCTCGAACTCGACCGGTTCTACCGCCGCCAGGGCGCGCTGCTCGCCCTGCTGTACGCGCTCGACGGCGTGGACATGCACTACGAGAACGTCATCGCCTGCGGCGACCAGCCCCTCCTCGTCGACGCCGAGACCCTGCTCCACGCCGACCTGCCACAGGCGGCGACCGCCGGCCCGGACCCGGCCGCGGAGGCCCTGCGGACCTCCGTCCACCGCACCTGCCTGCTGCCCAGCCTGCTCATCGGCGACAACGGCGCCCTCGACATCTCCGGGCTCGGCGGCGCCGACGGGGAGGCGTATCCCAGCGACGGCATGCGCTGGGAGGGTTCCGGCACGGACGGGATGCGCATGGTGCGCGGCCCGGTCCGCAGCGCCGCCGCCCAGAACCGGCCCGTCCCGGACGCCCGGCCGGTCCGGCACGCCGACCACCGCGCCGCCCTCCTGGAGGGGTTCCGGGACGCCTACGGGACGATCACCGCCCACCGCGGGGAACTCCTCGCCGGCCTCCTCGACCGCTGGGCGGACGGCAGGGGCCGGCTCATCGCCCGCTCCACCCGCCTCTACGCCGCCCTCCTGGAGGAGTCCACCCACCCCGGCGTCCTCGGTGACGCCCTCGCGCGGGAGTCGGTGTTCTCCCTGCTGTGGACCGAGTCCGCCCACGACCCCGTCCGGCAGCGGCTCGTCGAGCACGAGATCGCCGACCTGTGGGCCGGTGACGTGCCCTTCTTCGGCCACCGCCCCGCGCAGGCGGCCGTGTGGACGGCCCGCGGCGCACGCCTCGACGGGGTGCTCCCGCGGCCCGCCCTCGACGCCGCGCGCGGCAAGATCGCGGCGATGGGCGAGGTCGACCGCTACGACCAGGAGTGGATCGTCAACGCGACGCTCGCCGTCGCCCAGGCCAACTCCGGCGCGTCCGGCCCGCGTTCCGAACTGTCCGTGCACCCCGCGGCGCCCGTCGCGCCCGACGCCTCCCGCATGCTGAGCGCGGCCTGCGGCCTCGCCGACGAGATCGCGGCCCGCGCCGTGCACGGCGGCGGACGCGTCAACTGGCTGGGCCTGGAGGAGGTGGCCCCCGGCCACTGGGCGGTACTGCCGATGGGCGGTGGGCTGGCGCAGGGCTACTGCGGTGTCGCCCTCTTCCTCGCCCAGCTCGGCGCCCTCGCCGGCGCGCAGCGCTACACCGACCTCGCCCGGCAGGCCGTACGCCCCCTCCCCGGCCTGCTGGCCGCGCTCGCCGGCGACCCCGCGCTGGGCGCCGCCGCGGGCCCGGGCGCCCTGCACGGGCTCGGCGGCATCGTCTACGCCGTCGCCCGGCTGGCCCCGCTGCTCGACGACGGACTGCTCGCCCACCTGCCCACCGCGCTCGACGCCCTCGAACACGCCGCGTGCGGCGACGACCCGGACGGTCCCCCGGACGGACCGCCCGCCGGTCTCGCCGACGGCCTCGCCGGAGCGCTGGCCGCCGCCCTCGCCGCCCACCGCACCGGCGCGGCACCCGGCGCGGCCGGCCTGGCCCAACGGCTCGCCGACCGGCTCCTCGGCCCGGCGGGGAAGCCCTCCGGCGACCCCGGCTTCGCCCACGGCGACGCCGGTGTGGGCTGGGCCCTGCTGCGGTACGCGGCGGCGTTCCCCACCGACCCCGCCGGAGCGCCGGGGCCCGCCCCGGAGCCGTGCGCCGCGGCCGGCGCCGCCCTGCTGCGCTCCGCCCTCGCGGCCGACCGGGGCGACCCCGGCTCCGCCCGCGGCGACGCGAGCCTCGGCTGGTACGCGGGCCTGCCCGGCACCGCCCTGGCCGCCCTGGACGCCCTGCCGCCCGGCGAGGGGCCGCCCACGGCCGCGGACGCCGACCGGTGGGTGCGCCTCGTCGGCGGCCCCGTCCGACCCGGCGACCTGAGCCTCCGTCACGGCACCCCGGGCGCCCTGGAACTGCTGGCCGCGCTCGCCGCGCGCGGACACGACGGGGCCCGGGAGGCGCTGACCCGCCGGGCCGGCGAAGTGCTCGGCGGCCTCGAACAGTACGGCCACCGCTGCGGCACCCCCGGCCACGTCCCGTCCCCGGGCCTGCTCACCGGCCTCTCCGGCATCGGCCACCAGCTGATCAGGCTCGCCTTCCCGGACGAGGTCCCCTCCGTCCTGCTCCTCGACACCCACCGGCGCGGCTGACCACCGGCCGCCCGGCGCACCGCACCACGACCCCGCACCTCCCTCTCCCGCCCGCCTCGCGAAAGGTGACCACTGCCATGCGGAAGACCCCCGCCACCGCCCCGTCCGCCACCTCCGCCCCGTCCGCCGCCGAGGAGACCACCGCCACCGAGCAGACCGCCGCCGCTCCCGCCGCCGACCCCGCCGGCGGCCTCGCCCTCTCCGGCCGCAACCGGGCCTGCGCCCGCGCCCGCGCCCTGTCCGGCATGGTCCTCACCAGCGGCATCGTCATCACGCTCAGCTCCTTCGACACGAGCGTCTCCCTGCCCAACGTGCACGGCTGACCCGGGCGCCGCCCCGCCGCCGGGACGGTGCGGCGGGGATCGGGCGGCTTCCGTACCCGTTGACCGGTTCGCAGTGGTGAGCACTAGCATGCGTTCATGCGTTCACATGTTCCGCACATCGTCGGGCGTGACCCCCAATTACGGGAACTCGCGCGTACGTTGGGCGACGCGTGCGCACAGCGCGGGCGGGGCGTGTTCCTGGTCGGCGAGGCGGGCATCGGCAAGACCCGGCTCGCCGCCGAAGCGGTCGGCATGGCCGTCGACAACGGGATGCGCGTCCTGCGGGGCCGGAGCACCACCACCGGCCCCGCCGTCCCGTTCCGGCCGCTCACCGAGGCCCTGATGTCGCTGTTCCGCGGCGGCGAACCCCTGGACGACCTGCCGCTGGGGCCCTACCGGCCGGTCCTCGGGCGGCTCATCCCCGACTGGGGAGGCGAGGTCCAGGCCGGCAGCTCCATGATCGTCCTCGGGGAGGCGGTGCTCCGCCTGCTCATCGCCACCGGCAGGGACCGCGGCACCCTGCTCCTCCTGGAGGACCTGCACGACGCGGACCCCGAGACGCTGGCCGTGGTCGAGTACCTGGTGGACAACCTCGACCAGGCCCCCGTCGTCCTGCTGGCCACCATCCGCACCGAGCCCTGCGACGCCCTCGACCTGGCCGAGTCGGCCCGCTGGCGGCGCGTGGGCACCGTCCTCGACCTGGCCTCCCTCACCCGCGCCGAGGTGTCCGCCCTCGCCGCCTCCCAGCTCGGCACCGACGTCGGACGGGTCCCGGAGGCCGCCCTGGAGCGGCTGTGGGAGGACAGCGCGGGCAGCCCCCTCCTCGTCGAGGAACGGCTCCAGTCCATGATCACCAGCGGGTCCCTGGTCAACGGGGACGACGGCTGGAAAGTGGTGGGCGACCTCCGCGGCGACGTCTCCACCTCCCTGGCCAAGGGCCTCCTCCAGCGGATCGACCGGCTCGGCCCCCAGGGGAGGAACCTGTTCTCCGCGGCCGCCGTGATCGGCCGCCGCTTCCCCCTCACCGTGCTCCAGGACGTGACCGGCGTCGACGACCGGGAGCTCCTCAGCCACCTCCACGCCGGGGTCGCCTCCCGGCTCGTCGTCCCCGACGAACCCGCCCCCGACTGGTACGCCTTCCGCCACCCGCTCACCGTCGAGGCGCTGTTCACCCAGCTCACCCCGGGCCGGCGCGCGGAACTCGCGGGCCGGGCGGCCACCGCGGTGCAGGCGCTCCACCCGGAGCTGGAGGGCGACTGGTGCCAGTTGGCCGCCGGGCTGCGCTGTGAGGAGGGCGACGTCACCGAGGCCGGGCGCCTCTTCGGGGAGGCCGGCCGGCGCGCCCTGACGGCCGGCGCGATCAGCTCCGCCGTCACCCTGCTGTCCCGCGCCGAGCGGCTGCTGGCCGACAGCGGTGACGCCACCCGCCGCGCCGAGGTGCTGGAGACGCTGCTGCCGGCGCTCGCCGAGACCGGCGACTTCGACCGGGCCTTCAGTCTCGCCCGCGAGCTGAACGCCCTCGCCGGGACCGACCTGACCGTCCACCGCCTCGCCGCCCTGCACACCCGCCTCGCCAAGGTCGCCCACACCGCCGGCCGCTGGGAGGACGGCAACCGCGCCATCACCCACGCCCGCGCGCTGCTGCGGCGCAGCCCCGACGAGCGGGTCACCGCCCTCGTCGACGTCGCCGCCGCCTACCTGGCCCTCGACACCCCCGGCCCCGACTGCACCCAGAAGGCGGAGAAACTGGCCCGCTCCGCCCTCCAGGCCGCCGAACGCCACGCGCTGCCCTCCGCCGTCTGCCAGGCGTGGGAACTGCTCGCCACCCTCGCCCGGGAGCGGGACTTCGACGAGTCGACCGCCCTGCTGGAGGCCGCCCTGCTCACCGCCGAGCAGCACCGCCTGCCGCTCCAGAGGATGTACGCGCTCACCCGGATCGGCGGCAACAACTGGCTCACCGACGGCAGTACGGGCCCCCTCCTCGCCGCCCGCGAGGAGGCGCTGCGGGTCGGCTCGGCCACCATCGTTCACACGATCGACGGTATCCTCGTCCTCGACGCCGTCCTGCGCGGCGACTTCGACACCGCCCGGCGCGCCGGCGACGAGTGCCTCGCCGTCGTCCAGCGGCTCCGCCTCGCCCCGGCCAGCCGGTACGTGCTGATGGCCCAGGCCACCCTGGCCGCCCACCGGGGCGACCGGCCCGCCATGGAGCGGGCGCTGGTCGCGTTCGCCGAGTGGGAGGGCGCCGGCTCGCAGGAGGAGCCGCTGACCCTCGGGCTCGCCCGGGCCTTCTGCGCCCTCATGGAGGAGGACCGCCCCGGCGCCGTGCGGGCGCTGCGCGAGGTGGCCGAGCTGGAGCACGCCAACCCCAGCACGTACTACCTGAGCGGCCGGTACGGCGTCGGCGTCCTCCTCGACGTGCTGTCCGGGGACGCCGGGCGGCCCGACCAGGAGGAGATCGCCGCGACCGCCCCCGGCCGCATGCGGTGGAACCGGCAGTTCGTGCTGTTCGCCGACGCCGTGCTGCTCGGCCGGGAGGGTCGGCCCGCCGAGGCCGGCGAGGCCGCCGCCGAGGCGCTGCGCGCCGCGGAGCCGTACCCGACCGCCCTCCACCTCGCGCTGCGGCTGCTGTCCGAGGAGGCCCACGCCAACGGCTGGGGCGAACCCGTCGCCTGGCTCCGCCGCGCCGAGCACCACTTCCACCAGACCTCCGTCCCCGCCGTCACCAACGCCTGCCGCGCCGCCCTGCGCCGCCTGGGCGCCCCCGTCCACCAGCACCGCACCGGCAGCAGCCGCATCCCCGAGGAGCTGCGCGCCCTCGGTGTCACGGTCCGCGAGTACGAGGTGTTCCAACTGCTCCCGGAGCGGCTGGGCAACAAGGAGATCGCGGACCGCCTGTACATCTCGCCCCGCACGGTCGAGAAGCACATCGCCAGCCTGGGCACGAAGACCGGCCGGACCAACCGGGCGGCGCTGTGCGAGTTCTCCGTCTCCTTCGCATCCTGACCGAGCGGCCCGCACGGCCCCCGCGGGGCTCGTACGGGCCGCCCGGCCGCGGCGCCGTCAGCGCATCTCCCGCACCGTCCGCGAGGTGAGCACCCCCAGCGCCGTCACGGTCAGGACCACCGCCGCCAGCGCGAACATCGGCCCCGTACCGGACCGGGCCAGCGCCCCGCAGACGACCAGTGACAGGGGGGCGACGGCGTAGCCGAGGACCATGTCCACGGAGATCACCCGACTCAGCACCGAGCCGTCGATGTTCCGCTGGATCCAACTGGCGCCGAACACGCCCTGGAAGCCGATGCCGAACCCCATCATCAGGACCGTGCCGAGCGCCGCCGCCGTGTTCCCGACCGTTCCGAGCAGACCCATGCCCAGGGCGAGCCAGCCGGCCAGGGCCGCGATCAGCAGCCCGACCCGCGGCCGGCCGCCCACCATCCCGCCGGCCAGGGCGCCCAGCACGGCCCCGCCCGCCAGGGCCCCGTTGAGGAGCCCCAGCGTCGTCGAACCGCCCGCGAGGTCGATCTTGGCGAGCGACGCGAAGCCCACCGTGAACGGTCCGGAGTGGCAGAACGTCACCGCCATGTCGACGACCAGCACGGTACGGATGCGGGGGTCCTCCCAGGCGTAGCGCAGCCCCTCCCTGATGCGGGCCGCCAGCGGGACGGCGGGAGCGGCCGTCCCCGCCGCGGGCCCCCCGCCCCCCGGGGCCGCGGGCAGCGTCCTGATGCTCGCCACGCACAGCCCGCACAGCGCGAAGCACACGCCGTCCACGAGGAACGCGACCGGGGCGTCCGCCACCGCTACCACCAGGCCGCCCACGGCGGGGCCGAGCACGGCCGACACCTTGGCGCCCGCTCCCAGCAGGGCGTTGGCGGGCGCCAGCGCCTCCTTCCCGACCACCGTCGGCAGGATGGACGCCCTGGCCGGCTGGAAGAACGCGTCCACCGCGCCGAACAGCGCGGCGGCCACGCACAGCATCCACACCGTCAGCGTGCCTGCCAGTCCCAGGATCCCCACCGTCACCATCAGGACGGCCCGCGCCCAGCTGGAGAACGCCATCAGCCTCCGGCTCGACCACATGTCGCTCAGCGACCCGCCGACCAGCGTCAGCACCGCGCGCGGCACCGCCTGGAACGCCAGCACGTAGCCGAGGCTCAGCGTCGAACCGGTGAGGCTCAGGGTGATCCACGAGAACGCGATGTAGCTGAAGCCGTCACCGAGCAGGGACAGGGACTGACCCGCCCAGAGCAGCCGGAACGACCGCTGCCGGGCCGGGGACCACAGCCGGGCCCCCGCGCTCGTCAGAGTGTTCGCCATGTCGAACCCTTCGTCGCGCCGCCGCTCGGGCGGCGGGTGGTCAGTAGCGGACGGGCAGGGCCGTCAGCGCGCGGTTGAGCAGCGACGGCTGCCAGGACAGGGGCTCGTCGACCAGCTCCAGGCCGGGGCGTTCCCGTACGAGCACGTCGACCGCGCTCACGGCGACCATCCGGGCGAGCGCCGCGCCGATGCAGAAGTGCGCGCCGAACCCGAAGCCCAGGTGCATCGGCCCGCCGCCGCCGCGCCGGACGTCGAACCGGTCCGGGTCGGGGAAGCGGTCCGGGTCCCGGTTGGCGGCGGCCGTGACCAGGAACAGCCGGTCCCCGGCCCGTACCGCCCGGCCGTCGAGGTCGAGGTCGTCCGCCGCGATGCGGATCGACATCTTCGACGGCCCGTCGAAGCGCATCGTCTCCTCCACCGCCGCCGGCACGAGCGCCGCGGGGTCCTCGCGGACCGCCGCGAGCTGGTCGGGCCGGCTCAGCAGCGCCAGCAACGTGTTCGCGATGAGGTTGCTCGTCGTCTCGCCGCCGGCGAACGCCATCTGCGTCAGCATCCCGACGAACTCCTCCTCGCTGACGGACGTCCCGATGCGCCCACCCGCCAGCACGGCGCTGATCAGGTCGTCCTTCGGCTCCGCCCGGCGCTGCCGCACCAGGTCGGCGAGGTAGTCCTCCAGGTTGACCAGCGACTGGAGGGACGTGCGGTACTCGCGTTCCTCCTGGGCGGCGCCCAGGACCAGGTCGCCGACCCGGGCGTTCCAGTACCAGAAGGACGGGGCCTGTGCCTGCGGCACGCCCAGCCAACGGGCGAACACCAGGGCCGGCAGCGGCCGGGCGAGGTCCGCGACCAGGTCCCCGACCCGGCCGGGCGCGGCCCGCCGGCCGGCCATCGCCCGCGTGGCGCGCTCGACGAGCCCCCGGTACCGGTTGACCGCCCGGGCGGCGAACTGGTCCTGGAACACCTGGCGCAGGCGCCGGTGCTCCGGCGGGTCGTTGAACACCATCCAGCGGGACAGGATCCCGAACGCCCGCTCCGCGTCGTCGCGGGCGCCCTCCGGCACGGCGTCCATCAGCGGGCGCACCCGGTCCGCCGAGACGGCGGGGTCGCGCAGGCAGTGCATCAGGTGCTCGTGGCCGGTGACCAGCCACGCCCGGTGCATCGCGCTCCAGTACACGGGGTCGTGGTCGCGCAGCGCGTTGAGGTAGCCGTACGGGTCGGCGTTCACCGCCGGGGAGAGCAGGTAGCGCTCGGTGAAGCCCGGCACCCGCGTTCCGGCGGGGCCCGACACCGCGGGGGTCGTCACGGCGGTGGCGGCGGCCGTCGTCGGAGTCGGAACCGTCGTCGGAGTCGGAGTCGGAGTCGGAGTCGGAGCCGTCGTCGGAGTCGGCGTCGTGGCCGGTGCCGTGGTGGTCGTGGTCATCGGACGACCCCCGTCCCGATCTTCGCCAGTACCGCGGCGGTGGCGGGCATCAGCCGCTCGGACATCATCGACATGTGGTCCCCCTCCGTGACGTGGACGGTCACTCCGCCCAGGGCGAGTTCGCGCCACCGCGCGACGTAGGTCCGGTATCCGACGTCCAGGCCGGGCATCGGCTCGTCCTCGGGCAGCCCGGCCGCCGTGCTGCCCACGACCAGGTGGACGTGGCCCGGGTACGGGCGCACCCGGTAGCCGGCCAGCGCGACCAGCAGCGAGTGCCACACCTCGATCGGCGCGTTCTCCACCAGCTCCGCCTCGCTCGGGCTCATCCCCGCGCCCAGCAGCAGCGCCGTCAGCTCCGCGACGGCGGCCTCCCGCTCCGGGGACGGCGCGAGCGCGCGGATCCGGTCGCGCATGCCCAGCGCCGCCACCATGTCGCGGCCCACGCCGGCGAGCCGCTCGGCCGCCACCGGGTTGGGCAGGTACGGCTCGATCAGCACCAGCGGCTCCACCGTGTGCCCGGCCTCGTGCAACTGCGTCGCCATCTCCAGGGCCAGGTTGGCGCCCATGGACCAGCCCAGCAGGTCGTGCGGGCCCCGCCCGCCGTGCGCGGTGATCTCGGCGACGTAGTTGGCGGCGATCCCGGCCACCGTCGTCGGGTCCACCCCGCCCAGCAGGCCGCGCGCCTGGAACGCCCGCACGGGCCGCCCCGGCGGCAGTTCGCGGGCGAGCGGCACGTACCACGCGGCGCTGCCGCCCGTCGGGTGCACGCACCACAGGGGCGCGCCCTCCCCGTCGCGCAGCCGCACCTCCGACCGGACCTCCGCCGTGGCCGCCGCCCCGGCGCGGGACGCCAGTTGGGCGATCGTCGGCGCCTCGATGAGGTCCCGCACGGTCACCCGCAGCCCCCGGGCCGCCGCCTGCGCCGCCACGCGGACGGTCGACAGGGAGCTGCCGCCCAGCCGGAAGAAGTCGTCGTGCACCCCGACCTCGTCGACGCCGAGGACCCCGCGCCACACCTCGGCGAGCACCAGCTCGGCGGGGGTGCGGGGGGCGGCGTACGGGGCGCCGCCCCGCCCCCGTCCGGCGGGCGGCAGCGGGAGCGCCCGCTTGTCGATCTTGCCGCTGGTGTTGACCGGCAGGGAGTCGAGGACGACGAAGAACGACGGCACCATGTACGCGGGCATCCGCGCCCGCAGCCCCCGCCGCAGCTCCTCCTCGCCCGCCCCGGTGCCCTCGCGGGGCACCACGTAGGCGACCAGGGCCGGCTCGCCGCCCGGCAGGTCGCGGCGGAGCAGGACCACCGCCTGCCGCACCTCGGGCAGCTCCCGCAGGGCGTGCTCCACCTCGCCCAGCTCGATCCGGAACCCGCGCAGCTTGACCTGGCCGTCCCGCCGGCCCAGCCACTCCACGCTGCCGTCCGGCCGCTGGACGCCGATGTCACCGGTGCGGCACAGCCGGTCGCCGGGGGCGCCGTACGGGTCGGGGACGAACGTCGCCGCGGTCAGCTCCGGGCGGTTGAGGTAGCCCCGGCCGACGGCGTGCCCGCCCAGGTGGATCTCGCCGGGCACCCCGACCGGCACCGGCTGGAAGTCGTCGTCCAGGACGTAGATCTGTGTGTTGCGGATCGGCCGGCCGACGGGCGCGCGCCGGCAGTCGGGGGTGAGGCGGGCGGCGACCGACCACGACGAGGTCTCGGTCAGCCCGTACACGTTGTAGAACCGCCGACCGCGCGACCACGTCCTGGCCAGCTCGGCCGGGCACGCCTCACCGGCGACCTGGAGCACCTCCAGGGCGGGGAAGCGGTCTTCGCCGAGCACCGCCAGCGCACTCGGCGGCAGCATCGTGCCGGTGATCCCGTGCTCCCGCAGCGTCGCCGCCAGGTCGGGGCCGGGCCGCAGCGCCTCCTTCGGGGCGGTGCACAGGCGCCCGCCGTTCGCCAGGGCCCAGGTCATCTCCAGGATCGACGCGTCGAAGCTGAACGAGGCGAACTGCAGCACCCGGTCGGCCGGCGTCGGGTCCACCAGGTCGCGCTGGCCCTCCAGCATGTTGGTCAGCCCCCGGTGTGGGACCGCCGCGCCCTTGGGGGTGCCCGTCGAGCCGGACGTGTAGATGACGTACGCCGTGTTGTCGGGGCGCAGCGCTGGTGCCGGGGCCTGCGCCCGGGCCGCGGGCGCCGCCCACGTCGCCGGGTCGTCCAGGCGCAGCACCGGGCCGTCGAACGGCACCGCGCCCAGGAGCGGCGACTGGGTGAGCAGCACCCGCATGCCGCTGTCCCGCGCCGTGAAGCCGAGCCGCTCGGTGGGGTGCTGCGGGTCCAGCGGCAGGAACGCCCCGCCCGCCTTGAGGACGCCCAGCACCGCCCGCAGCATGTCCGGACCGCGGTCCACGCAGATGCCGACCACCGTCTCCGGGCCCACCCCGAGCGCCCGCAGCCGCGCCGCCAGTCGCCCGGCCGCGCCGTCCAGTTCGGCGTACGTCACCTCCTGCCCGCCGTGCGCGACGGCGACCGCGTCCGGTGTCCGCGCCGCGTGCCCCGCCACGCACTCGTGGAACATCAGCCCCTCACCGGGCAGGGCGGGGCCGCGCGCCCACTCGCCCAGCGCCCGCTCGCGCGCCGCACCGCGCAGCGCGGGCCGCGACACGGGGGCGTCGGGCGCGGCCACCATGGTCTCCAGCACCCCGCACAGCAGGTCCGCGAGCTGGTCCGCGGTCGCCGGGGAGACGTACTGCGGGTCCGCGTCGAGCTGGAAGCCGTCCACGCTCGCGTTGACCAGCAGCGGGAACATGGTCCGGGCGATCTCCGCCGACTCGTCCCACGTGTCGCCGGACAGCCGGTGGAAGTTGACGAAGTTGAAGACCGCCTGCACGGGGCTCGGCTCACCCGGCCGCATCCGCCCCAGCCGCACCAGCGGCACCCTGCGGTGCGGCAGCATCTCCTGCTCCGCCGCGAACACCGCCCGCACGTACTCCAGCCAGCTGCCCCGCGGGCGCCGCACCCCGAACGGCACGGTGTTGAGGAACAGCCCGCGCATGCGGTCCGCGCCGGGCAGCTCCGGCCGGCCGTTGGTGACCAGGCCGATCGCGTGCCCGTCCGTGCCGTCCCGCTCGGCGAACAGGCCCATCAGGTGGTGGAAGGCGGTCAGGAGGACGGTGCGCCGGGGCACCCCCGCCTGCCGGGCGAGCCGCCCGACGGGCCCGGCGAGCCTCGCGTACGAGCGCTTCGTCTCGTACACGCTCTGCGCGCCCCCGCCCTCGGCGGGCTCCGCGCCGCGCCGCGTGAACCGGACCGGGTCCAGCGCGTCCAGCGCCGTACGCCAGTACTCCAGGCTCTCCTCGTCCCGCGCCGCCGCCCGCTCCAGCGCCACGTACTCGGCGAACCGGGGCGCGGCGGGCAGCTCCGGCGCGCGGCCGTGCGCCACCGCCCGGCGGTGCAGGTCGAGCAGGTCGGCGATGAGGGACGTGAGGCTCCAGCCGTCCAGGACGACGTGGCAGTCCGTCAGGGTCAGCCGCAGCTCGTGGTCGGTGAGGCGGTGCAGGTGGATCCGTACCAGCGGCGCCGCCGCCAGGTCGAACCGCCGGCCGAACTCCTCGTCCACGTACCGCCGCAGGGCCGCGCGCTGCTCCTCGCGGGACAGGCCCCGCAGGTCCGTGCAGCCGACCGGGAGCGCCGCCTCGCGGTGCACCAACTGCAGCGGCTCGGAGTACGACACGAGGTCGACGGAGGTCCGCAGGATGCCGTGCTCGCGCACCACCGCGTCCACCGCGGCCTGGAACGCCGCCGGGTCGAACCCCTCCGGCATCGTGACCTTCAGGTCGGTCACGTTGTGGTACGCGCCGCGCCGTTCGTCGGCGAGCATCTCGTGCAGCATGCCCGCCTGGAGCATCGTCAGCGGGTACGCGTCCTCCAGCCCCTCCGGGAGCCGGGCCCGGTCCGCCGGGTCGAGCTGCGAGAACGGCTCCACCGCCGGGGGCGCCGCCCCGTCGGCCGCGGTCGCCCGCTGCGCCAGGTCGCCCAGCGTGGGCGCCCGGAACAGGTCCGGCACGGTCAGCGCCAGCCCGGCCGACCGGGCCAGGCCGATCACCCGCAGCGCCAGGATCGAGTCGCCGCCCAGGTCGAAGAAGTTCGCCGTGCGGCCGACCCGCTCCACGCCCAGCACCTCCGCCCAGACCCGGGCGAGCGCCTCCTCCGTACCGCCCCGCGGCGGCACGTGGCCCGCGGGCGCGGCGGCCGCGTCCCCCGCCACCGCCCGCAGCGCGGCCCGGTCGACCTTGCCGTTCGCGGTGAGCGGCAGCCGGTCGTGCTTCACGAACAGCGCGGGCACCATGTACGACGGCAGGGTCAGGCGCAGCCGGTCCCGCAGGTCGGGGGCGTCCAGCGGCCGGCCCTCGGTCAGGACCACGTGGGCGACGAGCCGGGCGCCGCCCTGCGGGTCGGGGCGGGCCACCACGGCGGCGTCCGCCACGCCGGGCAGGGCGCGCAGGGCCGTCTCGATCTCGCCCGGCTCGATGCGGAAGCCCCGCACCTTCACCTGGTGGTCGGCCCGTCCCACGTACGCGAGCTGCCCGTCGGGCAGCACCCGCACCAGGTCGCCCGTGCGGTACATGCGGGTCCCGCCGGGGCCGAACGGGTCGGCGGGGAAGCGTTCGGCGGACAGCTCCGGGCGGTTGCGGTAGCCGCGCGCCACCCCGCCGCCGGCCACGTACAGCTCGCCGACCGTGCCGCGAGGCACCAGCCGCCGGAACTGGTCGAGCACGTAGCCGTGCTGCCCGGCCAGCGGACGCCCGATCGGCGACGTGACCGGCGACCCGGTGTCCGCCTCGGTGATCAGCCGGTACGTGACGTGCACGGTCGTCTCGGTGATGCCGTACATGTTGACCAGCGCGGGCCGCTCGTCCTCCGGGACGGCGAACCAGTCGCGGTAGTCACGCGCGTCGAAGGCGTCACCGCCGAAGACCACCGTGCGCAGCGCGAGATCGCCGAAGGCCGCGCCGCACTGCGCCATGTGGGCCCGCAGCCCCTTGAACGCGGCGGGCGTCTGGTTCAGCACCGTCACCCGCTCCTCGCGCAGCACCCGCAGCACCGCCGCCGGGTCGCGGACCTCGTCGTCGGTGAGCACCACCACCCGCCCGCCGGACGTCAGCGGCCCCCACAGCTCCCAGACGGAGAAGTCGAACGCGGGGGAGTGCACCAGCGTCCACACGTCGTCCGCGCCGAAGGAGAAGTGCCGGTCGGCGGCGTCCAGCAACCAGGCGAGGTTGCCGTGGGTGAGCTCCACGCCCTTGGGCCGGCCCGTCGAGCCGGAGGTGTAGATGACGTACGCGAGGCGGTCCGCGCCCGGCACGGCCTCCGCCCCGGCGCCCTCCCCGGTCTCCCCGGCCTCTCCGGCCGCCACGGCGTCCTCCAGCGCCACCACCTCCACCGGCAGGCCCTCCGCGGCCGCCCGCCCCGCGCCGTCCGCGACCACCAGGGACACGCCCGCGTCGGTGACGGTGAACTCCCGCCGCGCCCGCGGGTGCGACGGGTCCAGCGGCAGGTACGCCGCCCCCGCCCGCCACACGCCGAGCAGCGCCACGGCCAGGCCGGGCCCGCGCCCGGCGCAGACCCCGACCAGTTGCTCGGGCCCCGCGCCCGCCTCCTGCAGCCGCCGGGCCAGCGCCCGCGACGCGGCGTCCAGTTCCGCGTACGTCAGGCTGCGCCCGCCCCCCGAGACGGCGACCGCGCCGGGGGAGCGGCGCACGTGCTCGGCGAACCGCTCCAGGGCGGTGCGCGGCGCGGCGGCGTCCCGTACGCCCGGCTCCGGCAGCGCGGGCCGGTTCGCGGGCCCGTCCGGGCCCAGCAGCTCGCCGATCTCCTCGTCCGTGAGCAGCGCCATCTCGCTGAGCGGCACGCTGGGCACCCGGACGAAGGCCCGCAGGACCGCCACGGTGTGCGCCGCGAACCGGGACACCGACTCCTCGGTGAACAGGTCGGGGCGGTACACGAACCGCAGGGTGATCCGGCCGTCGCCCTCCAGGACGTCCAGGGTCAGGTCGAACTTCGCGGTGGTCAGGTCGATCGGGAACGCCGCACCCGGGACGTCTCCCAGCCGGAACGCACCGGACGGGGCCCGGGTGTGCGTGAACAGCACCTGGAACAGCGGGTTGCGGCCCAGGTCCCGCTCGGGGCTCAGCTCGTCCACGACCTTCTCGAAGGGCAGGCCCTGGTGCGACAGCGCCCCCAGCACGCTCTCCCGCGTGCGGCCCAGCAGCTCGTCGGAGGTCGGGTCGCCCGACAGGTCGGTGCGCACCACCAGGGTGTTCACGAAGAACCCGGCCAGTTGTTCCGTCTCCGGCCGCTCCCGGTTGGCCACGACGGTGCCGATCGCGATGTCGTCCTGCCCGCTGTGGAACGCCAGCGTCGCCTGGAACGCCGACATCAGCGTCATGTACGGGGTCGTGTCGGTGCGTTCGCCGAGCGCGCGCAGCCGGGCCGTCAGCTCCTCGGGGAGCTCCACGGAGTGCAGGGCCCCGGCGTAGGACCGCTCGGCGGGCCGGGGGTGGTCGGTGGGCAGCTCCAGCGGGGTCAGCCCGGCGAGCGCGGTCCGCCAGTAGGCGAGGTCGGCGCCGTGGTCGGCGCCGCGCTGCCACACCGCGTAGTCCGTGTAGTCGATGGGCAGGGCGGGCAGGCCGGCGTCCGTGCCCTCGGTCCTGGCCCGGTAGAACGCGGCGAGGTCGCGCAGCAGGACGTCGAGGGACCAGCCGTCCACCACGATGTGGTGCAGGGCGAGCACCAGGACGTGGTCGTCGTCCGCGACCTTCAGCAGCACGGCCCGGAAGCCGGGCTCGGAGGCGAGGTCGAAGGGGTGCGCCGCCACGTCCCGGACGGCGGCGGCGAGCGCGTCGGCGCCCCCGTCCCGTACCCGCGCGGGCAGCTCCACCACGTCCAGGCCGGCGGGCTCCGCGCCGAGGACGCGCTGCGCGGGGACGCCCTCCTCCTCGGTGAAGACGACCCGCAGCTGCTCGTGGCGTCCGACCAGGTCGCGGACGGCCCCGTCGAGCGCGGCCGTGTCCAGCGGGCCGGTGAACCGCCAGGCCGTGGGCATCAGGTACTCGACGCCGTCCGGGTCGAGCCGGTGCAGGAAGTACAGGCGCTGCTGCGCCGCCGACAGTGGGACGCGCTCCGGGCGCGGGTCGAGGCGGGGGATCCCGGCCGGCGCGGCACCGGCGCGGCCACGGAGCCGGCGCTCCAGCAGGCGGCGCGCGGCGGGGGAGAGGCCGGCGGCGGGCGCGGTGGCGGGTTCGGTCTGCACGGTGGTCATGAGGGGTTCCGTCCCATCGGAGAGTCAGTGGTCAGCGATCAGGGGGCAGCGCCCGGGGCGCGTGCGGGAGCGCTCGGCGCCCGGGGGCGCGGTGCGCGGGGAGGGCGCGGTGCCCGGCGGGGCGAACCCGCGCGGCGCGCGGCGGGGCGGGGCCGCCGCCGGGCCCGGCGCCCCGGCGGCGGGTGGGCCGCCGCCGGGGAGGGGCGTCAGAGGTCCGCCGTCAGCGACAGGTCGATCTCGTCCTCGCTCATCGCCGAGATCTGCTCGACGAGCCGCCGTTCCACCTCGACGGCCAGCCGCTCGACCGTCGGGTGCTCGAACAGGTCGCGCACCTGGACCGGGCAGTCGAACGCCGCCCGCAGCCGGGACGCCACGGCGACGGCGCGCAGCGAGTGCCCGCCCAGCACGAAGAAGTCGTCGTGCACCCCGATCCGGGAGAGGCCCAGCACCTCGGCCCAGACCTGGGCCGTCACCACCTCGGTCGGTGTGCGCGGGGCCACCGCCCCGGCCGTCGCGGGCGGCTCGGGGTCGGGCAGGGCGGCGGTGTCGAGCTTGCCCTGCACCGTGCGCGGCAACGCGTCCAGCAGGACGAACGCGGCCGGCACCATGTAGCCGGGCAACTGGGCGCGGCACCACTCGGCGAGCCTCCCGGCGTCCAGGCCGTCCCCGGCCGCGTACCCGACGAGGGCCCGGTCGCCGCGCAGTTCGCGGACGAGGACGGCGGCGGCGTGCACCCCGGGGTGCGCTTCGAGCACCGCCTCGACCTCGCCCAGCTCGATGCGGAAGCCCCGGATCTTCACCTGGTGGTCGGTCCGGCCGAGGAAGTCCAGCTCCCCGTCCGGCAGGCGCCGCACGATGTCGCCGGTCCGGTAGAGCCGGCCGCCCGTGCCCCCGAAGGGGTCCGGTACGAACCGCTCCGCGGTGAGCGCGGGCTGGCCGAGGTAGCCGCGCGCCAGCTCGGGCCCGCCGACGAGGAGTTCGCCCGGCACGCCCACCGGCGCCAGCTCGCCCCGCTGGTCCACCACGTACGTGCGGCGCGCCCCCCAGGCCGTGCCGATCGGCACGCGCCCCTCGACCGGTCCGGTGACCAGCCGGGACGTCGCGGAGATGACCGACTCGGTCGGACCGTACGTGTTCTGGATCGGCACGTGCGGCAGGTGCGCGAACCACCGGGCCAGCGGCGCCGACGGCAGCGTCTCCCCGCCCGTCACGACCAGCCGCAGCCCCTTCAGGTCGTCGGCGACCGCGTCGAGCCGGGCGGCGATCTCCTCCCAGTACGACGGCGTCACCTCCATCACGGTGACCCGTTCGGCGCGGACCCGCTCGGCCAGCTCCTCCACCGTCCACACCTCGTCCGGGCGGATCACCACCGCCGCGCCGGCGCCCAGGGCGGGCAGGACCTGCTCCAGCGACGCGTCGAAGGAGAACGACGCGAAGTTCATCACCCGGTCCCCGGCGGTGATCCCGAACCGCTCCCGCGCGGCCAGCGCGTGCGCCGCCAGGGCGTGGTGCTCGACACCGACCGCCTTGGGCCGGCCCGTGGACCCCGAGGTGAAGATGACGCACGCCAGTTCGCGGGGCGAGGGCACGTGCCGCGGCCCGTCCGGGTCCGGGCGGACCGACTCCACGGCCAGGACCGGCGCGCCCAGCCCGGCGGCCAGCGGGGCCGTGGCGCCGTCGGTGACGACGTACCGCACCCCGGCGCGGTCGACCATGTACCGCAGGCGCTCCTCGGGCAGCCGGGGATCGAGCGGTACGTACACCCCGCCCGCCCGCCAGATCGCGGCCATGGCGACGACGGACCACAGCCCCCGGCCCAGGCACACGCCCACCGCCGTCTCCGGTCCGGCCCCGGCTGCGGCGAGCGCCCCCGCCAGGCCGCCGGCCAGGGAGTCCAGCCCGCCGTACGTCAGGCTCTCCTCCCCGCACACCAGGGCGACCGCCTCCGGCGCGCCCGCCACCGCGTACGGCGCCACCCGCGCCACCGTCCCGGAGGCCGGGTCCACGGGGCCGACCAGCTCCACGTACTCCTCGTCGGACAGCATCTCCAGCCGCCCCACCGGCCGGTCCGGATCGGCGAGCACCGACTCCAGCACCCGCCCCACGTGCCCGGCGAAACGGGTGACCGTCGCCGCGTCGAAGAGGTCCGTCGCGTACTCGACGTTCAGCGCGAACCGGTCGGGGTACAGCAGGAACGTCGCCGTCAGGTCGAACTTCGCCGACCGCCACGGCAGCGCGAACGGCTCCACCTCCAGGCCCTCGGCGCGCGGCCCGCCGACCGGGCTCTCCTGCACGTCGAACATCACCTGGAACAGCGGGTTGCGGGACGCGTCGCGCTCCGGCCGCAGCCGCTCCACCAGCCGCTCGAACGGCACGTCCTGGTGGTCGAACGCGCCCAGCACGGTCTCGCGGACCCGGCCGAGGAACTCCCCGAAGTCCGGGTCGCCCGACAGGTCGCCCCTGAGCACCACCGTGTTGACGAACAGCCCGACCAGCCGCTCCAGTTCGAGCTGGCAGCGCCCCGCCACCGGCGTGCCCACCGCCACGTCGAGCTGCCCCGACCAGCGGGACAGCACGATCTGCACCACGGCCAGCAGCACCACGAACCGGGTCACCCCGTGCCGGCGGGCCAGCTCGTCCAGCCCCGCCGCCAGGGACGGCGCCAGATCCACCTCGACCGCCGCCCCCCGCCCCGACCAGACGGCGGGCCGGGGCCGGTCCGTCGGCAGCTCCAGCGGGGCCAGCCCGGACAGCGCCGACTCCCAGTACTCCAGCCGCCCGTCCAGCGCGCCGCCCTCCGCGGCGTCGCGCTGCCACACCGCGAAGTCGCCGTACTGGAGCGCGAGTTCCGGCAGCCGCGCCCGCTGCCCGGCGAGACGGGCCGTGTAGCAGGCGGTCAACTCCCCGACCAGGACGTCCTTGGACCAGCCGTCCGTGGCCGCGTGGTGGAAGGCGATGACCGCGACGTGGTCGTCGGGTGCCAACTCCCACACGGCCGAGCGCAGCAGCGGCGGCGCGGCGAGGTCGAACCGGCGGGTCGCGAAGGCCGCGGCACGCTCCCGCACCAGCTCCGGCAGCCCGGCACCGTCGTCGTCGGCCGCGACCGCGTGCCACTCCAGCGGCACCGCCACCGTGCCGCGCACCCGCTGCGCGGGCCGCCCGTCCACCTCGACCAGGGCCGTCCGCAGCACCTCGTGCCGCGCCACCACGTCGTCGAGGGCGCCCTGCCAGGCCGTGCGGTCGAGCCCGCCGCGCACCCGCCAGGAGTACCACAACACGTACTCCTCGCCCCGCTCCGACATCCGGTCCAGGAACCACATGCGTTCCTGCGCGAACGACATCGGCAGCGGCCCCGACCGGTCCACCGGCACCACCCCGCCGCCCGCGGACGCCCGCCGCGCCGCGCCGACCAGCGGGCCGAACTCCCGTATCCGGGGGTTCTCGAACAGCGTGCGCAGCTCCACCTCGCGGCCCAGCCGCTCCGCGATCCGGGACACCGCCATCGTCGCGAGCAGCGAGTGCCCGCCCAGGTCGAAGAACCCGTCGTCGATGCCGACGCGCTCCACGCCCAGCACCTCGGCCCAGATCTCCGCGACCACCCGCTCGGTCGTGTCGCGCGGCGCCGCGTAGGCCGTGCCGCCCGCCGAGCGGTCCGTCTCCACGGCGGGCAGGGCCGACCGGTCGAGCTTGCCGGAGGCGTTCACCGGCAGCGCGTCCAGCACCGCGAAGTCCGACGGCACCGCGTAGTGCGGCAGCCGGTCGGCGCACCACGCCCGCAGCGCCGCCGTCCCGACCCCGCCCTCCGGGCCCGCCACCACGTAGCCGACCAGGCCCAGGGCACCGCTCGCGTCGGGCCGGGCCGCCGCGGCGGCCGCCGCCACCCCCGGGCACTCCCGCAGCACGGCCTCGACCTCGCCCAGCTCCACCCGGAAGCCCCGCACCTTCACCTGGTCGTCGACGCGCCCCAGGAACTCCAGCTCCCCGTCCGGGCGCAGCCGCACCAGGTCACCGGTCCGGTAGAGCCGCCCGCCCGCGCCGCCGTACGGATCCGGTACGAACCGCTCCGCAGTCAGCGCGGGCCGCCCCAGGTAGCCGCGCGCCAGTTCGGGCCCGCCCACGAGGAGCTCGCCCGTCTCGCCGACGGCCGCGAGCCCGCCCCGGGCGTCCACCACGTACGCCCGGCGCGCCCCGAGGGGCCTGCCGATCGGAACCCGGTCCGGGTCCTTCGCACCGGGCGGCACGTCGTACGCGGTGGCCGTGACGGTCGTCTCCGTCGGCCCGTACGCGTTGCACACCCGCGCGTGCGGGACGCGGGCCCGCCACGCGGCGAGCGGGCCGGGCGGAACGGCCTCGCCGCCGAGGATCAGCAGCCGCAGCGACGCCAGGGCGGCTGCCGCGTCCCCGGTGAGCGACCGCGCCAGCTCCGCCCAGTAGGTGGGCGGCAGGTTGACCACGGTGATCCCGTGCCGGCGGACCTCCTCGACGAGCCGCGCCGGGTGCCACTGCTCGTCGGGGCGGATCACCACCGCCGCGCCCCGGGACAGGGCGGGCAGGAGCTGGTCGAGGGAGGCGTCGAAGGAGAAGGACGAGAAGGCCAGCACCCGGTCGCCGGCGGTGACGCCGAACGCCTCGCGGGCGGCGGCCACGTGCGCGGACAGCGCCCGGTGCTCGACGCCCACGGCCTTGGGCCGGCCCGTGGAACCCGAGGTGAAGATCACGTACGCCAGCTCCCGGGGGTCCGGGACGTGGCGCGGCGCGCCGGCGGCGGGCCGCACGGACTCCACGGGCCGTACCGGCACGCCCAGCGTGGCCGCCGTCCCGGCGGTCGACGCGTCGCCCACGACGCACCGCACCCCGGCCTCGGCCACCATGAACCGCAGTCGCTCCTCGGGCAGTCGGGGATCGAGCGGTACGTACACCCCGCCCGCCCGCCAGATCCCGGCCATCGCGACGACCGCCCCGGTGCCGCGCCGCACCAGCACCCCGACGCGGTCGCCGGGCCGCACCCCGTCCTCGGCGAGCGCGGCGGCCATCCCGCCCGTGAGGGCGTCCAGTTCGCCGTACCGGACCGTTTCGTCCCCGCACACCAGGGCCACCGCCCCGGCGTCACCCGCCACCGCGAACGGCGCCGCGTCGGCCGGTGCCGCCCGCCCGGCCGCCACCGCGACCGCGGGCTCCGCCGCCGCGGACCGCTCGGGGGCGGGGCCCGCGGGGGCCGCCCGCCCGGGGCCGGTCAACGGCTCCAACCGGTCCAGCGCCCCGCTCAGCGGCGCGTCCGGCGCCGCCACCACGGCGCGCAGCAGCTCCGTGTAGCCGTCGCGGAAGCGGTGCATCGTCCCGGCGTCGAACAGGGCCGTGGAGTACTGGAGCCGCGCCGCGACCGTCCCGTCCGGCCGCGCCCCCAGGTCCAGGAAGACGTCCAGCGGCGTGCCCCGCAGCGGCGGGGCCACCAGCTCCACCTCCAGCCCGTCCAGCACGGGCGGGCGCTGCGTGTTGAGCAGCGTGAACGACGCCTGGGCCAGCGGGTGGCGCGACAGGTCGCGCGCCCCGCCCACGGCCTGCACGACCCGGTCGAACGGCGCCTCGGCGTGCGAGAAGTCCCGCAGCGCCCCCGCGCGGACCCGGTCCAGCAGCGCCGCGAACGACGGGTCGCCGGCCAGGTCGGTACGCAGCACGATCGTGTTGACGAACGGCCCGATCACGTCCGCCACCCGGGGGTCGCCCCGGTCGGCGAGGGTGGTGCACACGGCGATGTCCGACCGGCCGGAGTACCGCCCCAGCAGCGCCTGGTACGCGGCGAGCAGCACCATGTACCGCGTCGCCCGCCGGGCGCGCGCCAGCCGGTCCGCCCCGGCCACCAGGTCGGCCGGCAGGTCGAAGCGGACCACGTCGCCCGCACCGTCCCAGAAGCGGGGGCGGGGGCGGTCCGTGGGCAGCTCCAGCGGGGCGGTCCCGGCCAGCCGCTCGCGCCAGTACCCCAGCAGGCGCTCCGTGCGCGGCCCGTCCAGCCGCTCCGACCGGATCCGCGCGAAGTCCGCGTACTGCAGCGGCGGCGGCGCCACCTCCTCGCCCCGGTACCCGGCGGACAGCTCGCGCAGCAGGACGTCCCAGGACCAGCCGTCCACCGCGATGTGGTGGACCACGACCAGCAGCACGTGCTCGTCCGGGCCGGTCCGGGCGAGCACGGCCCGCAGCGGCGGCTCCTCCGCCAGATCGAGCGGACGGGTCAGTTCCGTGGCGAACAGCTCGTCGGCGCCGCCCGCCTCGACCCGTTCGACGGTGAGGCCGCCGGGCGGGTCGACCTGCGGGACGGGCTCCCCGTCCACGGTGGCGAACCGGGTCCGCAGCACCTCGTGGCGGGCCACGACGCCCGCCAGCGCCCGTTCCAGGGCGGGTACGTCGAGGGCGCCGCGGATCCGGAGCGCCAGGGGGAGCAGGGAGTCGGCGGAACCTCGGGTGAGCTGGTCCAGGAACCACAGCCTCCGCTGTGCGGACGATACGGTGCGAACAGCTGCGCCAACCTTCACTGCGGGCCTCCAAGCGGTGGTTTTCCTCCACCCTCCCGGCTGCGGCACGGGCCCAGTAGGGAAGAAGACGCAGCCGCACGCGCAGAAGCCCCCCGTCCCGCGCGGCCCGCCCCGCCGGCACGCGTCCCGCGCGGCCCGCCCCGCCGGCACGCGCCCCGCGCCGCCGCCCGGACGCGCGCGGCGGCGCGCCCCGCCGGGACCCGGCCGGACGCGCCGCCGTGCGCGCAACCGCGCGGAACCTCCTCAGCCCTCCTGGCCCTCCCGGCTCTCCCGGCCTTCCCGGGTCTCGTCGACCGCCACGAACCGCAGCTCGGAGGTGTACGCCCGCCCCTGGTCGTCGACCAGCCACGCCTGTTCGGGCGTCGGCAGCATCTCCGTCACGACCACCCGCCCGTCCGGCTCCCGGCGGGCCATCCTGCGCACCGCCTTCGCGAGGATGTTGACGTAGACGGGACTGTCGAAGTCCACGTAGAACGGCCTCGGTTCGGTCGGCAGCACCACGAAGACGAACCGGGGCAGCCCGTGTCGCGCGCGCCACCGGCGGGCCCGTACGAACCGCCGCGCCTCGTCCTTCTCCTCCGCGAAGTCCAGGTCGGGCCCCGGCAGCCGCCACGTCTCCCGCGCCACGACGAGGCGGTCCACCGTCACGCGCGGCGTGTGGTCCTCCTCCGGCAGGATCTGGAACAGGTCCATCGCCAGCGTGGTCAGCACGTGGGCGAACACGTCCACGGCGGCGAACACGGCGCCGTCCGGCAGGACCACCACCAGCTCCCCGTCCCGCTCGGTCACCGCCACGTCCGCGCTGAGGACCGTACGGGGCCGGCCGGCCCCGCTCGTGAGGTCCACCAGCGCCACGTGGTAGTCGTCCGGGCGGACCAGGGCGTGCCGGGTGCGGGCGGACAGCCGCGACCGGTGCTCCTTCGGCAGCAGGGGCATCAGCCGGGGCCGGGGGTGGTCGCGGTCGGTGAGCCGTACCAGCTCCCCGGGGTCGGGGTGCTGGTGGACGAAGAGGGAGGCGCCCAGCGTGTTGGCCGCCAGGTGCAGCTCTCCCAGCACCAGGTGGAAGTCGCCCCGCGCGACGGCGTCGGCGCCGGTCGCGGCGACCATGACGTCCGGGCTGGCGTAGCGGGCCGCCGTCCAGCCCGCGCCCGTGCCCGGCGCGGTGCCGAACCGTTCCTCCACCGGCCCCGCGATGTCCTCCAGCGACCTGTGGACGCGGCGGGCGCCGGGCGGCACGGCCAGGACGGAGGCCCACCGGTCGCGGAACTCCCGCTGGAGCGCGTCCGCCCGCGCCCGCGCCGTACCGTGCAGGACCGGCATGCAGGCGAACCAGAACGACGCCAGGTCCACCGGCCCTTCGGCCGCCAGTCGTGCGTACACCGTCCGCGCCTCGGCCATCACCGCCCCGGCGAGGTGCGAGGTGAGCCACCGCGCGCCGGTGAGCAGCGGCTCCAGCGGTGCCAGCGCCTCCCGTACGGCCCGTCCCGCGCGGACCGTGGCCGCCCGCCGGCAGTCGGCGTACACCACGGCCCGGCACGGCGCCGTCCCGGCCGCCTTCTCCCGCACGGCGGCCGTCCGGGTGAGCGCGGCGAACTCCCCTTCCAGTTCGGTCAGGGCGGCCACCACCCGGTCGGCGCCGACGGCGGCCCGCACCCGGTCGCGGCCGTGCTCCAGCGCGTCGAGCGCGGCCGTCCAGCGCCGCCGCGCCGGCGCGTCCCCGACCCGTTCGAGCCAGGCCCGCAGTGCCCGCTCCGGGTGCGCGCCGGCCGGGACCTCCAGCCGCCACACGACCCAGCGGCGGGCCACCAGGTCCGCGAGGACGGCCGGTACGTCCACGCCGGGCAGCGCGGCGCGGATGTCCCGCACGGACCGCACCCCGTCGCACAGGCCGAGCACCGCCGCCGCCTCCGGGGCGAGGGTCCGCGCGGGGCGGCCCGGCACGGTCACCTCGGTGCCCGAGACCCGTACGAACGGCACCCGGCGGGGCGCCACCCACTCCCGCAGCGCCGGGTCGGCGTCGATCCGCGCGGCGAGGGCGTCGATCGCCCACCCGGCGAAGTACACCTCCGACGAGGCGGTCAGGCCCTTCCCGGGGTCGACCTCGACACCGGCCTCACCGAGGTCCCAGCGGCCCCAGCCGACGGGGCCGAAGAAGCCGATCGTGTCGTTCTTCACGCAGAACCGCTGCCAGTAGTGGGCGACCAGTTCCTCGCGCTGCCGGGGCATGCTGGTGCGTCCGGCCGCCGTCGGCGTCCACGCCAGGAACGGCGCCACCCCGGAGGCGAGGACCGGGCGGTTCTGCCACGCCACGGCCTCCCGGAACGCCGGTGTCCGCGCGATGTCCTGGAGCGCGTGCGCGGTCTCCACGGCCGCCTCGGCGAACAGCCCGGCGAACCCGGCCCACTCCCGGCCGTCCGGCTCCCTGTCAAGCCCCCCGCCCGGCTCCCCGTCCGGTGCGTCCCCCAGCGCGAACTTGTCGGCTGCCTCCGCCAGCCCCCGCGGGGCCAGCCGCAGCACGCCCCCGGCCGGGAAGCCGGGCCCGCGCAGGGCGAACTGCTCCCACAGCCGCCAGCGCCCGCCGGGCAGCCGCACGCCGCCCCCGCCGTCCGCCTCCTCCACGGCCCTCACCCCTGGAGGAGGTCGGTGCGGACGACGTCGGCGAGGTCCGCCGGCGTGGGGTACGCGAAGACCAGCGACACCGGCACCTCGACGTCCAGGGCGTCCTGCAGCCGGGCGGTCACCTGGAACGCGGACAGCGAGTCCCCGCCGTTCTCGTAGAAGTCGCTCTGCTCGTCCAGGTCGGGCACGCCCAGGGCGTCCCGGTAGATGCCGACGAGCAGCTCGGTGACGGCGGCGGTCGTCGGGGCGGCGGTCAGGGTGGTGGTCTCGCTCATCGGGTCTCCTCCAGTTCGGGACGGGTACGGGGCGGTGCGGTCCGGTGAGCCGGACGGTCCGCGGCGTTCGGGTTGTTCGGGTTGTTCGGGTTGTTCGGGTCGTTCGGGGCGGCCCGGGCGGTGAGGGCCGCCAGGGTGTTGCCGCCGGAGACGACGGCGACGGCCCGCTCGCGGCGGGTCCCCGCGCGAAGGGCCCCCGCGAAGGCGACGGCGCCGCTGGGCTCCGCCTCGACGCCCAGGCGGCGCAGCCGGTCGGTGGCGGTGAGGATCTCGGCGTCGGACACGGCGACCAGGTCGTCGACCCGGCCTTGGACCACGGCGAACGGCACCTCCCCGGGCGCCTGCGCCCGCAGCCCGTCCGCGACGGTGTCGCAGGGCGGCAGCCGCAGCGGCCGGCCCACGGCCAGGGACCGGGCGTAGCGGGGCGTCCCCGCCGGTTCGACGCCCACGATCCGCACCGGGTGGTCGCGGGCGGCCAGGCACACCCCGGCCAGCAGCCCGCCGCCGCCGACCGGCACGTACAGGGTCCGCACGTCGGGGACGTCGGCGAGGATCTCGCGGGCGACCGTGCCCTGTCCCGCGACGACGAGTTCGTGGTCCGACGACGGCACGAGGACCGCGCCGGTCTCCTCGGCCAGCGCCCGGGCCCGCTCCTCGCGCTCCGCGACGCCGCCCCGCACGCTCACCGTCCGCCCGCCCAGGGCGCGGATACGGGCGGCCTTGGCCGGACTCGTCCCGGCGGCCAGCACCACGGTCACCCGCACCCCCATCGGCGCGGCCAGCCGCGCCAGGGCGATCCCGTGGTTGCCCGACGAACCGGTGACGATGCCGCGCGCCCCCAGCGCCAGCACCGCGTTGGCGGCCCCGCGCAGCTTGAACGACCCGCTGCGCTGGAGGTGCTCGGCCTTCAGCAGCAGCCCCCAGCCGCTCCGCCGCCGCCCCTGGGCCGGCAGCCCCGGAAGCAGCGGGGTGCGCCGGGCGTACGGGGCGATGCGGCGGGCCGCGCGTTCCACGTCGGCGGGCACCGGCCCGCCTCCGGCCGCCCTCATGACCGGCCCGCCGCGTCCGCGAGGGCCCGCCGGTCGGCCTTGCCGCTCCGCGTCGTGGGCAGTTCGGCCAACCGGACGAACCGGCGCGGCATCAGGTGCGGCGGCAGGGTCGCCGCGAGGTGCGCGCGCAGCGCCCCGTCACCGGTGCCCTCCAGCTCGCCGGTGACGTGCGCGACGAGGAACACCCGTCCCAGGTCGTCCTCGGCGGGGGTGACGACCGCCCCGGTGACGCCGGGGTGCGCCAGCAGCGCGCCCTCGACCTCGGCGGGGTCGACCCGGTGGCCGCGGATCTTCACCTGCCGGTCGCGCCGCCCCAGCAGGTGCAACCCGCCGGGACCGCTCCTGGCCAGGTCGCCGGTCCGGTACAGCCGCGCCCCCGGCGGCCCCGACGGGTCCGGTACGAAGCACTCCGCCGTACGGGCGGGAAGGCCCCGGTACCCGCGGGCGACCCCGGCCCCGCCGATGCACACCTCGCCCGTCCCGCCCTCCGGCACGGGCCGCAGGTCCTCGTCGAGGAGCCGGACCACCACCCCGTCGATCGGCGTCCCGACGACGTCGGCGTCGGTCACCGGATCGGCCGGCACGTCGTACCGGGTCGAGGTCATCGTGCACTCCGTCGGCCCGTACTGGTTGACGAGACGGCCCCCGACCAGCGACCGGCCGCCCGCGGCCAGGAACGGGCGCAGCGACTCCCCGCTGCTCACCACCAGCTCCACCCCCTCCGTCAGCCGCGCCCCCTCCGGCCGGCCCGCCAGGAACGCCAGGAACGACGGCGTCACGCTCAGCAGCGCGTTCACCCCGTACTTGCGCACGACCGCGCCGAACTCCTCGGGCCGCAGCACCGCGGACCGGTCCACCACGACCAGCCGCCCGCCCGCGAGCAGCGGCGCGAACGTGTCCCGCACCGACGCGTCGTACCCGAGCGGCGCCACCTGGAGCGCCACCGTCCCGGGGCCCAGGCCGAAGTCCCGCACGACGAACCGCAGGTAGGAGTCGAGTCCGCGGTGCTCCACCAGCACCGGGCTCGGCTCGCCGGTCGAGCCGGACGTGTGGCTGACGTACGCCAGGGCCCGCCCGTCCGGCGGCCCCGCCGGCGGCGTCCCGCCCGCACCGGCCTCCGGGCGGTCCAGGAGCACGGGCCGACCGGGCACCGGCAGTTGGAGGCGGTCGGCGAGGGCCGCGGTGGTGACCAGCAGGTCCGCGCCGCCGCTGCGGACGAGCGCGGCCAGCCGCCGGGGCGGCTGCTCCACGTCGAGGGTCAGGAAGGCCGCCCCGCACCGCACGGCCGCGGCCACGGCGACCACCGCGTCCACGCCGCGCGCCACGGCCACCGCGCACACGGTCTCGGCGCGGGCGCCGCGGGCGGCGAGCACCCCGGCCAGGGCGTCGACGCGGGCGATCAGTTCGGCGTAGGTCAGCTCACCGCCCGGGGTCGTCACCGCGACCCGGCCCGGCTCGCGCGCGGCGTGCGCGGCGATCTCGTCGACGAAGGTCCGCATCACACGTCCCCTTCCGTGCGACCGTCCGCCGCCCGGTCGTCCGCCGCCGGGTCGTCCGCCGCCCGGTCGTCCGCCGCCCGGCCGGCGGCCGTCTGGTCGACCGCGACGAACCGCAGCTCGGAGGTGTACGTACGGCCCTCGTCGTCCGTCAGCCACGCCTGCTCGGGGGTGGGCAGCATCTCGCTGACCACCAGCCGCGCCCCGGCGTCCTGCCGGGCGAGCCTGCGCGCGGCCTTGGCGAGGATGTTGACGTAGACGGGACTGTCGAAGTCCACGTAGAACGGCCTCGGCTCGGTCGGCGACACGACGAACACGAACCGCGGGAGGTCCCGCTCCCGCGCCCACGCGCGGGCCCGCACGAACCGCTTCGCCTCCGACTTCTCCTCGCGGAAGCCCATGTCCGCCACCGGCAGCGTCCACGTCTCGCGCGCCACGACCATCCGGTCGAGGGTGATGCGCGGCGTGTGGTCGCCCTCGGGCCGCAGCGTGAAGCGGTCCATCACCCGCTGCGTGAGGGTGTTGGCGTACACGTCGAGCAGGTCGAACACGGCACCGTCCGGCAGGACCGCGACCAGCTCGCCGCCCCGGTCCTCCACCGCCACGTCCGCGGCGAGCACCGTGCGCTGCCGAAGCGGGTCGCCGGTGTGGTCCACGAGCGCCACGTGGTAGTCCTCCGGCCGCTCCAGGGAGGGCCTGCTGCGGGTGGACCACTTGAGCGGCAGCTCCTTGGGCAGCACGGGCAGCAGCCGGGGCCCGGGGAAGTCGCGGGACGTCTCGGCCACGAGGGCGTCCCGGTCGGGGTGCTGGTGGACGAAGAGCGACGCGCCCATCGTGTTCAGCGCGCAGTGCATCTCGCCCAGCAGCAGCTCGAAGTCGCCGCGGGCCACCGCGTCCGCGTCCTCGGCGAGGACGAGCACGTCCGGGCTGAAGTACCGGGCCAGCGACCAGCCCGAGCCCGGCTCGTCGAACGCGGCCATGACCCGCCCGGCGAGGGCGTCCGACGACAGCCGCACCCGGCGCGCCCCCTCCGGCACGTCGAGGATCCGCGCCCACTTCGCCCGCAGCTCCGCCTGTACGGCGGCGATGTCCTCCTCCGCCTTCGGGTGCGGCGACGGCAGGCACGCCAGCCACAGGGCCGCCAGGTCCACCCGGCCCCCGTCCGCCTCCGCGGCGAGCCGTTCGTACAGCGGGCGGAGACGGCCCCGGATCCGCTCGGCGACCCTGTTCGTCATCCACCGGGCCGCCGTCAGGCACAGGGCGAGCGGGGTGAGTTCGCCGAGCAGGGACCTGCCGAGCACGGCCGTCGCCGACCGCCGGCAGTCGGAGTACACCAGCCCCCGGCACGGCGCCGTCCTCGCGCCCTTCGCGCGCTGCGCCTCCGTGGCGGTGAGCGCCGCGAAGTCCGCCTCCAGCTCGCCGAGCGCCCAGGTCAGGGCCTCGGCGTCGGTCCCGGCCGCCCGGACCGCGTCGCGGCCCCGCTCCAGCACGGCCAGCCGCTCCAGGGCCGGTTCGCGGACCGCCGGGTCACCGATCCGTTCGAGGATCGACCGCAGTTCCCGCTCCGGGTACGTGCTGGAGGGGACCTCCAGCCTCCAGTGCACCCACCGCGCGGCCACCAGCGCCCGTACGGACCGTTCCGCTTCCTCCGCGGCCAGTCCCGCCGCCGCGGCGATCTCCGCGACCGTCCGCGTCCCGTCGCACAGCCCCAGCACCACCCGGTCGGGCTCCGCCACCGGCTGCGGCCGACGGCCCGGCACGCGCACCGCGCCGTCCTCGACCCGTACGAACGGGACGCGGCGCGGCGGTATCCACGCCCGCAGCGCCGGGTCGGCGTCGAGCGTGCGGGCGAGGGCGTCGATCGCCCAACTGGAGAAGTACACCCGCGAGTCGGCGAGGAACCCGGTACCGGGGTCGACGGCCACGTCGTCGCGGGCGAGGTCCCAGCGGCCCCAGCCGACGGGGCCGAAGAAGCCGATCGTGTCGTTCTTCACGCAGAACCGCTGCCAGTAGTGGGCGACCAGTTCCTCGCGCTGCCGGGGCATGCTGGTGCGTCCGGCCACCGTCGGCGTCCACGCCAGGAACGGCGCCACTCCGGTGCGCAGCACGGCCGGGTTCTGCCACGCGACCGCCGCCCGGAAGCGGGGGCTCGCGGCGATCTCCTGGAGCAGCCGCGCCGTGCGTACGGCGCCCTCGTCGAAGTCCTCCGTGAACGCCTGCCACTCGGGGCCGGCCGGCTGGCCGCCCGCCGCGAACTTGTCCGCCGCCTCGGCGAGGCCCGGCGGCGCCAGCCGCAGCACGCCCTCGGCCGGGAAGCCGGGCCCCCGCAGTGCGAAGTGCTCCCACAGGCGCCACCCCCCGACGGGCAGGTGAACGGTCTCCGGCATGTCCGGCATGGCGGAACTCCTTCCGAGGGAGGGACGGCTGGGCCTGACTCGTGGCCCCGCAGACACTGCCGCGCCACCGCACGCGCCCACCAGGGAAGGAGCCGCACGGCACACCGCCGGAGCTGCTGCGCGTTTGTCCCTGTCGGCCGGCCGCCGCCGGCACCACGCTGGGGTCCGTCGACCGACCGAGCCGAGGAGGACCGAGCGAGATGAGCGACAGCGAGGAGTACCGGGTCGTGCTCAACGACGAGGAGCAGTACTCCATCTGGAGGGCGGACCGCCCGCTGCCCGCCGGCTGGCACGCCGAGGGCACGACCGGATCGCGTCAGGAGTGCCTGGACCACATCGGCCGCGTCTGGACGGACATGCGCCCGCTGAGCCTCCGCCGCCACCTGGCGTCCGCGGGCGCCTGACCCCGCAGGCGGCCGGCGTCCACGCCCGCGACAGCGCCCCCGTACCCGGCCGGGTACGGGGGCGCTGTCGCGGGTCCGCGCGCGGCGGGCCCGCCCGCGGGGCGCACCGGACGGCTCGGCCGGCCGCCGCGCGGCCCCTCAGTCGGTGACGTACGTGTGCGTGAGGAACTCGATCGAGTGGCCGTCGGGGTCCTCGACGTACACGCCGCGGCCTTGGTGTTCGTGGTTGATCCGCTGGGGCTGCCGGTGGTGCGGGTCGGCCCAGTACGGCAGGTTCCGCTCCTTGACGCGGGCGAGGATCTCGTCGAACTCGTCCTCGGAGACGAGGAAGGCCAGGTGCTGGGGGACGATCGCGCCGGAGTCGTCGAGGTAGTCGAGGGTGACTCCGCCGTCGAGCGGAACACTGGCGAAGGGACCGAACGGCTCGGGGTCCGGTGCGGCCAGCAGCCCGGTCAGGAAGCGGGCGCCGGCGAAGCGGTCCCGGCTGCGGACGATGGTGTGGTCGAGACGTGCGGGCACGGTGTTCCCTCCTTGACCTCGTCGGGTGCCTCCACGCTATGCCGGGGGGCCGGCACGGGGGATCGGGCACGAGGACCAGATCGGGGGTCCCGAAAGACGTAGGGAAACCGTCGGGGGCCCGAAGACGGGATCACCCGCACGGACGCCGCCGTCCGTGCGGGTGAGGGCCGTGGGCCGTCGCTCTCAGTGGCGGCCGCCGCGCAGCTTGCCGAGCAGCCGGCGGGCCTGCTCCCGCTTGCGCGGGTCGGCGGCGGCCCGCCGCGCCTGGTCCGTCAGCTTCCGCCCCTGCGGGCTGCGGCCGAACTCCTTGAGCCGATTCATCAGACCGGACATGACCTCTCCTCTTCGTACGGACGGGAACGGACGCTCAGCGGAAGAACGCCAGGTAGTAGTCGGCGAACTCCATGCGGTGTCCACCGTCGTGGTCGTGCTTGTCCGGAACGTACTCCGGAGCGTTCTTGATCTCCTCCTTGGCGCGGGAGACGTGGACCAGCCGCTGCTCGCTGTCCACGGAGGTGATGATCCCGGCGGGGAGGAGGACCTGCTTGCCGAAGATCCACGGCCCCGTGTCCACGACGAGGTAGCACGCGCCGACCTCGGCCGAGTGCTTGTCGACCTTGCCGACGGTGCCGTCCGTCGCCTCGACCTTGTACCCGGTCAGGTCGGTGCCGGGCACGTAGTTCGCCGCCTCGGGGCAGGCCCAGATGTCCGTGTGCACGTCACACTCCTCCTCACACCCCGCTGAGGGGTCGATGTGTGAAACCCGTCTGCCCCGCGGACCGGTGTCCATACCTGCCCGGCACGGCCACCGGCAACCCCTCCGCCAAGCCGTTCCACCGCGGTGGCGGCTCCGCACGCGGGTTTGCGCTTCCGCTCCGCCCTCCCCTTCCCGCACCCGGTCCTGACCCCTCGTCAGCGCCGTGGGCAAAGGCCGGGTCAGGGCGAGGGGGAGGACCGGGGCAGATCCGGGAGGGCGGGACGCTGCCGTCCCCGCAACCAGGCCACACCGGTTGTTCCACCGGTCCCGGGCGCGTCCGCGATGAACCGCTCCGCGACGCGGATGTGCCCGCGCTGCCACTCCTCCACGGTCGACGCCAACGCGCCCAGGCTCCGCACGACACGCTCGGAGCCGTCCGAGGCGGCCCCCTCCCGCCGCACGGCGGAGCGCAGGGCCGCGGTGAGCGGACTGGGACGTCCGTCGATCCCCATCAGGGAGAGGAAGGAGGAGAACTGGTGCGACTGGGCGGCGCTGGCGCCTCCCAGCCCCGGACGGAAAGCCGCGAACTCCTCCACGGGAAGGTGGTCGAACAGCCGGAGGAGGTCCCTCAACGCCGCCACCAGGGCGTCGGCGCGTTCCAGGTCCTCGTGGACCCGCGGCCAGTCGACCCGCGGACTCCGCAGCCCCTCGATCGCGGCGTGGGTGTCCGCCAGGAGCTGCTTCAGGAGCAGTTCGGAAGCCTGGTGCACCACGATGAAGAAGTGCTCGCTGCTGCGCCTGCGGGCGAACTCGGGGCCGGTCACCGGCTGCTGCAGTTCCAGCAGCCGGTCGAGCCGCAGGTAGCGACCGTATTCAGTGCCCATGTGCCTTCCGCTCCCGTAGGCGCTGGGTGCGGGCCGGCGCGGTGCGCCTTCCCCGGCCCGGCGTCCGGGCCGCTCGGCGGCCCTCCTGCGGAACCGTCCGGCGGGCGTCCCCCGCAGGGGCCGGGCCGTGGCCCGGGCGCCTCGTCGTCCGGAGGGGAGGAGACCCGGACGGCGGCACGCGGAGCCGCTTCCCATGCTAGGCGCGGCTCCGGCCGGCGGCGACTCGGTCCCGACGGCGACCGGGTCCCGGAAGCCGGCCGCCCTCCCCCGGCCGGGCGGGGCGCCGAGGCGGTCCCGTCGGAGTGCGGGGAGGAGACCCCCGCCCCAGGAGGGCGGCGGCGACCGGGACCCGTTCGCCCGACCGGAAGGCCCGCGGTGGGCCGCCCGGGCGCCTCCCCTGTGGGCCGTACCGGTGAGCCGGCCCTCGACAGGGTGCCGTACGGGGCAGGAATGAGCGCATCCGTGCCGGGGCCCGGGACGGAAGCACGGACGACGGGGGGCGGAAGACCGAAGGGAACGCGCATGCCCGGTACGCGCACGACCAGGGCCCGCGGCGACGGCCGGGCCGGGCGGGGCGGCACGCCGCGCACGGCGCGCGACGCCACCGCGGCCGTCGAGGCGGTCCTCGCCGAGCACCTCGACGCCCGGCTGCACGAGGCGCGCGAGGTGGACCGGGTGTACGCCCGGGACGTCGCGGACCGCGTCGCCGCCTTCACCCGGCGCCGCGGGAAGCGCCTGCGCGCGGCCTTCGTGTGGTGCGGCTGGCGCGCGGCCGGCGGGACCGGCGACCCGGGGACCGTGCTGAGGGTCGGCGCGGCCCTCGAACTCCTCCAGGCGTGCGCCCTCGTGCACGACGACGTCATGGACGAGTCGCCGATGCGCCGCGGGGCGCCGTCCGTGCAGGCGGACTTCGCCCGCATGCACGGCACGGCCCGCATGAGGGGCGCCCCGGAGCGCTTCTCGACCGCCGCCGCCGTCCTCGCCGGCGACCTGGCCCTGGTGTGGGCGGACGACCTGCTCGCCGAGACGGCGTTCGGCACGCCCCACGCGGCACCGCTCCTGGCCGAGTGGCGGGCCATGCGCGGCGAGATGGTCGCGGGACAGTACCGCGACGTCCACGCCCAGGCGACCGGCGCGTCCGGCGTGGACGAGGCCGTCACCATCGCCGCGCTCAAGAGCGCGCTGTACACCGTCGAACGGCCCCTCGCCCTGGGGGCGGTCCTCGCCGGGGCCGACGCGGCCGTCCTGGACGCGCTCCACTCCGCCGGGCGGTGCGCGGGGCTGGCCTTCCAGCTCCGCGACGACCTGCTCGGGGCCTTCGGGGAGTCGGCGGTGACGGGCAAACCGGCCGGTGAGGACCTGCGCGGCCGCAGGCTCACCTACCTCTTCGCCGTCGCCTCCTCCCTGGCGGAGGAGGCCGGTGACGAGGAGGCGGTCGAGGCCCTGCGGCCCGAGGGGCCGGTCGTCACGGACGAGGAGGTCGCCCGGATGCGCGCCGTGATGGAGCGGACGGGCGCGCGCGCCGCCGTCGAGGCGAAGATCGGGGACCTCGCGGCCATGAGCGTCCGCCACTTCGCGGCGACCGGCGCGGACCGCGCCGCCCGGGAGGAGTTCGCCGCCTCGGTGGAGATGGCGGCCGGCACCGCGCCGGACCGTGCCGGGGAGGACGCGTGAGGACCGTGCCCGGACCGGTCGGCCACGTCGTCGTGGTCGGCGCGGGGCTCTCCGGCCTCGCCGCCGCCCTCCACCTGCTCGGCGCGGGCCGGCGGGTGACCGTCGTCGAGCGGGAGGCCGGGCCGGGCGGCCGGGCGGGCAGACGGGACCTCGGCGGGTACCGCGTGGACACCGGCCCCACCGTGCTCACCATGCCGGAACTGGCCGACGAGGCGTTCGCCGCCGTCGGCGACAGCCTGTACCGGCGGCTGGAGCTGGTGGCGCTGCACCCGGCGTACCGGGCGTGCTTCGCGGACGGCTCGACCCTCGACGTCCACACCGACGCCGACGCCATGGAGGCGGAGGTCCGGCGGTTCGCCGGGCCCGCCGAGGCCGCGGGGTACCGCAGGCTCAGGAACTGGCTGGAACGCCTGTACCAGGTGCAGATGGGCCGGTTCATCGACACGAACTTCGACTCCCCGTTCCAACTGCTCCACCCGGACCTCGCCCGGCTCGCGGCGCTGGGCGGCTTCGGGCGGCTGGCGCCGCGCATCGGCGCGTTCCTGTCGGACGCGCGCCTCCGGCGGGTCTTCTCGTTCCAGTCCCTGTACGCGGGGGTGGCCCCCGCCCGGGCGCTCGCCGCGTACGCGGTCATCGCCTACATGGACACCGTGGCGGGCGTGTACTTCCCGCGCGGCGGCGTGCACGCCCTCCCGCGGGCCATGGCGGACGCGGCGGGCGGGGCGGGGGCGCGGTTCCACTGGTCGGCGGAGGTGACGCGGCTGGAGCGCGGAGCGGGCCGGGCCCGCGCGGTCCACCTGTCGACGGGGGAGCGGATCGCCTGCGACGCGGTCGTGCTCACCCCGGACCTGCCCGTCGCCCACCGCCTGCTGGGGCGGGCGCCCCGGCGGCCGGTGCGGTTGCGGCACTCCCCGTCCGCCGTCGTCCTCCACGCCGGCACCCGCCGCACGTGGCCGGAGCTCGCCCACCACACGATCTCCTTCGGCGCGGCCTGGGAGGACACCTTCGACGAACTGACGCGGCGGGGGAGACTGATGAGCGACCCGTCGCTGCTGATCACCCGGCCCACGACGCACGACCCGTCCCTCGCCCCCGAGGGACGCCACCTCCACTACGTCCTGGCCCCCTGCCCCAACACCACGACCGGCCCGCCGTCCGCGTCGTGGCACGACCTCGGCCCCCGCTACCGGGACAGCCTGGTGGCCGAACTCGAACGCCGGGGACTGGACGGGTTCGACGCCTCCGTCGACCGGGAACTGCTCGTCACCCCCCGCGACTGGACGGCGCAGGGCCACGCGGCGGGCACCCCGTTCTCCGTGTCCCACACCTTCGCGCAGACGGGCCCGTTCCGGCCGCGCAACCTCGTGCGCGGCTGGGACAACGTCGTCCTCGCCGGATGCGGGACGACCCCCGGCGTGGGGGTCCCCACGGTCCTCGTCAGCGGCAAGCTCGCCGCCGCCCGGATCACCGGCGCCCCCCGCCGCGGCCGGCGGCCGGCCACGGCCGGCCCGTCCGCCCGTACCGTCGCGCCCTCCCGGAAAGGCAGCGCCGATGACCCGCCGTGAACTGGACGCCGCGGGGATCACCGACCCCCGCCTGCGCGCGGCGTACGCGCGGTGCCGGCAGCTCAACGCCCGGCACGGCAGGACGTACTTCCTCGCCACCCGGCTGCTCCCCGTCGAGCGCCGGCCCGCCGTGCACGCCCTCTACGGGTTCGCCCGCTGGGCGGACGACATCGTCGACGACCTGACCCGCCGGTGGACGCCCCCGGAACGCGACCGGCTGCTGCGCGCCCTGGAGGACGACCTCGCGGACGGGCTGCGCGGAGCCGGCGGCGGGCCCGTGGTGCGGGCGGTGGCGGACACCGCCGACCGGTACGGGATCGACCACCGGCTGTTCGCCGACTTCATGGCCTCCATGCGCAGCGACCTGAGCGTCACGGACTACCCGACGTACGCGGACCTGCGCGCGTACACGCACGGTTCGGCGGCCGTGATCGGGCTGCAGATGCTGCCGGTGCTCGGCACGGTCGCGCCCCGCGAGGAGGCGGCCCCCCACGCGGCGGCCCTCGGCGTGGCGTTCCAGCTCACCAACTTCCTCCGGGACGTGGGGGAGGACCTGGACCGCGGCCGGGTCTACCTCCCGGCGGACCTGCTCGCCGCCCACGGCGTGGACCGCCCCCTGCTGGAGTGGAGCCGGCGCACCGGGCGCCGCGACCCCCGCATCCGCGCCGCGCTCGTCGCCGCGGAGCACCTCACCCGGGGCGTGTACCGGGAGGCGGAGCCGGGCATCGCCCTCCTCGACCCCCGCGCGCGGCCCTGCATCCGCACGGCCCGCATCCTCTACGGCGGCATCCTCGACGCGATCGCCGCCGACGACTACGCCGTGTTGCACCGCCGTTCGGTGGTGCCGCGCCGGCGCCGGGCCGCCACCGCCGCGGTGGGCCTCGCGCACGTCCTGGGCGCCCGGGTGCGCGCCCGGACGGCGCCGCCGCCCCCGGTGGCGCCCGCCCCGGCGGAACGGGAGCGGTGCGCCCGATGAGCGAAGCCACCGGCAGGACCGGCTGGACCCCTCCGCTGAGGATCCGCCGGGGTCCGCGCTGGGAGGATCAGCGGCCCACGTGGCGGGAGGCGGGGCCGGCCCTGATCGCCGACGCGCTCGAACGGGCCGCCGCGAGGCCGTCGGGCAACTGGTTCGTCGTCGGCGCCTCGCGGGACATCGCGGACGGCCGCCCGTACGGGCGGACGGTCGCCGGGACGGAGGTCGTCCTGTGGCGGGGCGGATCGGGCGCGCTGCGGGCGGGGCCGGGGGCCTGCCCGCACCTGGGCGCCCCGCTGCGCGACAGCCGGGTCGTCTGCGGGACGCTGCGCTGCCACTGGCACGGACTGGCCCTGGACGGCCGGCCCTTCGCCGGGTGGGAGCCGTTCCCCGTCCACGACGACGGGGTGCTGGTGTGGGTGCGCCTCGACGGGGCGGGCGGGGAGGAGCCGCTGGAGCGCCCCGCGGTCCCGGCGCGCCCGGGGCCCGGCGGTGCGGTGGACGCCGTGTTCACGGCGGTGGGGCGGTGCGAACCGGAGGACGTGGTCGCCAACCGGCTGGACCCGTGGCACGGTGCGTGGTTCCACCCGTACTCCTTCGTCGACCTGCGCGTCGTGGAGGCGCCGCGGGGGGAGGCGCGGGACGCGTTCGCGGTGGAGGTGTCGTTCCGCGTGGCGGGACGGCTCGTCGTCCCCGTGCGCGCCGAGTTCACCGCACCCGGGCCGCGCACGGTCGTCATGCGCGTCACCGAGGGGGAGGGGGCGGGCTCGGTGGTGGAGACGCACGCCACCCCGCTCACCGCTCCGGCGTCGCCCCGCCCGCGGACCGCCGTCGTGGAGGCGGTCGTCGCCTCCTCCGACCGGCGCGGCTTCGCGCTGGCGCGGGCCGCCGCCCCGCTGCTGCGTCCCCTGGTGCGCCGGGCGGCCGGCCGGTTGTGGCGCGACGACCTGGCCTACGCCGAGCGGCGCTGGGAACTGCGCGGCAGCGGCCGCTTCCCCGGCTGACCGCCCGCCGATCCCGGCCGCCCGCCCCGTCGCCCCGGCCGTCCCCACGGCTCCTCGGCCGGCCCGCCCCGCCGCGGCCGGGGGACGCCCGTACGCGGCCCGGCGCCGCCCGCGGTCAGCCGCTCCCCGCCAGGGCGGCGAGGGCCCGCAGCGCGGCGGACCGTCCCGCGCGCGGGACGGTCCACAGGACCTGCCCCCGTACGCCCCAGCCGGCCAGGAGCGCGTTGGCGGCGAGGAAACCCGTGGTCGCGGCGCGCTCCATCAGGGCGACCGGCAGGTCGCAGCGGACCGCGTCACCGGCCGTGACGACACGCGGGTGCCCCGTGCGGACCGCCGGGCGCCGGTGGTGGGTCCCGACGGGGAACATCGGGCAGTCCGCCCGCCACTCGTGCCGCGCGTCGACGGCCCGCGCGTCACGCGTCTCGGGGTAGACCTCGTGCAGCCGGTCGACGAGCCGGTCCCGCACCTCCTCCGGCTCGGCGCCGGGGTCGACGGCGTACGCGTGCAGTTCCACCACCGACCCGCCGGTGCGCGCGGCCCAGCGCGCCGCCTCGCCCTCCCAGCGCTCCAGGACGCTGACGTTGTCCAGGCCGCCGTAGCCGCTGGTGCCGAGGAACCCGGGCCTGTCCCGGCGCACCGGCCGGTCCAGCCACAGCCGCGACACGAGGAACGGCGGCGCGTCGCGCAGGGACGCCACGTCGTCGCGCCACGCGGCGCCGCCGAGCCCCGGGGACGCCGCCACGAGGGCGCGCAGCCCGCCGGCGTCCAGCGCGAGCACCACCGCCTGGTGCCGGTCGCGCCCCCCGTCCGTCTCCACCAGCAGGTCCTCGCCGTCCGGGCGGACGCCGCGCACCGGCGTCCCGGCGCGCACGTCGGCCCCGAGCCCCTCCAGGTACCCGCCCAGGGGCTCCCACAGCGCCTGCGGGTAGGGCTCGCGCACCACGTCGAACAGCAGGCCCTCGGAGGAGCCGAGGAAGTAGATGTGGAACATCACCATCAGCTCGGCGGCCGACAGGTGGCGCGGGTCGGCGAAGAAGCTGCGGGAGAAGACCTCGAACGCCAGGTGGCGGGCGGCTTCCGGGAACCGGACCCGCCGCAGGAAGTCGGAGGCGCTCACCCCGTCGAACCGTTGGTACACCTCGGGCACGCGCACGTCGAACAGCGGCAGCGCGGCCCGCGGGGCCATGTCCGCGAGGTCCCGCCAGCCGAAGGTCGGGCTGAGCGCGGCGAACCCGAGCGCGCTCCACGGGGGCGTGCGGGGCACCTTCGCGAACCCGTCGGTCAGCCCGCGGCGGTGCCGCAGCGGGTAGTCGGGCAGCGGCACGAGCCGGTCCAGTCCCGGGTCCGTCCGCCGGAGCAGGCCGCGCAGGTTGTAGTACTGGCGGAAGAAGGCGTGGAAGCCGCGGCTCATGGTCGCCTCCGAGCCGTCCGCCAGGCGCGTGCGCCACCCCCTGACGCGCCCGCCGAGCGTCTCCTCCCGCTCGTAGAGGGTGACGCGCGCGCCGCGTTCGGCGAGCGCCGTCGCCGCGGCGAGACCGGCGATGCCGCCGCCGACCACGGCGGCGCTCGGCCGGTCGCCGGTGAAGCGCTCCCGGCCGGGGGCGGGCAGGACCACCTCCGCCCGCCGGTCCCGGCCCCGGCGGGCGGCGCCGGAACGCCGCGGGGCCGCGCTCACCGGCCGTCCTCCCGGCCGCTCCGGCGGCCGCTTTCGGCGAGGAACGTGTGCACCACCCCGGTCTGCCATCCGGCGACCGGCAGCGTGCGCACGTCGCTGAACCCCGCGCGCGCGAGCCGGGCCGCGAAGGCGGGCGCGGAGTCGAAGGCGAGGACGCTGCGCCACAGGTGGCGGTAGAGGTCCCGGTCCCCGGTGAGCGTCCCCGCCGGGACGATCACCGTCCGGCAGACCGCGGTCCACAGCGCGCGGTGGAGCGGGGACCCGCTGAGGCTGTACTCGTGCACCGCCAGGCGCCCGCCGGGCCGCAGCAGGGCGCGCACCGCGGTGAGGACGGCGTCGGGGTCGGTGACGTTGCGCAGGAGGTACGCGGCGAACACGGCGTCGTACGGCTCCCCGGCGCGGCCCGCGGCCAGTTCTTCGACGGTCAGGTGCCGGAAGCGCACGTTCTCCGGCCACGGCTTGGCGAGGGCGCGGCGCAGCATGCCGGCCGACGCGTCGACGGCCGTGACGTGTGCGCGGGGGGCGGCTTCCAGCAGTGCCCGCGTCGAGGCGCCGGTGCCGCACCCGAGGTCCAGCAGGCGGAGCCCCGCCCCCTGCTCCGGGAGCCGCAGGCGCCGCGCGGAGCGCCGCAGGCCGGCGTGGTGGCCGGGGTTGGCCGCCGTCAGGCGGTCGTAGGCGGGGGCGGCGCGGTTGAAGGCGGCGGTCAGGTCGTGGTCCCGCAGGAGCGTCATGGGGGGTTCTCTCCGGTTCCGTGGGGGGCGCGGCGGCGCAGGAAGGGGACTTCGGCGGCGGTGCGGAGCATGGGGCCGACCGGGGTGCGCAGGCCGATGCCGAACTCCTCCCACGGGGAGGTGGCCCCGTCGAGGAAGCGCAACAGGCGCTCGGCCGGGACGCGGCGGAAGAGGCCGGTGAAGAAGTCCGGTCCGTCCACGCGGCCGGTGTCCAGCGCCCGGAGCAGCACCGCGTCCATGGCGAGGGCCCGACGGCCGTGCGGGGGCGGCACCACCTCGCCCCCCTCGCTCAGCGCGCGGGCCACCCTCCGGCTCTGCCGCTGAACGGCGGCGAAGGTGTAGCCGGTCGCCGGGCGGGTCGCGCCGCCCGCCGCGCCGATGCGGAACACGGCCCGCCCGACACGGCGGGGGAAACGCGCGTCCGTCATGGGGATGACCCCCTGCTCGGCCGCCTCCACCGACAGGGCGCCGAGCCGGAGCACCTCGCCGGTGTAGTGGCGGAGCGCCGCCTCGTACGCGGCCGTGCCGAGCGGGGCGCGGGAGAACTCCGTGTACTCGACGAGCGCCCGGTCGGGGGCGAGGGGCAGCACGTAGCCGAACGCGAGGCCGTGGCGCGGCTGCGGCACGCGGAAGTCCATCAGGTCCGCGACGCACGGGTCGAAACGCGGGGCGGCGGTGCGCACGAACCAGCCGCGGAAGTGCTGCAGGAGCGTCGTGCGGGCGGGCGGCAGCCGGCGCGGCGGCCGGGAGTCGAAGACGTACCCGGCCCGCAGGGTCAGCCCGCGGCCGTCGGGCGCGGTGCAGCGGACCTCGGCCCCGTGGGCCCCGTCGCGCACGTCGTGCGCCGTCGCGCGCAGGACCCGCGCCCGCGGGTGGCGGGCCAGACGGGAGTGGACCAGCGACTCGAAGGACGTCGAGCGCAGCATCCGGTAGCGCAGCGGCGCCGGGTCCGCAGTGATCGCGTCGCCGTCCCGGCCGTGGACCCGCAGCCGGGTCCAGGAGGCGGCGACCGCCTCGTCGAACTCGCCCGGCCCCTCCTCCCAGTAGCACCAGGTGCGCTCCGCGGGGCGCAGCGGGCCGTTTGGCGCCTCCACCACGGTCACGGCGGTGCGGCCGGTCCGGGCCAGGTGGTGGGCCAGGCTCAGCCCCGAGGCGCCGCCCCCCACGATCACGACGTCCGTCTCCGCCCCGCTCCGCCCGGCCGGGCCGCCGCTCACCGGCGGTGCCCCTCGGCGGGCGGCGCGCCCCCGCGGGGCCCGGGGCCGGTGCCGTCCGCGCCGGCGACCGGCACGGGCGTCCTGTCGATGTCCATGCCCCGCTCCCTGCCGCGGTCCCGTTGACGTACGCGCTTCGGCCGCCCGCCCGCGGACGCCGTGAGCGGTGTCCAGCGGACCACGTCGCGGGCGCCGATGCCAGGCGCCGCCACGGCCGTAGCCCCATCGGGCGACCCCCGGGCGGCCGGTCGCCGCGCGACGGCCGCTCCGAGGGCGGTGAGCGCCTCCGCGAGGGCCCCGCCGCCCCGCCCCGGCAGGGCCCCGGCCGCCGCTCGGCCCGGCGATCACGGGCCGGGACCCGAGCACCCTCAATCGCACAAAGTTTCGGTTCGAGCCGGTAAACTGCGTACACTGTACAGATCATGTGGGTCCCCGGTTCGTCCCGGCCGCCGGGGCCGCCGTCGTGCCGCGTCCGCCCCGACCGGCGCGCCGCGGCTCCTCGACGCCCTCGAACCCCCGGCCCACCCCGGCGCAACGGAGGCCATCCGGTGAACACGACGACGCACCCCGCCGACAGCCACGACCTGATCCGCGTCCTGGGAGCCCGGGTGAACAACCTGCGCGACGTCTCGGTGACCCTTCCCAAACGCCGCCTCACCGTGTTCACCGGGGTCTCCGGATCGGGCAAGAGCTCCCTGGTCTTCGGCACGATCGCCGCGGAGTCCCGGCGGCTGATCAACGAGACGTACTCGGCCTTCGTCCAGGGCTTCATGCCGCAGGCCGCCCGCCCCGACATCGACGTCCTGGAGGGGCTGACCCCGGCCATCGTGGTCGACCAGGAGCGCATGACGCCGCAGTCCCGGTCCACCGTGGGCACCGCGACCGACGCCCACGCCATGCTGCGCATCGTGTTCTCCCGCCTCGGAGTGCCGAGCGCGGGACCCGCGTTCCACTACAGCTTCAACCAGCCCGCCGGCGCCTGCCCGGGCTGCGAGGGCACCGGCCAGGTCTCCGACATCGACGTCGACGCGCTCGTCGACCGGGACCGGAGCCTGGCCGGGGGAGCCATCCGGGTGCCGGGCTACACCCCCGGCGGCTGGCTCGTGGGCGTGTACACCGGCTCGGGCTTCCTGGACCCCGACAAGAGGATCCGCGACTACACGGAGACCGAACTGCACGACCTGCTCCACCGCGAGCAGACCAAGGTCAGGATCGGCGGATCCACCCTCACGTACGAGGGACTGGTCCACCGGGTGCGCAAGTCCCTCCTCTCCAAAGACAAGGACGCCCTGCAACCGCACCTGCGCGCCTTCGTCGAACGCGCCGTCGCGTTCGCCCCCTGCCCCGAGTGCGGCGGGGCGCGCCTGAACGAGGCCGCGCTGGCCTCCCGCATCGGCGGCGTGAACATCGCCGAGTGCTGCGCCATGCAGATCAGCGACCTGGCCGACTGGGTCCGCGACCTCGACGAACCGTCGGTGGCCCCGCTGCTGGAGAACCTGCGCCGCACCCTCGACTCGTTCGTGGAGGTCGGCCTGGGATACCTGTCGCTGGACCGCCCCTCCGGGACGCTGTCGGGCGGCGAGGCGCAGCGCGTCAAGATGATCCGCCACCTCGGCTCCAGCCTGACGGACGTCACCTACGTGTTCGACGAGCCCACCGTGGGCCTCCACCCGCACGACATCCGCCGCATGAACGACCTGCTGCTGCGCCTGCGCGACAAGGGCAACACCGTCCTGGTGGTCGAGCACAAGCCCGAGACGATCCTGATCGCCGACCACGTCGTCGACCTCGGCCCCGCCGCGGGCACCGCCGGCGGCCGGGTCTGCTACGAGGGCGACGTCGACGGGCTGCGCGCCTCCGGCACCCTCACCGGCGAGCACCTCGGCTACAAGGCCGCCCTCAAGGACCGGGTCCGCACCCCCACCGGCGTGCTGCCGGTGCGCGGCGCCGACCGGAACAACCTGCGGCACGTCGACGTCGACGTGCCGCTGGGCGTCCTCACCGTGGTCACCGGCGTCGCCGGGTCGGGCAAGAGCTCCCTGGTCCACGGGGCCGTCTCCCGCGCCGACGGCGTGGTCGTCGTCGACCAGACGGCCATCAAGGGCTCGCGCCGCTCCAACCCGGCCACCTACACCGGGCTGCTCGACCCGATCCGCACCGCGTTCGCCAAGGCCAACGGGGTCAAGGCGGCCCTGTTCAGCCCCAACTCCGCGGGGGCCTGCCCCGCCTGCAAGGGCGCCGGCGTCGTCTACACCGACCTGGCCCTCATGGCCGGCGTGGCGACCGTGTGCGAGGAGTGCGAGGGCCACCGCTTCCAGGGGGAGGTGCTCAAGCACACCCTGGGCGGCAGGAACATCGCCGAGGTGCTGGCCATGCCCGTGGCCGAGGCCACCGACTTCTTCGCCCGGGACGGCGCGGCGAGCGTCCCGGCCGCGCACAGGATCCTGGTGCGCCTGCGGGAGGTCGGCCTCGGCTACCTCACGCTGGGCCAGCCCCTGACCGCCCTGTCCGGCGGGGAGCGGCAGCGCCTCAAGCTCGCCGTGCGGATGGCGTCCGACGGCGGCGTCTACGCCCTGGACGAGCCGACCACCGGCCTGCACCTGGCCGACGTCGCCCGCCTCCTGGCGCTCCTGGACCGGCTCGTGGACTCGGGCCGCTCGGTGGTGGTCATCGAGCACCACCTGGCCGTCATGGCGCACGCCGACCACATCATCGACATGGGGCCGGGGGCCGGACACGACGGTGGCCGCGTCGTCTTCCAGGGCACCCCCGCGGAACTCGTCGCCGACCGGTCCACCCTGACCGGCGAGTACCTGGCCCGGTACGTCGGGGCGTGACGGGAGGGCCGCCGCGCGCGCTCTTCCCGCCCGGCGCGGCGGCCCGCGGCCCGCGGTCGAACACACGGACGTGTGTGCGTGTCCTGACGGGGCACACGAGGGAGCGGAGGCTGATAATCATGGTTCCCCTGCTACTCGTTCTTCTGCTCGTCCTGATCCTGTTCGGTGCGGGCTTCGCACTGGAAGCGCTCTGGTGGGTCGCGGTCATCGTGTTGGTGGTGTGGCTGCTGGGCTTCGTCATGCGCTCGGCGGGCACCGGAGGCAAGCGCGGACGCTGGTACCGCTGGTAGGCGGGCCTTGGACGCCCTGCGACACGGCCCCGCCCTCGAATCCGTCGAGGGCGGGGCCGCGGCGTTGTGGCCGCCCCGCCCCGCCCCGCGACCCGCCGTCCGCACCCGACGGTACGGCCCGACGCGCGCCGGTGGCGGCGGAGCGGGGGAGCGGGTACCGCCCGGCCGGGCGGGCGCCGCGGCGGGCGGTCGCGTCCAGGACCACCGGCGCCCGGCGGGGGCACGGCCGCCACCGGCGCGCCGCGCCCCCGCCTCGCAGCGGCTTCCTCACAGCGGCTTTCGCAGACTCGTGGCGCCTTCGCGCCAGGCGCCCAGCAGGTGGTCCCCGAGACGGTCCTCCAGGAGGACGGTGGCCGCGATCCCGAAGGCCACGTCCGGAGCGAGCGCGGGCTCGTCGGACAGCAGCCCGCCGATGACGTCCCTGCGGACGATCTGCTCGTGCACCGCGTCGGCGGTCACGTGCTCAGCGTAGAAGTGCTCGGCCGCCGGGCCCGCGCCGGTGCGGCGCATGGCCTCGGCGAGCCGGCGGGACCCGGGCGACGACGTCACCTCGACGGTGGCGAAGTGCCCGACGAGGGCGCCCCGCAGGGCCCGGTGCAGCCCGAGGAGGGACATGAGGGTGACGTTCGCCAGCATCTCGGCGGGGGCGTGGTCGAGGTACCGCCCGTAGCGGGTGTCGAGCCCCAGGTCGGTCATCAGGTCGGCGAAGAGCCGCGCGTGGACCCGTTCGGGGCGACCCCCTCCGAACTCGTCGTACTCGACGGCCACGAACGCCGCCTTGGCCCTGCCGTGCAGCCGGGGGATGACCCAGGCGTGCGGATCGGCCTCCTTGAGGTGGTAGAGGGACCGCTGGGCGGCGTACTCCCGCAGGTGCCACAGCTCCCCCTTGTCCCGGAGGAAGTGCGAGACGCCGTCGCCGTCGACGGGCTCCACGAGCAGCTCGTCGAGCGCGTCGTACACGTCGGCCCGGTCATCGGTCCGGGCGCGCAGCTCGTCGAGGAAACGGCCCTCCATCGCCCGGCGCAGCGCGAGCAGACCCGGGTCCCACTCCCAGGCCGGGTCGACGCCGTGGAAGCCCCGGTAGTGCAGCTCGTAGCAGACGTAGAGGGCCAACTGGAGATCGTCGCCCAGGGGGTCGGCGGCCCGTACGGCGCCGGGGCCGGGCACCGGTCCGCCCGCCGGGCCGCGCAGGGACTCCAGCACCCCCTCGGACACCTCTCCGCGCGCGGGGGGCAGCTCGCCTTCGCGGGCGTCGTCCGCCCGCGGGGTCCGGTCCTGCATGGATCACCTCTTCGTACGTCGGCGGTGGCTCGTGTCGCACCACGGGTAGGTGCGGCTGCGGCGGCAGGTGCACAGCGCCACGGCGAACCGGTCGGACCGCACGACGGTCCCGTCGTCGAGGGCGACCTCGACCGGGCCGTCGAGCAGCAGGGGTCCTTCCTTGGTCACCGTGACGCGGCAGGGCGGGGCGGGCGGGCGTTCCTCAGGGCCGGTGGGCACGGATGATCACCAGTTCTTCCTTGTCCTGGCCGGGAGCGATCAGGCCCCGGCGCTCCAGCCAGTCGGAGCGCGAGCGCAGCACGGGGCCGAAGGGCACGGTGCTGCGCCGGGCGACGGCCGCCACCAGGCCCGCCCGCTCCAGCCGCTCGATGGTGGGCGTGACGCCGCTCAGCGCCGAGTGCACCAGCAGCAGGACGCCCGAGGGGCGCAGCAGGTCGGCCGCGCCGTCGCAGACCCGGTCGAGCACCGCCCGGCCGTCGGGGCCCGCGTCCCAGGCGACGGCGGCGCCCCGCCGGGGTGGCCGCTTCCGCGGGGAGGGGACGTACGGCGGATTACACACGATCAGGTCGAAGCGGCGGCCGGCGGCGGGCGCCAACAGGTCGCCGTGGAGGACGCGGATCCGCTGCCGGGCGAGGAGCGCGTGCAAGCGGGTCGTGATCACCGCGCGCCACGAGCGGTCGACCGCGGTCACCCGGGCGCCGCGCCGTGCGGCGGCGAGGGCGAGCGCCCCGCTGCCGGTGCCCACGTCGAGCACCTCCGCGCCGGCCGGCAGCTCCTCGCGTTCGATGGCGTCCCTGAGGAGGAACGTGTCGGACTGCGGCGCGTACACCCCCGGGGTGAGCAGCAGTGTCCCACCGACCCGGCCGGTGTCCAGCAGACTCGGCATACGGCTCCCTCGAAAGGTCGTGCCGGCGGCCCGGTGCCGCCCGGCTTTCTTGATCCTCGGGTGCCCGCTGGTGCCGTTTTCATCCGTTGGGGGGACGGCCGGGGCCACGGCCCCACGCGGAGGCGACCCCCGGTGCGTCCCGCACGCCCCGGCGCGCGGCTCTGCGGGGCGTGTGGGGGGAGGACAGGGGGCAGAAGGGAGCCATGACGGTAGCGAAGAGTAGTGTCCTGGTCCTCGACTGTTCCGAACCCGAGGCGCTGGCGGAGTTCTACGCCGGCCTGCTCGGTGCCGACGTGCGGCGCTGCGCCGACCCCGACTTCGTGGAGGTCGTCGGCCACGACGGCGTCCACCTGGCGATCCGGCGGGATCACGGGTACGCGCCGCCGAGCTGGCCGCGCCCGGACGACTCGCAGCAGGCGCACCTCCACATCCTGGTCGCCGAGGCCGACATGGACGAGGCGGAGCGGGAGGCGGTCGGCCTGGGAGCGCGGCCGGTGGAGACCCGGGAGAACTCGGGGCCCCGTGACGTGCGGACGTACGCCGACCCGGCGGGGCACTCCTTCACCCTCGTGGCGCGGGAGGGCCGCTCTCCCGCCTGAGGGCGGCGCGCCGCCCCGCCTCCGGAGAACGGGTGAACCGGCGGGCACCGGCACGCGTGTACGGAACGGCGTCCCGGCGCGCCGCCGCCGTTCGTGCCATATTCCGCGCCGTGGAGACGACCGAACGAAGAGCGGGGGTTCCCTTCGGCCGGGCCGAGGCGGCCCTCCCGCCCGCCGAGCCGCCGGTGCCGGTCGCGGCGCCGCCCTGACCGTGCGGACCGGCAGCCCGTCGCCGGTGTCCGTGCGGCGCCCGGCGCCCGCGGCCGTCCACCGGGTGCGCGTCGTCGTCGGCGCGGGCCGGACCGACGTCTTCGTGGACGGGAGGCAGCAGGCCGCCGTACCGGTCGGCGCGTCCCCGGCCCCGGGGCAGACCTGCGGCGGATCCACCCTCGGCCCGCGCGACACGGGCGCCGCGCGCCGGCCCGCCTTCGCCCGGCTCGCGGTCGCGCCGCTGCCGGACCGATCGACCACCGCGACCGGCCCCGCCCGGCCGGCGCGGAGACCGGGAGCCGTCCGATGACCCGCCGCGTACGACCGTCGCTGCCCCCCGCGGCCACCGCGCCGCTCGCCAGGCGCGCCGTGCTCGCCGCCGCCCTCACCGCGACGGCGTGCGGTACGGCCGCGCCCGCCGCCGCCACGCCCCTGCCCGTGCCGCCCGGGGACGGCCCGTGGCCCGACCCCGCCGGGCCCGGCGGGGACGCGTTCACGGCGGACTTCCCGACGGACGGCCTCGTCACCAACGAGTACGCCCACCGCCACCCCGCCGACCCGGCGTCGCGCACCCACCCCGACTGGACCGTCACGAGCGGTTCGCTGTTCGGCCGGTGGACCTTCGGCTGGACCGGTGTCCCCGACGACACGTCCCCGGGCCCGGACTCCGCGACCGGCACCGGCTCGTGCGTCTTCCGGTTGGCGACCCGGCGCCGGGACTTCGCCGACACCTGGATGCGCCTGCGCGCCCTGGTCGAACCGCCCGTCACCACCGCGCGCACCCCGGCGCGGGACTGGGACGGCGCCCACCTCTGGCTGCGCTACCACGGCCCGCAGGAGCTGTACGCGCTCAGCTTCCGCCGCCGCGACGGGACGGTCGCCGTCAAACGCAAGGCGCCGCCCCCGCACGATCCGGCGGGCGAGGGCGTGTACACCACCCTCGCCTCCGTGCCGCACCCCCTGGAGTACGGCCGGTGGCACCGGGTCGCCGCGCTGGTCCGCGACACGGCGGACGGCGGCGTCCACATCAGCCTCCACCTGAACGGCCTCCACGTGATCGACGTGGAGGACCCCGCGCCCGGTCGACTCCGCGAAGCGGGCGGGATCGGCCTGCGCGCCGACAACACCTCGCTCGTCTTCGACGCCCTCACCGCGTACCACCCCGCACGCCCGCCGGCCGCCGGAGGACCCGACACCACCGAGCCCGACCGCCGCGAGGGCCCGTGACGGCGGGGCTGCGACCGGCCGCGACCCCGCCCCGGCGGCCCCGGCAGTCCCGGCGGCCTCGGTGGCCTCGGTGGCCCCGGTGGCGGAGGGGCGGCAGGGCGCCGGCCTGACCCGGAGCGCGCCCCCACCTCCGGGCGCCCGGTGACGGACCCCCGAGCCCGGGGCAGCGGCACGAGCGACGCCCACCGGCACCCCGGCGGTCCCTGCGCGGGGCACGGGGCACGAGCCACGGCTACGGCACCGCGGACGACGCGGAGCCGACCGCCGCCCCTGCCGGACCGGTACCGACGGGCGCCGTGCCCGTGCCGGCCCGTGGAGGGGGGCGGGGGACCGGCGGGACGCCGCCCGCCGAAGACGGGGAGAGGAGCGGGGGTGGGGGAGGGCCGGGAACACGCCGGTGGGCGCGGTCGTTGACCTCGCGGGCGGAGATTCCCGAGCCGGTGGACCTTCCCGGGGACTTTGCCCTTCCTTTACCATTGGGGGGCGGGGCGCCCGCCCCGCCGCAAGCCCGCCAGAGGCCGCAGACCCCGGCCTCAAGAACCAGAAGGAACAGCAGACCCGCAATGGGTGAACCTCCCAGTACCAGCCGTGCCGCCTTCCACACGCCCGTGACCAGGGGACGGGGGGTGGCACGGTGACCGAAGTCCTCCTGCTGCTCCTCGCGCTCGCCCTCACCCTGGCCTGCGCCGTCTTCGTGGCGGCCGAGTTCTCGCTCACCACGGTCGAGCGCGGTCAACTGGAGCGCGCCGCCGAAGCCGGTGAGCGCGGCGCCGACAGCGCGCTGAAGGCGGTCAAACGCCTCACCCTCCAGCTTTCGGGCGCCCAGCTCGGCATCACCGTGACCTCCCTGGTCATCGGCATGCTGGCCGAGCCGTCGGCCTCGGCGCTGCTCCGCGGTCCGCTGGAGTCCGCCGGCCTGCCCGCCGGCGTGGTGCCGCCCGTGTCCACGTTCCTCGGGGTGGCCGCCTCCACCGTGGTGCTCATGGTGGTCGGCGAGCTCGTCCCGAAGAACTGGGCGATCTCCCGCCCGCTGGCGGTGGCCAAGGTCGTCGCGGCGCCGCAGCGCGCCTTCACCACCGCGTTCGGCCCGCTGATCCACCACCTGAACAACACCGCGAACCGGCTCGTCCACCGCTTCGGCCTGGAGCCGGCCGAGGAGCTGGCCTCCGCCCGCACCCCGGAGGAGCTCGTCGCCCTCGCCCGGCACTCCGCGCGCGAAGGGGCGATCGAGGAGGACTCCGCGGAGCTGTTCGTGCGCACCCTGCACCTGGGCGAGCTGACCGCGGAGAACGTGATGACCCCGCGCGTCGACGTCAAGGCACTGGAGGTCCACGCCACGGCCGCCGACGCCGCGAACCTCACCCTGGCCACCGGCCTGTCCCGCTTCCCCGTCTACCGCGACTCCCTCGACGAGGTCGTCGGCACCGTCCACATCCGCGACGTGCTCGCCCTCGACGAGGAGAAGCGCCCCTTCGTCCCCGTCGCCGACCTCGCCACCGAACCGCTGCTCGTCCCGCACTCCCTGCCCGTGGACAAGCTGCTGGGCCGCCTGCGCGCCGCCCGCACCATGGCCGTGGTCATCGACGAGTACGGCGGTACGGCGGGTGTCGCCACCGTCGAGGACATCGTCGAGGAGGTCGTCGGCGAGGTCCGCGACGAGCACGACCCGCACGAGGTGCCCGTCCTCGTCGAGGACGCCCCGGCGCCCGACGGCCGCCGGGTCTGGCAGGCCGACGGCAGCGTTCGCCTCGACCAACTCGCCGAGATCGGCATGACCGCCCCCGACGGCCCGTACGAAACCCTCGCCGGCCTCATCGCCACCCGCCTGGAGCGCATCCCCACCGTGATCGACCGACTCGACGTCGACGGCTGGCAGCTCGCGGTGCTCCACGTCGAGCACCACCGCGCCGACCGCGTCCGCCTCATCGCCCCCGCGCCGAACAACGCCGGAGACGGCACCGGCACGATCGCCGCGACCCGTCAGGAGGCGGTCCGATGACCACCCTCCAGCTCCTCGTCGGCGCGCTGACCCTGCTGACCAACGCGTTCTTCGTCGGCGCCGAGTTCGCCCTGATCTCGGTACGCCGCAGCCAGATCGAACCGGCCGCCCTCGCCGGGAACCGGCGTGCGAAGACCACCCTGTGGGGTCTGGAGCACCTCTCGGCGATGATGGCCACCGCCCAGCTCGGCATCACCGTCTCCTCGCTGGTGCTGGGCGCCGTCGCCGAACCGGCCATCGCCCACCTGCTGGAACCGCCGTTCCACGCGGTCGGCGTCCCCGAGGGCCTGATCCACCCCATCGCCTTCGTCATCGCCCTGACCCTGGCGACGTACCTCCACATGCTGGTCGGCGAGATGGTCCCCAAGAACATCGCCCTGGCCGCCCCCGCGCCCACCGCCCTGCTCCTGGGGCCCCCGCTCGTCGCGCTGACCCGGGCCCTGCGCCCGGCCGTCTTCGGGATCAACGCGTTCGCCAACGCGATCCTGCGGCTGCTGAAGGTCGAGCCGAAGGACGAGGTGGCCTCCGTCTACACCGACGACGAACTCGTACGCCTGGTCAAGGACTCCAGCGAGGCCGGGCTCCTCGACCCCGAGGACGGCGACCGGCTGCGCGACGCCCTGGAGCTGGGCACCCGCCCCGCGGGCGAGGTCATGGTCCCCCTCAACCGCATGACCACCGTCCCGCACACCATCACCCCGCAGGACCTGGAACGCGCCGCCGCGGCCCACGGCTTCTCCCGCCTGCCCGTCACCGGCCCCGGCGGAACGCTCCTGGGCTACCTCCACATCAAGGACGCCCTGGGCGCCGCCGACCGCACCGCGCCGTTCCCCCGGACCGCCCTGCACCCGATGACGCGGGTCGCCCTCGACACGCCGCTCGACGACACGATGACCGCCATGCGCGCCGCCGGCACCCACCTGGCGGCCGTCACCGGCAACAAGGGCACCGTCATCGGCTTCGTCACCATGGAGGACGTCCTGGGGGAACTCGTCGGCCCCACCACCGAGCCCGCGCTCTGAGCGGTCCGCCGCGCGCCCCCGGAACCACGGGTGTGCCGGGGCCGCCCCCCCCGGTACCGCTGGCCACCGCCCGGCGGCCGGCGGCCGGGGTCACACCGCGACGACGGCCCAGCGGCGCCGCGCGCCGTCGTCGCGGCTGTTCTCCGTGCCGGCCGACACGACGCCCAGGCCCGCGAGCTCCTGCAGCAGCCGGTCGTCCTCCGGGGCGCCGGACGGCTCGTGGGACAGTACGAGGACGACGACCTGGCCGTCGCGCTCCTGGTCGGCGAGGTGGACACTGGCGCGGCGGCCGCCGTCGGCGACCGCGGCCCGCACCAGCCGCACGGTCACGCCGACGACGGGGTGCTGCTCGGGAAGGGGGTGGCCCCAGGAGCGCAGGCGGTCCAGGACGGCGCGCCCCGCGCGTGCCGGCGCCGAGGCCGCCGCCCACGGCGCCGTGTCGAACGTCCAGTTCCCGGCGCGCCGGTTCGCGATCCGCATCCGCACCCGCGGCCGCAGCGCGACCTGCCTGTCCCGCGGTTCCGGGCGGGGCGGCTCCACGGGGCGCTTGGGTGGGGGCGGTGTCCTCGGCGGGTAGCTCGGCGGCCACTTCTCGGCGTCCAGCGGCAGTGTCACAGGCCATCGCCCCTTCCGCGCGCGGTGCGTCCGGGTCCGGCGCCGGATCCGCACGGCCATCGTACGGCCTGTGAGGGACCGTCAGGCCGGCCTGACGGTCCCTCGACCCGAGCGGGTGAACGCGGCAGGGGCCCGGCTGGGGCCGCGGGCTGCTCGCGCGTGCCCGCCGGCTCGACCGGCCGGGTGCGCGGGGCGAACGAGGCGGGCAGCACGGTGGCCGGTGCGGTGCCGGCCGCGACGACGGCGCCGACGGCCGGGTGCGGGTCAGCCGGCCGGGCCCGGGGGTGCGACGGGACGGGAGGCTCGGTCACCCGTCGAGCCGCCCGGCTCGCGGAGCGGCTGGCTCCCGAGAAGCGGAATGCATGATTCCCCCATGGGGGCAACACGGTTGCATCACAATCGGATTCGAACAGTCCAACTGTCGCGAAAATGGCGAAGGGCCGCGGTGACCTGCCAGTACGTTCCTCTGGTTCATTTCTTGCACTTCTGAGGAGCCCCGAACCAGATGAGAGAACGTGCGCCCGCCCTGGCGGGTCGACGACTCTGGTCCTCTCCCGCGTGGATACGCCGGACCGCGATGGCGGTTTCCGTCGTCACCACCGTGACCATGCTGGAGGGCGCGGCCGTCGTCGTTCCCGCAGCCGCCGCACCTGCCGCTTCCGAGCGGGCCGCCGCCGAGCCGGAGCGCGGCCCTGCCGAGGCCCGCGACGCGGCGTCCGCCTTCCTGATGGCCCGTCTCCAGAACCGCCGGATCGAGATCACCGGCGAGCGGACCGCGTCCACGACCACGTACGCCCTGCCCAACGGCACGTCCTCGGTGGAGACCTTCACCGGACCCGTACGCGCCAAGGACGCCGGTGGCCACTGGCGGCCCATCGACACGAGCCTGGTCGATGCCGGTGACACCGTCCGTCCCCAGCAGGCCGCGGCGGACATCGCCCTCTCCGACGGTGGTTCCGGCGAGCCCCTCGTGGAGGTCGAGCGCGGTCCGCACGCGCTGGGCATCGGCTGGACCGGCAACCTCCCCAAGCCCGTGCTCAAGGGCTCGACGGCCACGTACGAAAACGCCGTCGAAGGGGGCGACCTCGTGGTCACCGCCCTGAAGGAAGGTTTCTCCCACTCGGTCGTCCTCCACGAGCGCCCCGACGGCCCCGTCGAGTACCGCATCCCCGTCGAGGCCGACGGCCTCACGCTCTCGGAGACCGCCGACAAGCGGATGCACTGGTCCGACGCGAAGAACCGGGCCAAGGCCACCGCGCCGGCCCCGGTCATGTGGGACTCCTCCTACGACCGCGCCTCCGGCGATTCCGCGCACATCGCGCCCGTCGAGGTCGACATCGAGGAGGGCAAGGACGGAAAGGGCCAGGTACTGGTCCTCAAGCCGAGCCGGGCGTTCCTCGACGACCCCGCCCTCACCTACCCGGTGACGATCGACCCCACGGACTCCCTCATGGGCCCGGTCACCGACACCTGGATCCAGTACGACGACTACCTGACCTCTCAGCGCGGCTCCACCGAGCTGAAGTCGGGCACGTACAACGGTGCCGAGAAGGCCCGTTCGTTCCTGCAGTTCAACGTCGACAAGTACAAGGGCAAGCAGATCCTCGACACGGACCTGCGCCTGTACTCGTCCTACTCGTCGACCTGTTCGACGGCGAACTCCGGCAACCAGGTGCGCCGGATCACCGCTGCCTGGGACCCCTCGGCCATCACCTGGTCGAACCAGCCGGCCACCACCGCCACCGGCGCGGTGACCTCCACCGCCGCCAAGGGCTACAACTCCACCTGCCCGGCCGGCCACGTCTCCTGGGACGTCGACGCCATCGTGCAGGCGTGGGCCGACGGCCAGCCCAACTACGGCCTGCGGATCGCCGCCGTGGACGAGACCGACGCCCTGACGTGGCGCCGCTACCACTCGGCCAACCAGACCGACGGTTCCCACAACGCGGCCTACGAGCCCTCGCTGACCGTCACCTACAACACCAAGCCCGGCGCCGCCACCCAGGTCTCCCCGCTGTCGGGCTCGTCCACGAACGACACCACCCCGACCCTGACGGGCAAGGCCACCGACCCCGACGGCAACACCGTTCAGCTGACCTACGAGATCTGGGCGGCGAGCGGTACCGCCGCACTCCAGACCGGCAAGTCCGCGTACACGGCCTCCGGCGTCAACGCGCCCTGGACACCCACCACGGCGCTCGCGCCGGGCAGCTACAAGTGGCGCGCGTCCGTCCACGACGGCACGACGTGGAACGGCGCCTGGTCCGCGTGGCAGACCTTCACCGTCGACACGACCAAGCCCGCCAACACCGCGATCTCCTCGACGGCCTTCCCGGCCGGCCAGTGGTCCGGCACGCCGGACGCGAACGGTGACTTCACGGGTGGCTTCACCTTCACCCCGCCGGCCGGCGACGTGAAGGACATCCAGTACAAGCTCGACGCGGGCGCCTGGACCACCACCGCCACCACCGGCACGGCCGTGACCAGGACCCTCAGCTTCAAAGCGGGAGCCCACACCGTCACCGCGCACACCCGCGACGCGGCCGGCAACGTCTCCGCCAACACCACCTACGCGTTCAACGCCGGCAAGGGCGCGGCCCTGACCGCTCCCGGCGGCGGCGAGCGTCCGGCGCGCCGCACCAGCCTGATGGCCCAGGGCGACCCGTCGTACACCGGCGTGCGCTACCAGTTCCGCCGCGGCGAGACCGACCCCTGGCACGACGTGCCCGCGGCCCACGTGCGGGTCGACTCCTCGGGAGCCGTGCTGCCGGCCTGGCCGGTCGCCGTCAGCGGCGGCAAGCCCGCACAGCTCACCTGGGAGATCACCACCACGCTGCCCGAGGACGGGCCGGTCGACGTCCGAGCCCTCTTCAGCAGCGGTACCGTCACGGAACCGTCCCCCGAGGTCTCCGTCACCGTCGACCGCGCGGCAGGCGCCGCGCCCCTGCTCCCCGTGGGACCGGGCGAGGTCAACAGCCTGACCGGCGACTTCACCGTCCGCGCCACCGACGCGAACGGGGCGGGTACCGCGGTGACCCGTACCGCCTACTCGCGCGACGACCACCCCGATGACGACGGCCAGGTCAAGATCTTCGGCCCGGAGTGGGTCTCCGGCGTCTACGCCGAGATCACCGACACCTCGTACACCGGCCTGCGCAAGACCTCCGGCACCTCGGTCGAGGTCCTCATGGAGGACGGCGCGATCGGCTTCACCGCCACCACCGGCGGCGGCTGGAAGCCCGAAGAGGGAGCCGAGGGCCTCACCCTGACCGGCGCGCTCACCGACGCGTTCACGCTCACGGACGACGACGGCACGGTCACGGTCTTCAAGAAGGTCGACTCGGCCGCCGACACCTGGCAGGTGGAGTCCACCCGCCTGCCCACCGACAACACCACCACCCGGATCGTCTCGGAACGGGTCCCGGCCGGCACCAAGGTGCTCGCCCGCCCGAAGTACGTCATCGCCCCGAGCACCGCCGTCACCTCCGCCGTCTGCGAGTCGACCCCCGCCACCGCGGGCTGCGAGCGCCTGGACTTCGTCTACGCGACGGCCACCACGGCCACCGGGCACACCACCGCGGCCGACTTCGGCGACTTCGCCGGCCAGGTCAAGGAGATCCGCCTGTGGTCCACGGCCCCCGGTGCCACCGCGGCCACGGCCCAGACCGTCTCCACGTACCGCTACGACAAGGACGGCCGACTGCGCCAGCAGTGGGACCCCCGCCTGTCGCAGGCCACCCAGGTGCAGTACTCGTACGACTCGGCCAACCGCATCTACTGGATGATGCCGGGCACCGAACTGCCCTGGACCTTCACCTACGGCAAGGCCGGCAACTCGGCCGCCGCCGGTGAGGGCATGCTGCTCAAGGCGTCCCGCCCGTCCCTCAAGCAGGGTTCGAAGACGGAGACCGACGGCGGTACCGTCACCAACTCCGTCGTCTACGACGTTCCGCTGACCGGCGCCGGCGCCCCCTACCCGATGGGCGCCGCCGACGTCGCCGACTGGGGCCAGAGGGACGCCCCGACCGACGCCACCGCCGTCTTCCCGCCCGACGCCGTCCCCGCCGGGCACGACGGAACGGCCCTGACGGCCGCCGCGTACGAGCGGGCCGCGATCACCTACGTCAACGCCTCCGGGCGCGAGGTCAACACCGCCGTCCCCGGCGGCCGCATCTCCACCACCGGTTACAACGCCGGCGGCGCGGTCGTCTTCACCCTGTCCGCCGCCAACCGCGAACTGGCCCTGGCCACCTCCGGCCCGGCCCTCGACCGGCTCACCCGCCTCGGCATCCACGACGCCGGGTCCGCCGAGCGCGCCGCGCTGCTCGCCGAAACCAAGGAGTACGGCGCGGACGGGTTCCGGCTGCTGCACTCGTACGGACCGCTGCACCTGGTGGAGCTCCAGCAGGGCGCGGCGGACCTGCCCGCGGGGACCGAGGTCCCGGCGCGGCTGCACACCGCCACCGTCTACGACCAGGGCCGGCCCGCCTCCGCCGCGGTCAGCGGCCAGCCCACCACCGTGACCGCCGGTGCGTTCGTGCCCGGCCGTGCGGGCGGTGACCTCGACACCCGTACCACCGTCACCACGTACGACTGGTCCAAGGGCCTGCCGCTGACGACGGCCGAGGACCCGTCGGGCCTGAACCTCGTCACCAGCACCGCCTACGACGCCCAGGGGCGCGTGGTCTCCACGACGCTGCCCAAGGGCGGAGCCGCCGGCACGCGCGTGACCTCCTACTACACGGCGGACGGCACCGGCACCTGCGGCGGCCGTCCCGAATGGGCGGACAAGATCTGCTCCACCGGTCCGGCCGACCCGGCCTCCGGCGTCACCTCCGTCCACGAGTACGACGTGCACGGCGAGATCGCGAAGACCACCGCGACCGCCGACGGTTCGACGCGCGTCACCCGGGTCGTCCGCGACGGCGCGGGACGCGTCACCCGCACCTCGGTCACCGGCGGCCTCGGCACCGCGGTCCCGGAGACGATCCGCACGTACGACCCGGTCGGCGGCCGGCTGACCAGTGTGGCCTCCGGCGGCAAGACGGCCGTCTACGGCTACGACGCCCTGGGCCGCTCCGTCTCCTACGACGACGGCGCCGGCAACGTCACCACCACCGAATACGACCGGTTCGGCCGCGTGGTGAAGGTCTCCGACTCCGCCCCCTCGACGGTCACGTACGCCTACGACACCGCCGAGGACCCGCGCGGTCTGCCCACCTCCATGACGGACTCCGTGGCCGGCACCTTCGGTGCCGCGTACGACGCGTCGGGCCTCGTCGCGAGCGAGACCCTGTCGGGCGGCCACACGCTCAGCACCGTCTCGGACGAGACCGGGTTCACCACCTCGCGGGTCTACACCCGTGACGCGGACGGCGCGGCGCTGCTCACCGACGTGGCCGTCCCGACGGTCCACGGCCAGGTGAGCTCCGGCACCCGCAGCGCGGGCACCGGGAACGGCCAGAGCTTCCGCTACGACCGCACCGGCCGCCTCACCGACGTCGACGAGTCCGGCGCGTACGGGCAGCAGCACCGCACGTACGGCTTCGACGCCAACTCCAACCGGACCCGCCTGGTCACCACCCACGACCAGGACGGCACGCCCGCGTCCACGACCACGGACCACACCTACGACGCGGCCGACCGCCTGATCGGCCCCGGCCTCACGTACGACGCCTTCGGCCGCACGCTGACCAAGCCGGGCACCGTCTTCGGCTACTACGCCAACGACCTCGTGCGGCAGCAGACGTCCGGTGACAGCCGCCGGACGTGGGACCTCGACGCCCAGGGCCGTTTGGCCTCGTGGACCAGCGAGACCCTCGACGCACAGGGCGCGGTCACCGCTTCGGTGAGTTCGGTGAACCACTACCGCAGCGGGGCGGACACCCCCTCCTGGACGGTGGAGGACGTGGCCGCGAACCTGCGCAGCCGCAACGTCACCAGCCTGTCGGGCCAGCTGGCCGCCGTCACCGGAACCTCCGGCGGCACCGTGCTCCAGCTCACCGACCTGCACGGCGACGCGGGTGTCGCGCTGCCGCTCGACCCGGCCCAGCCGCCGGCGGTGGCCGACACGGACGAGTACGGCAACGTTCGCGAGGGCACGGCCTCGGCCCGCTACAACTGGCTGGCCGCCCACATGCGCGCCTCGGACACGCCGTCCGGCGTCATCCTCATGGGCGTGCGCCAGTACGACCCGACGACCGGCCGCTTCCTGTCCGTCGACCCCGTCTACGGCGGCAACGCCAACCCGTACGAGTACTGCTCCGGTGACGGCAACAACTGCACCGACCTCGGCGGCGACTGCAGCTCCGGCAAGCTGTGCTGCACCTTCTCGGTGGACAACCCGCACCCGTCCCACACGGCCAAGGGCCGCATCAACGTGCACGCCGACATCAAGAAGTGCAAGAAGAAGGTGGGCAGCTACTCCATCAAGGTCTCGCTGTACCGGTCACGCTGGTACGGCTGGGAGAAGATGGACAGCAACTACAAGTCGGGGAACAACGTGTACAAGGCCCGTGAGGTGGCCAACTGGGCGCCGCGGGGCACGTGCTACTACTACAAGGGCGTGGGCGAGTTCATGATCTCGACCGGTCCGAACGGTTCCGGGAACAAGGGCTACGCGACCGTCGTGAACTACGACAAGAACTACATCAACGACAGGGACGAGATGTGCCTGTGACGCACCCTCCGCGGACCGCGTGCCTGCTGGACTGGCACGCCGACGCCCCGTACGGCCTGACCGTGCTGGGCGTCCCCGCGGACCGCTTGACCGAGGCGGAGGAGAAGGCCGCGTCGGCACTGGCCGGCCGGCCCCTCCCCGCCTCGTGGCAGGGCGCGGACCCGGCGCTGCGGCGCCGTCTCGTCGCCGCGTGCCGGCCGGTCCCGACGACGGGTCTCTGGCACGTCTCGGACGACCGGCCGGTCACCGACGAGCGCCTCGCCCGTCGGGACTGCCTGCGGGCACTCGCCGCCGAGTGGCCCGGCGCGGAGCCGCTGCCGGCCGACCGGACCGCCCGCCTGCCGGGGCTGACCGCCCTGGTCCGCCTGGCCGCCCTGGTCTGCCGCATGCCACCGGAAGCGGAGCTGGACCCGGACGAGGACCTCCTCGACGTGTTCGACACCTACACGGTGGGAGGCATCCCGGACGACCGCGTCTGACCCGGCGATCGCACGCCGATCGCCGACCCGACCGCTCCCGGCCGCACCTCGCGGCCGGGAGCGGCCGTGCTTCTCGCGCGGGGACGGCAACCGCGCACCGGGTGGCCCTCGCCGCCGTGGGAGCCGCAGCCGCAACGCCCCACCGCGCGGCCGTCAGGCGCCGGAGGCATGGAGCCGCGACCGCCCGCCGTGCTCGGCGCGCAGGGGCACGAGGTCCCTCAGCGAGGAGGAGGGCTCCAGTCCCAGTTCCTCCCGCAGGATGCGGCGGCACTGTTCGTACTGGTGCAACGCCGCCCCTCTGTTGCCGGCGGCCAGATGCGCCTTCACGAGTACGCGGTGGGCGCTTTCCTGCAAGGGCTCGGCGCGTACGGCGGCGAGTCCGGCGGCGACGGCTTCGCCGTAGCGCTGCGCCGACGTCAATCGCTCGGTCATCGCTTCCAGGGCGTAAAGCCGGAGCTGGTGGTACTGCTCCTGTTCTATCAACATCCAGTCGTTCTCCGGCCACTCCGGCAGGAGGTCCGCCGACAGGTCCGCCAGCGTCTGCATGGTGAGGATGTCGTCGCAGGGGCGCGAGTTGTCGAGCAGCCGGTGCGCGCGTGCGACCGCGTCGTGCAGGTCCACGGTGATGTGGGGGGACAGGGCCAATTCACGGGCGGACACGTCGATGACGGGGTGGCCCATCTGCGCCGTTCGCCAGAGGGACGACCTCAGGTTCGCGTTGGCGCGTGACGTCGTGACGTCCGGCCAGAGGGTTCCGGCCACGTAGGCGCGGGAGCGCGGCATGTCCTGCAGGGCGAGGAACGCCAGAAGTCGTTGAATGCTGGAGCAGACTGGAATGCTTGTATGATTAACCGCGAGAGCGAAGCCCTTGAGTAGCCGTAAAGTAATAAAATGGGATTGTCCGTTCATCGACCCCCCATTACCGATGTCGGCTTGGTGATCTTCGGTTCGGCTCATCGGCTTTTCGAAGCCATGCTACGGGAAAGACGCGACCGTGGGATCGACCATTAGCGGGTCGACCGTCAAAAAGGAATCACCGGAACGTCGCGAAAACGTCACCCGTTCTGTTCCAGCAGCTCATCGAGCCAGGCCCGCACGGCCAAGAGGACGTCGGCGGTCTCGCTCGCCGCGGTGGGACGTTCCCGCTCCCCGTCGACGATCCGGATGATGCGCGCGCGGAAGCCGTCCGGGCTGCCGTCTTCCCACCACACCCGGAGCACGAGGACGCCGGAACGCGTCGAGGGGGTCTCCATGAGAGACCGAGTCTCCTCCGGCGGTGTCACCCGGGCGTCGTCGATCCGTGACCGGTGACGCCGCCGCACGCCGCGAAGACGTGGGGGTGACGCCGGTACGACGGGTGAGTCGCGGACGGATCACAGGGGAGTCTGCACCCTCTCGACATACGTGGTCAGCACACGCCGGACCGAGGGGGGCTTCGCATGGGTGACTTCGGTGTGATCGCCGACGTCTCGTCGGTCGTCGTGAACACGCTGACGCAGGCCCTGCGCGGGCTGAGCCAGGTGGAACCGCCGATCGCGGAACTGAACGACCTCTCCGAGACGGTCCAGACACCGCCGCCCAAACTCACGGTGTTCCTCTACGAGATCGCGGAGGACCCCACCTCGCGCAACCGGCCCCCGGTGCGCTCCCAGCCCCCCGAACCACCGACCATCCGCAAGCCGCCGATGGCCCTGCTGCTGCGGTACCTGATCACCCCCTGGGGCGGCGACCAGGCGACCCAGCACCGGATGCTCGGGCGCGCCCTCCAGACCTTCTACGACGACGCGGTCCTGGACGGCGGGCGCCTGTCCGGCAGCCTGGCGGCCAGCACCGACTCGCTGCACGTCACCCTGACGCCGCTGACCCTCGACCAGAAGTCCTGGGTCTGGTACGCGATCCAGAAGCCGTACCGGCTCTCGCTGAACTACGAGATCCGCGTCGTCGACCTGGACTCGGCCGTGGAGACGGCGGTGCGGCCGGTGCGCAGCCGGACCATCGAGGGGACGGCGACGCCGTGAGCGCCTTCCTGCCCCTGGCCCGCTCGACGCTCTACAGCCCCGTGTGGCTGGTGCCGTTCGACGACTACGCGCGGCGGGTGCGCACGGCTGGTGTGGAGGTCCGACTCGAACGGTTCGACGACGCGGGCGGCGGCTGGCTGCCCCTGGACGACAGGGCGGTGCGCACCCCCGGCGGGGCCATCGCCTTCCCGGGCCTCGGCAGGCGGGCGGAGCCGTGGACGGTCGGGCCGGAGCGCCACCGGGTCCGTTTCGCGGCCGCCGGCTACCAGCCGCTGTACCCGGCCGACGGCCGGCCGTTCTCGGCCGACCTCGCCGGCGTGGAGTTCCTGGTGCACCCGTACGACGACACGCACCCGCCCTCCGCCGAAGCGTCCCCGCGGCTGGTCCGGCTGCTGCCGGGGACCGCCTTCCCCTACCCGCCGGGCGTGCGCACGGTCCGCGGTGCCGTACGGGACGCCACCACCGGGGCGCCCGTCGCGAACGCGCTCGTCGAGGCCAAGGGGCGCACGAGCCAGGACCTGGCGCCGTGGCACGAACGCACGCTCTCCGACCTCCGGGGGGCCTTCCGGCTCGCCCTGCGGTGGGAGGGGGAGAAGGCCGCCGAGCAGGCGGGCGAGGAGACCTTCCTCCTGGAGGCCACCGAGCGGCCGGGCCGGACCGGGTCGCTGACCGTGCGCCTGCCCCGGGACGCGGAGCACCGGCACGTCATCGAGATCCGTGAGCAGTGAGGAGCCCATTCATGGCCGAGTACCTGAGCCCCGGGGTCTACGTGGAGGAGATCGACGCGGGGCCGCGGCCGATCGCGGGAGTGAGCACGAGCACCGCCGGGATGGTCGGAGTCACCGCTCGCGGCCCGTACACCGGCAAGCCCAAACTGGTCACGAACTTCCTGGAGTTCCAGAACGCCTTCGGCGGTTTCCTGCCCGAGCCCGAGGCGTCCGTACGGGACACGTGGGCGAACGACCCCTCCGAAGGCGGCCGCTGGTGGCTGTTCCCCCTGGCCGTCAAGGGGTTCTTCGACAACGGCGGCCGGCGCCTGTACGTCAAGCGGGTCGTCGGCGGGGGAGCCAAGGCGGCCTCCGGCACCCTAGGCCAGGGCCTGGTCAGCCAGATCACCGCCGACGCCGCACGGGGCGCCACCCGCCTCCAACTGGGCCACCTGATCGGCTTCACCGGGGCCGGACAGGAGATCCAGGTCTTCCGCGGCGACGACCAGCGGGCGATCCACACCGTGACCGTCTCCGGCTACGACATGACCACCCGCCGCATCACCCTCGACCAACCGCTGCCCGCCGAGGTCAGGACCTCCCGCGGCGACTACGTCCAGGTCGGGCGGCGCGGCGACGAACCGACGCTGCGGTTCTCCGCGGTGAGCCCCGGCGCGTGGGGCGCGGGCGTCCAGGTCCGGGTCCAGCCGATGGTCGGCGCCGCGCTGCCGGTGCTGCCCGAGCCGCAGGAGGGCGGGCTGTTCGTCACCCGCCTGGTCGCGGACGCGCCCGAGGACAGCGGGACGGTCGAGGTGGCCGCGGTGACCGGGCTCGACCCCGACGCCCTTCCCGACGACGTCTGGGTGCAGATCGGCCCCGACCGGTTCAAGGTCCAGGTCGGCCGGCCGGCCGACGGCAAGGTCACGCTCACCTTCCCGGCGGGCACCGCGCACGCCGCCTGGGAGACCGGTCTGACGACGCGCCGGGTGCGCCGGGGCAGCACCGCGGCGGGACGGACCCTGCGGATCGGTGGCGCGAGCAGGCTGTACCAGGGCGCGGTCGTCCAGCTCGACGACGGCACCACCCTGACCGCGGCGACCGTCGAGGCGGTCACCGGGGACGCCGTCGCCTTCGACCGCGACGTGCCGGGGACGTTCTTCGAGACCGACCGGATCCACCTGATCGAGGCCGAGGTCAGCACCCGCTTCACCGACGCGGGCGGCGCCGCGGTCACCGAGACCTTCGGCAACCTGCGGTTCTCCGGCGACACCCCGGCGAACCTGACGGCCGTCCTGGAGAGCCGGTCCCAGCTGGTGCGGGCCACCGCGCTGCCCGGCCTGTCCGCCGACCCCACCAGGTTCCCCGTGCCCGCGACCGGTGCCTGGCTGACGCTGGCGGACGGCGACGACGCGTACGAGTCCCTGAGCGTGGCCGACTTCGTCGGCACCGACGGCGGCAGCGGGCGGCGCACCGGAATCGTCGCGCTGGAGGACATCGACGAGATCGCCGTCTGCGCGGTGCCCGGCGTGTGGTCCGGCACGGTCGAGTCGAGCCTGGTCGCCCACTGCGAACTGCTCAAGGACCGGTTCGCGATCCTCGACCCCCGCGACGGCCTCGACATCGAGGGGATCCAGGCGTTCCGCGAGCCCTTCGACACCAAGTACGCCGCGCTCTACTACCCGTGGCTGGTCGCCCGCGACCCGTCGACCAACCGCGACGTCGAGGTGCCGCCGTCGGGCCACATGGCCGGGATCTACGCCCGGGTGGACGTGGAGAGGGGCGTGCACAAGGCACCCGCCAACGTGGTCGTCCGGGGCGTCCGGCAGACCGACGGGTTCGCCCAGGACATCACCAGGCGCCACCAGGACCTGCTGAACCCGAGGGGCGTCAACGCGCTGCGGTACTTCCCCGGCCTCGGCCACCGGGTGTGGGGCGCGCGGACGCTCTCCTCGGACAGCTCGTGGAAGTACGTCAACGTCCGGCGGCTCTTCCTCTTCCTGGAGGAGTCGATCGACGAAGGCACCCAGTGGGTGGTCTTCGAACCCAACGACGAGTCGCTGTGGGCCCTGGTCCGCCAGACGGTCACCAACTTCCTCACCACGGTCTGGCGCAGCGGCGCACTCGCCGGCACCACTGCCGACGAGGCGTTCTTCGTCGCCTGCGACCGCACCACGATGACCGAGGACGACCTGGCCAACGGCCGTCTCATCTGCGTCGTCGGCGTCGCGCCGGTCTTCCCCGCCGAGTTCGTGATCTTCCGGATCCAGCAGAAGACCCGCGAGACCCAGCTCGCCTGAGCACCCGACCGAGGAACGAGGAGGGGCCGCCATGCCGCCCGTGACCAGGGACGACCCGTACGCGTCCTACAACTTCCAGATCATCGTGACCAACGTCAGCGACGACGGCGTCGCGGTGAGCGGCTCCTTCACCGAGGCCAGCGGCCTCGAACTGGAGATCCCGCCGATCGAGTACCGCAACGGGAGCGAGGACATCACCGTCCGCAAGATCCCCGGGCTCAAGAAGTACACCAACCTCACCTTCAAGCGCGGCATCACCGGTCACGTCGGCTTCTGGAACTGGGTGGTCGAGGCGCTCAACGGCAAGGTGCGGCGCACCTCCGGCTCGATCGTGCTCCTCGACGAGAACCGCCAGGAGGCCATGCGCTGGAACTTCGACCGCGGCTGGCCGACCAAGTACACCGGCCCGACCCTGAGCGCCACCAAGAACGAGATCGCCATGGAGACGCTCGTCCTCGCGGTCGAGAAGCTGGAGATCGACGTCTGACATGACCAGTGAAGCGCTTCCCGGCGTGTCCCTGACGTCCGCGCCGCGCGGCTTCGAGGAGCAACCGCTGCGCACGGACGTGGCGGCCTTCCTCGGTCGGCTCCGCCGGGGCCCGGTCGGCGCCCCGGTGCGGGTGGAGAGCTGGAACGACGTCGTGGACGCCTTCGGGCCTCCCCCCGGCCCCCCGGGCGGGAGGAACCCCCGGGACGGCGCCTTCGCCACCCCGTACGCCCTGCGCGGCTTCTTCGAGAACGGCGGCCGCACGGCCTGGGTGGTGCGCGTGTCGGGCCCGGCCGCCACCGCCCGGACCCGGTGGACGGTCGGCCCGCTGAGCGGGTTCCCCGCCACGCGCTACCAGGTGGTCGCCACCAGCCCGGGAACCTGGGCCAACGGCGGGCGGATCGCCGTCCGCTACCGGGCCAGCACGGTCGCCGGACCGCCGAGGGTGAGCATCCGGATCGACGTGCCCGGCGAGCCGCCCGAGTCCTTCCCCGGCCTGCCGCCCTCCGAAGCGGCGCACCGGCTGACCGCGTCCCGCCTCGTCCGGCTCGTCCCGGACGGACCCCCGCCGCCACCCGGGCGGCCCGGCCCGATCTCGATGTCCTGGGACCTGACGCTCACGGGCGGCACCGACTCCGCGCCCACCCGCGGCGCGTACGAGGACGCCGTGGCCGTCCAGGCCGAACTGCCGGAACCGGCGCTGGTGGCGCTGCCGGACCTCGGCACGGACCTGGCCGGGGGCGCGCACACGGACGTGGTGCTCGCCCTCCTGCGGAGCATCGCCCCGCTGCACGACCGGCTGGCCGTCCTCGACGTACCGCCCCGGCTGTCCTCCGTGGACGAGACGGTCGACTGGGTGCGGTCGCTCACGGCGACGGGCGACAGCCGGCTCCTCGGCTGCGCGGCCGTCTACCACCCGGCGCTGCGCACCCCCGACGGGCACGGGCTGCGCACCGTCCCCGCCTCCGGGCACGTCCTGGGCGTCATCGCCCGCCTCGACGCCGAGCGCGGAGCGCACCACACGCCCGCCAACGCCGTCGTGCTGGAGGCGGTCGACCTGGCGACCGAGTTCCCCGAGCCACAGCAGGTGCGGCTGTTCGACGCGGGCGTCGACCTGGTGCGGTGCACCCGCGGGCGGGGGCTGGTGGTGTGGGGCGGGCGCACCCTCTCCGCGGACCCCCGCACCCGCCACGTCGCGCACCGCCGCCTGGTGCACCTCCTGGTGCGCGCCCTGCGCAGGGTGGCCGGCCCGCTGGTGTTCGACGTCAACTCGCCCGAGCTGCGGCTGGCGCTGGTGAGGGCGATCACCTCGGTGCTGCTCTCCGCCTTCCGGGCCGGAGCGCTCGCCGGCGCGCGGCCCGAACAGGCGTTCCGGGTGGTGTGCGACGACACCAACAACCCGCCCGAGCAGGACCCGGGGCAACTCGTCTGCGAGGTCGAGGTCGCCCCGGCCGCCCCCATGGAGTTCATCCGGATGCGCCTCGTCCTCGGCCAGGACCGGGGCCTGGAGGTGATCGAGGCATGAACCAGGACCCGCTGCCGAAGTACCGCTTCCTGGTCACCCTCGACCCCGGCGACGCCTACCTGCCGCCCGCGCAGGCGCTGCTGCTGCCGCTGGTCGCGTCCGGCGCGTTCCAGGAAGTCGCCGGCCTCGGCGCACAGTTGGAGGTGACGAGCTATCCGGAGGGCGGCCGCAACGACTCGGTGCACCAACTGCCGCTGCGCCACTCGTGGAACCGGATCACCCTCAAGCGCGGCGTGGCGCGCGACCCGGGCCTGTGGGCCTGGTACCAGGCGGGGCTCGCCGACTCGCTGGGCGCCCGTCGCGACGGAGCGGTGATCGTGCTCGGCCCGGACGGGGTGCCCGGCGCGGCCTGGGCGTTCCACGGCGGGCTGGCCGCCAAGTGGACCGGACCGGACCTGCACGCCGAGCAGAACGCGATCGCCATCGAGTCGCTGGAGATCGCCCACGAGGGACTGACCAAGGTCCTCCAGGACACCGCGGCGGGTCTGTCGCCGCGACCGAACCGAGGGAGGTGACCGACGTGCCGAAGGTGACCATTCACCATCTCGAAGTGCGGTTCCAGGTGGACGGCGACGACGGTGCCGTGTTCACCCGCCTGTTCAACCGGCACATCCAGGCGTGGTCGAAACTGTACGAGGACGCGTGCGCCCGCGCCAGGCGGACCGAGGCCGAACGCTCCTTCGGCGACGGGGAGGACCGGCCGTGAGCGTGACGCCCGTGTCCTTCGCCCGCCAGGGCGCGGCCCAGGCCCGCCTGGAGATCGTCCGGCCGGTGATCGCCGACGAGCGGCGGCGACGGATCCCGCTGCGGTTCAACCCGACCGACTACAAGCTGAGCAAGAGCAACACCTTCGCCGAGATCACCATCCCGGGCCTGGAGACCCCGCCCCTGCAGTACGTGCGCGGCGGCACGGAGACCCTCACCGTCCAGGCGCTCGTCGACACCTCCGACACCCTGGAGAACGTACGGAGCGCCTACGTCGACGCCCTGCGCGACCTGTTGCGGCCCGACAGCCGCGAACACGCGCCGCCGGTCGTGCGGTTCGTGTGGGACGAAGAGGTCTTCACCGGCGTCGTGGAGAAGCTGGACGTCAACTACCAGTTGTTCCGGCCCGACGGCGTACCGCTGCGGGCCGTGCTGGACCTCACGCTCAAGGAGTTCCGCCCGGCCGCCGTGCAGGTCGCCGGCAGGCCGCGCTCCTCACCCACGGTGGAGAAGAGCTACGTGGTGCGCCGCGGCGACACGCTCAGCTCCATCTCGAACGCGCTGTACCGGCGGCCCGACGCCTGGCGCGAGCTGGCGCGCGCCAACGGCATCACCGATCCACGGGACCTGCGGCCGGGCCGGGTGCTGACCGTGCCCCGGCTGCCGTGAGGAGCGCGCGATGACCACCCCCACCCCCGAGGTGGCCCCACCCGACCGGTACGCGCCCGAGTTCGAGGTGCGCATCGAGGGACTGGAGATGGACCCCTCCACCAAGAACGACATCATCGACATCAAGGTGAACCGGGACATCGACGAGATGTCGGGCTTCGACCTCACCCTCAACAACTGGGACGACGCCCACCTGCGGTTCAAGCACAGCGACTCGCCGAGCTTCCGGCTCGGCGGCCGGGTCTCGGTACGGCTCGGCTACGCCGACAAGCTGCTCACCGTCGCCACCGGGACCATCTCCACGCTCAGCCCGAAGTTCACCGAGAGCGCGTCCCCCACCGTCCAGGTCAGCGGAGTGGACGGGCTGCTGCGGCTCAAGGACCGCAAACCCACCGGGGAGGAGACCAAGATCTACCGCCACCTGCCCGACTGGCGGATCGCCGAGCAGATCGCCCAGCGCAACCACCTCCGGGTCGAGGTCACCCGCGAGGGGCCGACCCACGACCGGGTGGTGCAGAAGAACCAGGACGACGCGACGTTCCTGCTGGAGCGGGCCAAGCGGCTGGACTTCGACTGCTACATCCTGCCCGACCCCGGGACCGGCGAGGACACGCTCTACTTCATCAAGCCGACCGACGGCCGCGACGGCCGCCCCATCCGGGTGTACCGGCTGGCCTACGCGCCGGGGCTGTCCACCGGCCCCACCGCCCAACCCGAGGGGCTGGTCCCCAACCTGCTGGAGTTCACCCCGACCCTGACCGTGTCGCAGCAGGTCAGCAAGGTCACGGTGCGCGGCTGGGACCCCCGTACCAAACAGCCCATCGCGTTCACCGCGACCGCGGAGAACCTGCCGGCCGGACAGAACACCGCCGACGGGCAGAGCGGGCCGCAGGTCGCCGAGTCCGCGCTGCAGGGCCGCCAGGAGGTCCTGGTCGACGCGCCGGTCGGCAGCGACCAGGAGGCCCGCGAACTGGCGATCAGCCTGCTGAGGGAGCGCGCCTACGAGTTCATCACCGCCACCGGCAAGGTGGCGGGCCTGCCCGAACTGCGGCCCGGCGACAACCTGGAGATCCACGGCCTCGGGCGCCGGTTCTCCGGCATGTACTTCGTCAAACGGGTCGAGCACACGCTCAACACCAGCGGGTTCTTCACCCAGTTCACCGGACGGCGGATCCACCAGGGGGACCAGTGACCACCAGGACCACACCGCGGGCCCGCAGCACCGACAAGCGGTACTACGGCGTCGTCGAAGCGCTCGTCGTGGAGAACGAGGGCGACGACGAGGGCCGGGTCAAACTGAGGTTCCCGTGGTTCGACGACGTCACGGTCACCGACTGGATCCGCGTCAGCCAGCCGTACGCCGGGGACGGCTACGGCACCGTGTTCGTGCCCGAGAAGGGCGACGAGGTCCTCGTCGCCTTCGTCCACGGGGACATGCGGTTCCCGATCGTGCTCGGCGGCCTCTACAACGGCAAGGACAAGCCGCCGACCGCCCGTACCGGGGGCCGCGACCAGAAGGCGATCCGGACCAGGCACGGGCACGAGGTGCTGCTCGACGACACGCGGTCCGACGCCGCCGTCCGGATCACGTCGGCCGCCGGACACGTGGTGGAGCTGGACGACCGGGGGAAGGCGATCCGGATCACCGCCGCCGAGGGCGGCAGCGTGACCGTGACCGCGCAGGGGGAGATCACGCTCAAGGCGCCGAAGGTGACGGTCGACTCCCCCTCCATCGACCTTGGCGGCGGCAGCACCGAGCCCCTCGTGCTCGGCAACGCGCTGCTCCAGGCGTTCAACGCGCACACCCACCCGACCGCCGCCGGGCCCACCGGCCCGCCGGCCCCGCCGCTCACCCCCGCCGTACTGGCCAAGAAGTCGAGGACGGCATGAGCGAGGAGTTCCTCGGGACCGGCTGGCGGTTCCCGATCCTGCCCGACGCGTCCGGGCGGCTGGGGTACGCCGTCGGCGAGGAGAGCATCGAGCACTGTCTGAGGGCGCTGCTGCTCACCGGCACGGGCGAGCGGGTCATGCGACCCGAACTCGGCACGCGGGCCCACGAGTTGCTCTTCGCGCCCGGCAGCGTACAGAACCTGCGCGACCTGGAGAACTCGATCGCCGCCGCCGTCCGCGACCACGAGCCCAGGGTGGAGCTCGACGAGGTCCGCGCGGAGGCCGACCCGGCCGACGAGTCGCGGATCACCGTCTCCGTCGTCTACCGCGTCCGGCGCAGCAACACCAAGGCGAACCTCGTGTTCCCGTTCTACGCCGGGCTCACCGGGCCCACCGCCCCCACGGGGAGGACGCCGTGACCCTGCCCGCGCCCAAGCTGGACGACCTCACCTGGGCCGACATGATGGCGGCCATCCGCCACCGGATCCCCGCCGAGTCGGACGGCGCCTGGACGCTGCACGCGCCCGTCGACCCCGGCGTCACCCTCCTCGAACTCTTCGCCTACCTCCTCGAACAGCGGCTGTACTGGCTCGACCAGGTGCCGGACGCGCTCGTGGTCGCCGTGCTGGGGCTGCTCGGCCTCGAACCCCCGCGCCCGGCCCGGCCCGCGGCCACCGTGCTGCGCCTCGAAGCCCGGCAGGAGGGCACCGCGGTCCCGGTCGTCCCCGCCGGGACGGCGCTCACCCGCGACCCGGCGGGGCAGGTCGTCTTCACCCTCGACGACGACGTGGCCGTCTTCCCGCTCGCCGAGGGCGCGCAGGTCACCGTGTGGACCGACCGCGACCGCACGGCGGACCTGCCGGCCCGCCGGGGCGTCCCGCTCCTGGCCGCCGACGGGGCCCCCGCGCACGTCCGGTTCACCCTGCCGCTCACCGGGGCGCACCCCGCGCCCGGCCCGCTCAGCCTGCTGTTCGAGCTGGACGCGCCCGCCGCGTCCGCGCCGTCGTGGCTGCCCGGGGCGGTCGCCGACGTGCCGCCCCCCGCCGAGCTGACCTGGTCCTGGTTCCGCCCGGGCACCGACGCCCACGGACCGTTCGAGAAGGTCGAGGACGGCACGGCCGGGCTCAGGCGCTCCGGAGTCGTACGGCTCCACCCGCCCTCCGGCTGGACCACCCGGGACAGCGGCGTCCTCGTGTCGACCCCGGCCGCGACCCACGCCGCCCCGCCGCGCCTGCTCCAACTCGCCCTCAACGTGTCCGCCGCGCGCCACCTGCGGCGGCGCACCGCGGGCGGCGCCGAACTGCGGGAGCAGATCGACGCCTGGCTCAAGCTGCCCGGCCAGCGCCTCGTGCTGCCGGAGGCCGCCGAACGGCTCGTCGAGGCGGACCTGCGGCTCGCGGGGGAGGAGTGGCGGCCCGTGCCGGACCTCACCTTCGGCGGGCCGGCCGACCGGATCTTCGTGCTCGACCGGACCGAGGGCGCGGTGGTGTTCGGCGACGGGCTCACCGGCCGCATCCCCCGGCCGGGCCGCGACGCGGACGTCGCGTACGCCGTCGGCGGCGGCCGGGACGGCAACGGCGGCATGACCGCCAACTGGGTCCCGGCCGAGGAGACCCCGGCGGCGGTCACGGCCGCCAACCCCGTACGCGCCGAAGGCGGCGCCGACCCGGAGACCGTCGCCGAGGCGCGGCGGCGCGCCGCCGCCTCCCTGGGCGAGGTGACCCGCGCGGTCACCGCCGACGACTTCGTCACCCTCGCCCGTACGACGCCGGGCGTCGCCGTCGCCCGCGCCCACGCCGCCCTGGGCGAGCACCCCGGCTTCCCGTGCTCCCGGGTGCCCGGGGCGGTCACCGTGCACCTCGTGCCGGCGGTGCCGCGCGACGACCTGGCCCGCGAGGACTTCGTCGCCGCGCCCCGTCCCGACCCGGGCATGCTGTGCGCGGTCGCCGCCCGGCTGGAGCGGGCCCGGCTGCTCACCTCCGAGGTCTTCGTCCGCGCGCCCCGCTACCGCGACGTGGCGGTGCGCGCCGACCTGTCGGGCGACCCCGCCGACCGCGCCCGGGTGTCCGCCGTGCTCACCGGGGCGCTGCGCCGCTTCCTCGACCCGCTGGTGGGGGGCGACGACCGGGACGGCTGGCCGTTCGGGCAGCCGCTGCGGCCCGCGGCCCTGCTGCGGGCCGCGCAGCGCGCGCTGGGCGACCTCGCGGACGTCTCCGCCGTGGCGATCGGCCTCGACGGGGCGGCCCCGGACGAGGACTGCCGGGAAGTCCCGCTCGGCCCCGGTGAACTCCCCGTCCTGCGGGCGGTCCGCACCCGGATCGTGCCCGCCGCCGAACCGGGGGAGGGGCTCGTATGACCGGCGACGTGTGGTGGGAGAAGGCCGCCCGGGAGAAGGAGGGGCGGATCGTACCGGGCCCCGGGCCGTCCGGCGTCCAGCCCGAGCTGACCGACGCGACCCGCGAGGCGGTCCGGTCCGGGGTACGCGGCCGGATCGCGGGCCACACCCCGGACTGGACCGACCCCGACCGCCGGGACGCCGGGGTCGCGCTCGTCCGCCTCTTCGGCACCCAGGCCGAACCCGTGCTCGCGCGGGTCAACCGGCTGCCCGAGAAGGTGCTGGCCGAGCACCTGGCGACGGCGGGGGTGCGACGGCGCCCGGCGGGGGTGGCGACGGCCCTCCTGGAGTTCACCGTGAACCCGCCGGACGGCGCCTCCGTCCTCGTACCGGCCGGGTTCCAGAGCGCGGCGTCCGGCCCGGCCGGGCGGGTGGTGTACGAGACGGACCAGGACCTGTACGCCACTCCGGCCGTCCTCGCCGCCCTCGCCGTGCAGGAGGGCGGCACGCTGGAGTCCCTGCCGCTGGGCCCGGCCGGGCCCGGCCGCCCGTTCGCGCCGTTCGGCCGGGACCCGGAGCCCGGCAACGGCCTGTGGATCGGACTCGCCGGGACGGCCGCCCCCCACCCCCGCCTCTCGCTGGGCTTCGTCGTGGCCGCCGCCCCGCCCGCGCCCGTGGACTCCGGCGGCCCGGCGCCCTTGCCGCAGGCCCCCGCGCCGCTGCTGCGCTGGGACGTACTGGACGGCACCCGGCTCGTCCCCGCCGAGCTGGTGCGCGACTCCACGGCCGGGTTCCGGGCGAGCGGGACCGTCGAACTGCGCGTCCCGCGCGCGTGGGCGCCGGGCAGCCCGCCCGGCACCCGCCCGGGGCCCCCGCTGCGCTGGCTGCGCCTGCGGATGGCGCACGGCGCCTTCGACGGACCCGCGCCGGTGCTGACCGGACTGCGGCTGAACACGGTCACCGCCACGGCCGCCCGCACGATCAGGGACGAACCGCTCCAGCCGATCCAGGAGACCGGGGGGAGCGGTCTTCGCCGCATGAGGCTCAGCCAGGTGCCCGTCCTCACCGGGTCCGTGGTCATCGAGGTCGACGACGACCCCGGCGCCGACGTGTTCGGCACCACGGCAGGTTCCGCCTCCCGCTGGCGGGAGGTGGAGAGCCTGGCCGCCCACGGCGCGGACGACCGCGTCTTCACCGTCGACCACGAGAGCGGCGAGGTGACGTTCGGGGACGGCGTCCACGGCGCGGCCGTGCCGCCCGGCTTCCGCAACGTCCGCGCCGTCCGCTACCGCGTGGGCGGAGGCGCCGCCGGTGCCGTGCGCGCCGGCGCCGTCAACGCCGTGGTGACCGCCCTGCCGCACGTCGTCGGCGTCACCAACCCCTTCCCGTCCTCGGGCGGTGCGGACGCCGAGCCCGACGCCGACACGATGCGCCGGGGCGTCGGCCAACTGCGCGCCCGCGGACGGGCCGTGGCCCCGGCCGACTACGGACTGCTGGCCACCCGTGCGCCCGGCGCGTCCGTGGCCCGCGCCCGGGGCGTGCCCGGCCTCCACCCCGACTTCGCCGGAGCGCCGATCCCCGGCGTCGTGGGGGTCCTCGTCGTGCCCCCGGGCGACGACACCGGAGAACCCCCGGTCCCCACCGCCGCGACGCTGCGGGCCGTCGCCGACTTCCTGACCCGCGAGGCCGCCCCCGCCGGGGTCACCGTGGTCGCGGCCCCCGCGCCGTACCGCCGCGTCGCCGTCGAGTCGTGGGTCGCCCTCGACCCGGACCACGACCGCGCCGCGGTCCTGGCGAGGGCGGGCGACGCGGTGCGCGCCTACCTGGACCCGCTGCGCGGCGGGGAGGACGGCGCGGGCTGGCCGTTCGGCGGCACGCTGCGGCACGTCCCCCTGGTCCGGCGCCTCCTCGCGGTCGACGGGGTCCTGGCCGTCCCCCGGCTCTCGCTCACCGTCGACGGGGTGCGGCTGCCGTCCTGCGCCGACCACGCGATCGGGCCCCACGACCTGGTCTGGCCGGAGCGCCCGCTGCTGATCCCCGTAGGAGACCGGCCATGACGTGCACACCCCACCCCGCGACCTACCGCCTCCTCGACGCGTACGTCGGCTGGGACGAGGCCCCCGCCGGGAGCGAACCGGGCACGGGCGGCATCGTCGGCTTCGACGACCCGGCGGGGATCCGGCTCGCCCACCGCGGCTCCCTGCCGGAAGGCCCCACGAGGGCCCGGTTGCTGCCGTGGTTCCCCGACCCGCGGCTCGCGCCCGGCTGCGCGCCGCGCGCCTGGTACCTGCTGGTCCCCGGGGAGCGGCTGCTGCTGCGCCGCGGCGCCTGCGGCGGCGCCTTCACCCCCGTGTGGCCGCCCGCCCTCGACCCCGGCACGCTGCGCGAGCCGGTCTCGGTCGCCGCGCGCGGGCACCGGCTGGCCGTGGTGGAGTCCGACCGGGTGCTCGTATGGCGCCGTGAGGGCGCCCAGCTCGCCGGGGTGATCCCGGTGCGGCGGCCCCGGTGGGCCGCGCCCGCGCCGGACGACGAGGTCCTGGTCGCCTGCCGGGGCAGCGCGGACCTGCGCCGGTTCGACTCGGCGGGCGGCTTCCGCGGGGTGCTGCGCACCGGTGTCCGGGGCGAGATCGTCGGCCTGCGCACCGGACCGGAGCGGACGGTGTGGCTGCTCACCGACGACGGCACCCGACTGGGGATCCACCGGGGCGGCCCCGGCCGGCCCTTCCGCACCGCCACCGCCGACGAACTGGCCGCGGCGCTGCCGCCGTCCGCGCTCGTCTCGGCGACCGAGGACGGCTTCTGCCTGGACGAGAAGGGCCCGGACGGGCCCGAGACCCACTGCCACACCTGGCGGGGTCTGCCCCGCGAGCCCGTGCCGCCGGCGACCGACGCGTACGTGACCAGCGGCTCGTACGTCACCACCCTGGTCGACAGCGGTGTCTCGCGCTGCCGCTGGCACCGCGTGCGCGTCGACGCCGACGTGCCCGCCGGCACGGCGGTCCGCACCGAGATCGTGGTGACCGAGGACGGCCACCACGAGGAGGGCGACTGGCAGGCCGCGGCGCCGGGGGCCGGGGACTTCCTCGTCGACCAGCCGCCCGGCCGCTTCCTGCGGCTGAGGCTCCGGCTGTCGGGCGACGGCGGCGCGACTCCGGTCGTCCACCGGATCCGGCTGGACTTCCCCCGGGCCACCAGCGCCGACCTGCTGCCGCCCGCCTTCCGCCAGGACCCCGAGGCCGACGACTTCACCGAGCGCTTCCTGTCGCTGTTCGACGCCGCCTTCGCCGAGCTCGACCGGGCCATCGAGCGGTACCCGGCCCTGCTCGACCCGGCGGGCGTCCCCGACCGCGTGCTGCCGTGGCTGGCCGGACTGCTGGGCCTGTCGTTCGAGGCGGGCTGGGACGCGCGGACCCGGCGCGCGCTGCTGGCCGCGGCCCCGGAGCTGTACCGGCGCCGTGGCACGCCGTGGGCGCTGCGGGAGGCCGTCCGCATCGTGTTCGGGGTGACCCCGGTCGTCGACGAGCTGGCGGCCGACCGCCGCTGGGCGTGGCTGCGGGCGGCCCTCGACGACCCCGGACCGGGGGAGTCGGGCCGGGGACTCGGTTCCGTACGGCTGTTCGGCCGGTCGGCGAGCCGCTTCCGGGTCGGCGGATCGGCCCTGGGCGCGGCACCGCTGCGCGCCTTCGGAGATCCGGACGGCGACCCCCTCGCCGCGCACGCCCACCGGTTCCGGGTGCTCCTGCCCGCCGGGTCGGCGGACGTACGGGCGCTGCGGCGGCTGGTGGAGCGCCAGGCACCCGCGCACACGGTGGGGACGGTACGGACCGGTGGCGCCGGCTTCGTCGTCGGCTCCCGGTCCGCGGTCGGCGTGGACACGGCGTTCGTCCCGCTGCCGCCCCCCGTGCTCGGCGGAGGTGCCCCGCTGCGGCTGAACCACGACGGGGTGCTCAGGCCGGGACCCGCAGGACCGCGCCGGGGGATGGGCCTGGGGGTCGTCTCCGCCGTCGGTGTGCATACACAAGTGTCGTGAGAGGACGGGAAGATGACGGAGACAGGAGCGCCGGCGGCAGCGGAGCCCGACGTGCCGCCGCTGCGCAGGTTGCGCTATTTCCACGGCCAGATGCTGGGCGCCCGCGACTTCCAGCGCGAACAGGACTACCACCGCGAGAAGTCGCGGCTGCGCCTGCGCAGCCTGCTCGGCTACGGCGTGGTGTGCGGCCTGTTCGTCGAGCCGGTGCCGCCGCCGGACGGCGGCTGCCCGCCCGGTGGCGGGCCCGCGGCGGAGGCCGACGCGTCCGTGCCGGCCGGGGAGGACGGCGCGGAGCCGGAGCACGCCCGGCGCGGGGCCAGGGTGAGGATCACCCCCGGCCTCGCCGTGGACTGCGAGGGCAACGAGGTCGTGGTGCGGGGCGGCTGCGTGGTCGACCTGTGGAAGGCGCTGCCCCGCGACGAGCGGGACACCGACACGGTCTGGGTCGGCGTCCGGTACGCCGAGCGGCCCGTGGAGCCCACCCGCGCCGTCTACGACGACGCCTGCGCGGACACCTCCGACTGCGAGTTCGGCTGGACCGAGGAGTGCTACAGGATCTGCGTCACCGGCTGTGAGCCCCCGGTGGACGAGCGCTGCGACACCTGCTGCTCGCGGTGCGAGCACAAGGTGCTGTGGCTGGCGCGGATCGACCGCGTGGACTGGCACGAGCCGGTGCGCCGCAGCCGGATCCACATGAACGTGCGCCGCCCGTTCGGCCGCCACCTGCCCACGGTGATCACCGGGATCAACTGGATCCACGGACACACCTACACCGTCGACGAGGCCAGGGCGCTGCTCGGCACCCAGGACGAGGGCGCCGGGCTGGTGGTGCGGTTCTCCGCCGACGTGCGCACCGACTCGCTGCGACCCGGCGTGGTCGAGCTCCAGGTGATCGAGGGCGGCAGCGGCCGCAACGCCTCCACCTGGTACATGGGCGGCACGTTCGCCGAACCGGACTCCGGGTGCGGCGAGTTCACGCGGCGGTTCCGCTACCGCCAGACCACGCGCGAGACGCTGCAGGACGGCGACCGCGTGATGATCACCGTCCGCTCCGCGTTCGTCCTGGACCGCTGCTGCCGCCCGGTCGACGGCACCCACGTCGGCGGTCGCGTACCGACCATCGGCACCCGTGCGGACGCCGAAGCCGATGCCGGCGCGGACGGGCCCGCGGCCCGCGGGGGATGCGGCCTCCCGCCGTCGGGCGTCGGTCCCTGGACGTCCGGCACCGGCGCGGGCGGGGACGTCTTCGAGAGCTGGTTCTTCGTGAAGGAGCGCTGATCATGCGAACAGACTGCGGATGCGGCTGCGGGGGTGACACCGCCCGGACCTCCGCCTTCGTACGCCCCCGCTTCTTCGCGGGCCAGCTGCTGACCGAGGACGACCTCAGCCTCCTGATCGACTACACGACCGCGAAGGGCAGACTGCGCAACCGCTCCCTGTACGGGCCCGGCGTCGTCCGCGGCCTCGGCGTCACCTGCGCCCCCTGCGGTGGCGGAACCGTGGCGGTGCACCCCGGCCACGCGCTCGACTGCGCCGGGAACGACATCGTGGTGCCCTGCACCGAACAGGTCGACGTGCAGGCCCTGGTCCGGGAGCAGCGGATCGGCGCCCTCGGCGCGGACTGCGCGGAGGACTGCGACGACGGCGGGCGCCGCTACGGGCTCTACGTGCGCTACCAGGAGCTCCCCGTCGAGCCGGTGGCGCCGTACGCCACGGAGGAGCCCTGCCCCTCGCCGGGCTGCGTGCCCTCCCGGATCCAGGAGGGGTTCCGCTTCGTCGTCAAGTGCGGCGACGTCGAGGACCACCGCCACAACCCCGGCACCCGGCTGCTCGCCGCCATCGGCGACCTCGCGCGGGCCGACCGGGCGCGCACCCGGGACCGGCGGCTCGGCCACCACCTCGACGCGCTGTCCACGGCCTCGGCCGGCACGGGCCGGGCGTTCCGCTTCGACGCCGCCGACGCCAGGCGCTACGCCACCTCCCTGGCGTGGCTGCGCGAGAACGCGGCCGGCGAGGGCCCCCCGCCCCCGCCGGCGGCCCGCGAGATGACCGAGCACGTCCGCGCGCTCGCCAGCGGCGTGGCCCGGTTCGACACCCACGACCCGGCCGGGCAGGACCGGCTCAGGAGGGAGTACCCGGACCTCGCCACGGTCGCGGAGGCCCGCCGTGTCCTGGGCACGGCGTGCGACCGGCTCGGCGGCACCGACACGGAGGCGGCGTGGCCCGACCCGCTGCGCCGCACGCTCGCCCGCGCGGTCGTCACCGAGACGGCGGCCCGGGTCGTACCGGAGCGGGGTGACGCCGACGCGCCGCTGGAGGTGCGCATGCTGGCCCAGGGCACCCCGTTGAGCCACGCGCTGCGGGTGGACTTCCGGGCGGACCTCGCCCTGATCCGGGAGTGGCTGCTGTGCCGCCTGGACCAGTCGGGCGGGACCGGCGACTGCCGGCTGCGCGCGGAGGTCGCCGCCGTCGACGTACCGCCGCCGCTGCCGGCCCCGCCCCAAGACAGCGTGGAGAGGGCGACCGTCGCCGAGGTGCAGCAGATCGCCGAGGCGGTGGCGGCACTGACCGTCGCGCTGCGGCGCTTCCTGACCGACGCGGCGTGCGCCACGCTCAACCCGCCGTACGGCGACTGCGCGGACACCGACGTCCTGCTCGCCCACCTGGAACTGGACGGCTGCGACGTCGTACGGGTCTGCTCGGCCACCCGGGAACAGGTGCTGCCGGGCGGATCGGCGTACGGCGAGTGGCTGCCCAAGCTCTACCGGCTGCGCGAACTGGCCGAACGGGTGTGCTGCCGTCCGGTGCCGCCGCACCGGAGGCCGACGCTCCCGCCGGAGGGCGAAGTGGCACGGCCGTACGTCGAGGGGCTGCTCGGCGACTGGCCGCGCACGGGGGACCTGGAGGAGATGCTGTCCCTGCTGCTCACCCCCGCACCGGGGGAGACCCCGCCCAAGGCGCTGCACGAACAGGTCTACACGACCCCGAGCGAGGTGACCGACAGCATGCACGAACTGGCCGTGCTGCGCGTGCAGGTCGCCGACCTGACCTCCGCGCTGGAGGGCCTGCGCACCCGACTGGGCAGCGCGCAGACCGAAGTGGCCCGGCTCCGGGAGCGGGTCGAGGCACCGGACCGGGGGTCGGGCTCAGGAGCGGCCGGTACCTCCGAGGAGGCGCCGGGCGGGCCGCCGGACCAGGACGAACCCGCCAGGCCGCCGGCCAAGCGCACCCGTTCCTCCCGTGGCCAGAAGCCCGGGGGCACGCCATGACCGGCCCGCTGCGCCCCGCCTTCCACGAGGGTCAGGTACTGGCCGCCGCGGACCTGACGGCCACGGTGGAGTACGCGCGCGGCCTGGCCGCCCGGCACGCGCGCCACCTGCACGAGTGGGGCGTCGCCGAAGGGCTCGGCCTGGTCACCGAGCCCCGTACCGACCCGCTGACCAACACCCGCCACCTCGAAGTGGCCGTGGCGCCGGGGATCGCCGTCGACGGCACCGGCCGCGAAGTGGTCGTCCCCGAGCCGGTCGTGCTGCGCGAGAGCGACTTCGAGGAGGTCAACGGCGCGGACCAGCCCACGGACGAGCCCTACCCGGTGTTCCTCACCGCGGCCGACCGGAAACCGGGCGGACCCCCGGGCCCCGTCCCCTGCGCCGGCGGCGCCACCGGGACGCGGGTGGAGGAGTCGTACCAGATCCTCTTCGGGCGCCTCGGCGACGAGCGGCTGGCCGAGGAGCAGCGACCGCCCGCCATCGGCGCCCCGCCGGCCGATCCGCCCGGCCGCTGGCTCGTCCTGCTCGGCTACGTCCGCTGGACGGACGGCCACTTCAGCGGCGTGGAGACCCGGGCGCGCGGCGTGGGGGTGCGCTTCACGGGCGTGCGCGCGGACACCGTCGCGGCCCGGTCGGACTCGCTGACCCTGCGGACGGGCACGGCGGCCCAGGAGGGCCGGCCCGCGCTCGTGCTGTCCGGCGGCGACCAGCCGAGCCTGGTCTTCGGCCTGTACCGGGGCGGCGGCACGATCGCCCCGCTGATGACCGTCGCGGCCAACGGCAACCTCACCGTCGAGGGCGGCTTCAGCGGCCGGATGTCGACCGGCAGCACACTGGTGGCCTCCGGTACCGCCACCGACGGGACGCTGCTGCCGCTGCCCCCCGGCATCACCCCGGACCAGGTCGCCGACGGCCGGGTCGTGGTCCATGTGCGGCTGACCCCGCGCACCCCGCCGCCCCCGACGGACTCCACGCTGGTCAGCACGGTGGAGGCCGCCGTGGACGGCGAGCGCAGGGTCAGGTGCCGGACACGTCTGTACGACCCGCTGGCCGTCCCGGCCGCGGTCGTCGAACGGCCCGGGGCCGTCGACTTCCTCGTCCTGGCGACGGTCGCGCCGACGAACGGCGGTGGCTGACGATGGCCCTCACCGTGGTGTACGCGGCCGACACCGGCCACGTCGTGGGCGCCGTGGCCCTGACCGGCGCCGACGCACCGGCCGACGCGGCCGCGCTCGTCGGGCGCGCGCTGCCGCTGCGCGTCCTTCTCGGCGGCGGCCGCACCGCCACCCTCCCGCTGAACGCCGGGGAGCTCGCCGTGGCGACCGTGGACGACGAACCGGCCGTCTTCGCCGACCCGCTGGCCTTCGGGGTCGAACTGACCCCCGAGGGCAGGCCCAAACCCACGCTGCTGCGCCTGGCCGCGTGGAGCGGCGGCGAGGGCGTCGCGCTGGCGCCGGACGGACTCACCGTCACCGTACGGGTCGCGGTGGCCCGGCCCACCAGGGTGGTCGCCCTGGTCTCCGACGACCAGGACACCCGCGTACTGGCCGGGGAGATCCCCGCCCAGCAGAACCGGGTGACCCTGCCCCTGACCCTCGACCCGGGCGGTACGCACGGCGTGCTGGTGCTCGTGGTGGGCTGGGCGGGCCGCCTGGAGAAGGCGGGGGTGACGTGACCGGGCCGCCCGCGCGGACCGCCGAGGAAACCGGCGGGATCACCGTGCACCGGTGCACGGTGACGGTGGTCCGGCGCGGCGGGTGGAGCTGGGGACCCGATCCGCGCGCCCTGGTGCAGAACGTGATCGACACCCTCCCGGAGCTGCTGGTGGACCACTTCGCGCAGCAACTGGCCGGCGACGGCCCGGACGTGGAGATCACCGAACCGGTGACCGTCACCGTCCGGCCGGGCGGGCCCGGATGGCCCGGCCGGACCCGCGCGCCCACCGAGGTCCGCTTCGCACCGGTCCCGCTGGCGGAGGCCCTTGGTGAGGAGCCCCCCGGCGCGGTGTCGTTCGAGGAGTCCTTCGCCGCGACGGCGGGCCCGCGGGCCGAGCCCGTGGCCGCCGCCCTCTTCGGCGAACTCGCCGAACGGGGCGAACTGGACGCGCTGATCGCGCTGCTGCCCGAGGAGTCGCTCCGGGCGTACGCGCTCGCCCTGCTCGGCGCCGACGACGCGGCGGCGGCCCACCTGCTCGCGGAGCTCGTCCGGCGCGCCCGCACCGGCGGGCCGGTCGAGCCGCAGCCCGGGCACCTCGCCGCGTACCTGGGATCGGCCGGCCGCGAGGAGGCGGCACGGCTGGTGCGGTCCCTGACCGGCCCGCACGACCGGGCGGCAGGGGAACCGGCCCCGCGGGAGGGGGGCGCCGTCGCGGCGCGCGCCGGCGGAGAGGTCCGCGTGCGGTCCGCGCTGCCGTTCCTGCTCGCCGGGCCCCTGGCGCGCATCGGGTACCTCGACGCGATCGGCCCCGCCCTGGCCGGAGTGGAACTGGCCGAGGAAGCGCCGCTGTTCGCCGCCGCCCTGGCGTACAAGGTGCTGGGCGCGACCGCGCGCGGCTGGCGCCGCGGGGAACAGGACAGCGAGGCGGCCGCCGCCTTCGCCGGGCTCGAACCGCCCGTCCCCGAGGAGCGGCTGACCGCGTTCGCGCGCGCCGTACGCCCCGCGCTCCCGGTGCTCGACGGCGTCCTCGCGCTCTCCGTGTGCCGCGGCCACGACCCCGCCGACCCGCTTCTGCTCACCGGCACCGACACCGGTGACGGGCTGCTCCTCGTCGACGCCCAGGGCGTGTTCCCGATCGCCTGGGCGGCGGACACCGCGGCGCTGCTGCCGTACTGGCGGGAGTGCGGACGGCCGCCCGTGCTGGTCTGCGACGGCCCCCTGCCCCCCGGCTCCCTGCGCGAGTTGGCCTCGGTGGACGTGCCGTTCCTGACGGGCGTACGGCCGCTGCGCGGTGACCCGGTCGCGCGGCTGCCCTGGCGCACGCCGCTGTGGACGGGCACCACGCGGCGACGGCCCGACCCGCGCCTCGCCGCCGAACTGCCCGGCCACGCCGACCGGCTGGCGGGCCTGGTCACCGCTCTGGTCACCGAGCGCCGGGCGGTGCCGCTCGCGCGGGACGCCGCGCTGGAGCGCACCGTCACCCTGGCCGCGGCCCTGGGCCTGTCCACGATCGCCTGGACGCTCTGGCGCGACCGCGAGATCCCCGACCCGCTGCCGGCCCTGAACCGCTTCGCCGACCTGGAGGCCACCGTCCGGTTCGAGCCCGCCGCCGTCCGGGTGCGCGTCCCGATGGGACGGCGCCACGCGGACCTGCTGCGCGGCGGGCTGCTCGCCGACGTGCCCGACGTGGTCTGGCTGGGCGGGCGGACCCTGACGTTCTCGGGAGGGTGAGCCACATGGGCGAACCGGCGCTGGAACACCTGCGGATCCGCCTGGCGGACGTCCACCGGGCGCTGCGCGCCGCCGTCGAGCGGCAGGCGCGGATCGCGGCCCGGCTCACCCGGCCGGACCTCACGCCGTACTGCGTGACCGACGAGCAGGTCGACGTGCTGCTCGGTGAGGTGTCCGCCTTCACCGACGCGATGGCCGCGCCGCACGCGCCCCGACGGCCCGAGCCGGAGGCCGAACGAGACCTGAGGCGGCGCGCGTCCGCCGACGGCAGGACCCTGCCGCTGGACGCGCTCGCCACCAGGTTCGGCCTGACCCGCGCCGAACAGGACGCGCTGCTGCTGGTGGCCGCGCCCGAACTGGACCGCGGCTACGAGCGGATCTACGCGTACATCGTGGACAACCTGAACCGGCGGCTGCCGAGCGTGGAGCTGCTGGTCACGGTCGGGGCGCTGAGCGCGGTCCCGGACGGGCCCGGGAGGGCGGCGGGCCAGGGCGGCGGCGAAGGGGACGGCTCCGGCGGGCCCGGGAGCGCTGCGGGCCCCTCCAGCACCGACCGGGACGGCAGCGCGGCCGCCCGTCTCGCCCTGCGCCGTGCGCTCGGACCGGCCGGGCCGCTGCGCCGGTACGGCCTGCTGCGGCCCTACGGCGAAGCCGCGGTCGAGCTCGCGCAGGAACTCCTCCTGGGCCCCGGCGTGCTGGACTTCCTGCTCGGCTGGGGCACCGACGTCGGCCTGCTCGGCCACGACCCCGGCGAGGTCGCACCGCCGGACCCGCGCCTCCTCGCCCCGCATCTGTCCTCGGACCGGCTCGCCCGCCTCGGCCGGGCGCTGGGCGCGGGCGGCATCGACCTCGCGGGGCTGTGGGGCTGCCCGCCCGACGGCCAGCTCGACGCCGTACAGGCCCTGGCCCGGGCGGCCGGGGCACCGCTGCGGACGCTGACCGGTGACCCCGAGGCCGATCTGCGGACGGCCGCCGCGCTGGGCGCGGTGTTGTGGATCCCCACCGACGACCTGCACGGCGAACCGCGGCGGGAGCACATCGACACCGTCTCCGCCGCGCTGCTCCGCTCACGCGTGCCGGTGTGCCTGACCGGCCTCCGGCCGTGGCGCCCGGCGGCCCTGCTCGCTGTACGCGCGTACGCGGAACTCACCGTCCCCGCACCGGGTCTCACCGACCGGCGCGCCATGTGGTCGGCGGCGCTCCCGGACCTGAACGGTCCCCTCCTGGAGGACCTCGCCGCGCGGTACCGGATGAGCGGGGGCGAACTGCGCGCCGTGGCGTCGGTCGCGGACGCCGGGGCGCGCCTGGCGGGCAACGGCCGCCCCGAACCGGTCGCCGACCACGTCGAACCCGCCATCGCCACCGTCACCCGGGGCCGCAGCGGCAGCACCGTGCGCTCGATCGTGCCCCGGCGGACCGTGGACGACCTGGTCCTGCCCGACGTCCAGTTCCAGCAGATCCTGGAGATCGCCTCGGCGTTCCGCGCCTGGCCCCGGATCTCCGAGACGTGGGGCTTCGCCCGCCGCTCGGCACACGGCGGGGTCAAGGCGCTGTTCACCGGGGAGCCGGGCACCGGCAAGACCATGTCCGCCGAGATCGTCACCGGCATGCTCGGCCTGGAACTCCTCAAGGTGGACCTCGCCCAGGTCGTCTCCAAGTGGGTGGGCGAGACGGAGAAGAACATGGAGACCGCGTTCCGGCAGGCGGAGGAGAGCCACGCGGTGCTCCTCTTCGACGAGGCCGACGCCCTGTTCGGCAAGCGCGGCGAGGTGAAGCACGGCACCGACCGCTACGCCAACATGGAGGTCGGCTACCTGCTGCAGCGCCTGGAGGCCAGCGACGGACTGGTGATCCTCACCAGCAACCTGAAGGACAACATCGACCCGGCGTTCACCCGGCGCTTCCACTTCGTGGTCCACTTCCCCCGCCCCGGCGCGGCCGAGCGGCGCAGGCTGTGGCGGCTGGCCTTCCCCCAGGAGGCCCCCCTCGCCCCCGACGTCGACCTGGACGCGCTGGCCCGCCTCGACATGACCGGCGCCGGCATCACCGCGGCGGCCCGCACCGCCGCCCTGGCCGCGGCGGACGGCGGCGGCGACGCGATCGCCATGCGGCACGTCGTACGCGGAGTGGCGCGCCAGTTCCAGCGCGAGGCCCGCCTGCTGCGCCCGTCCGAACTCGGTCCCCACGCCCACCTGCTCGGCGACACGTCCCAGGGGTGACACCCATGCTGCCCACCGAACCCCCGCTCTCCCTGCACCGCCTGGTGGCGCCGGTCCCGCCGGCGCGCCCCCAGGAGACCGCGACGGCGGCCCGCCAGACCCCACCGGCCCCGGCGCCTGCGCCGGTGAAGCTGCCGACCGCCTTCGAGCGCCTCCTGGTGGCGAGCCAGAACCAGGTGGGCAACGCGGCGGTGGCGGGCGCGGCGGCCCAGACAAACCCTGGCGTGCCGGTGCCGATGGCACTGTTGCCGGCGTCGACGCGGAAGGACACTCAGGCCCCCTGACGCTCTTCCGCTGTCCGCCGTGGTTCCTCGACCCGTTCCAGTGGCCCAGCCCGCTCCCGTACAGGCCCCGTGGCAGCCGCGCCATGGAGGCGTAGCCGTCGCACGGCGCCCGGGCACGCCGGCCCTCAGGCGCGTCCTCGGCCGCTTCGGCCCCCCTTCGGTCCGCGCGGCACTCCACCCTTCGCCGTTTCCCCTGCAGCGGAGGACGCGATTTACAACTTGATCAACCGGAGCTTGTCGGTGGCACGAATTCCGCCGCCAGGGATTTCCGTCGCCATCCGCCACGTGGTCAGGAACCCGAGCATGTCATCGAGCCCACGCCGGCGAACGAGTTCGGCGTCGTCGATGCGAGCGCGTACTGTCTCCGGGTCCTCACTGCGCACTTTCATCTCCTCCAACCTCTGGAACAGACGCTCCCGGAGGTCGTCTCTGCTCACCGGCCCGGGCTCACGACACAGCAGCCACGCGAGCGTGCGGGTGGCACGAGGCCAGTCGGGCACGATCAGGACGTGAAGGGAGCGGCCGGATCCGCACACTTCCTGGAGGGCGACCACCAGGTCGTTCGTCCTGGACAGGGCGAGATCGTCATCCGTACGGAGATCGAGCGTCAGCCGCTCACCGAGGACAGTGACCTGGACGGCGCCGATCGCCATGCGCGGGGGGCCGGTCCTGGCTCTGCCCCGGGCCAGGGCGTGATTCAGTTCATCGCGCAGCGCCGACTCCAGCCCTGACAAAGCCGCCTGGATCTGGTCCGGTCGTATCTCCAGATCGTCATCGAGCTCCGCTTCGTGGAAGGGCAGCAGAGCCGCGTCGTGCAGCGAGCGGTGGAACGTCCACCACAGCGGCTCGCCACGAAGGATGCGAAACCAGGCCGTGCCGTTGCTGTCGACGATCTGCAATTCCACGTGTTACCTCGGTCTGATGATTGCCCGGACGGCGAGACGATCCGGTGGTGGGTTGAGGATGTCGGGAACCAATTCCTCCACCTGGACCCTCAGTTCGACACCGCCATAGATCTCGCGAGCTCGACGGTACGTCCATGTGGCCCGCACGGCATCCTCCGGTGCTTCTTCCCTCCTGCGGGCATCGATATAGGCTTTGAGGTTGACGGACAACTCGTCCCGTTCACCCTGTTTGTACCAGTGGAACCTGCCCCACTCTCCCACGATTGCCTCATGGTCCGTGCGGAAGTGCTGGGCCGCCATGCGGAACATGTCCGAGCCGACGCCACGGATGTTGGCCTTCTCGATCGAGGGATGGACGAAGAGGTCGAATGCCAGTGCCGATACCGGCGGTGCGGTGGGAGGGACAGCGACGGCCTTCACGTACGCCTCGCCGAGAGCACCCCCGCTCTTTCCGCCCCGCTGTACGCCCCCGACCTTCGCGATCGGATCGAAGTGCAGGCCGAAATAGTGCATGTCCAGCGTCCGGCCATAACCCATCTTGTTGACCTGCTTGACGTCGATCCGGTAGCCGTTCTTGAGGGAGGCCAGCTTCCGGAAGATGACGATGGCCTTCTTGCGCCCTGGCTGGTTCTGCCTGATTCGGTCGAAGATCGCGGATATCGCCGTCTCGTTCTGAGTGCTGGCGCGGGCGGCTGCCAGTACTGCACGTCGCTCATCGATCGAGGTATTGCCGTCGTCAATCAGCCGCAGCTCTTCGTCGGTGGCATCCGGGACGTCCCGTTCCTCCTGCGGGTTGATCGCACCGCGTAGACGCCAGTTGTCCTCGTGGTGGGTACCTTCCAGCGTCTGGAGACCGTAGCGCGTCCTGACCTTGTCCAGCGCAGCCTTGACCGACTCGGACGTCGCCCCTTCCCCCAGCCGTTTCACGGCGGCCACAGCGGCGTCCATGGCCTTGCGCAGGCGTCGCTTGAGATCCTTCTCGTTCCTCTTCTGGGGCCGCTTCTTCTTGGGGTCTTGCTTCTCGGGGCGTTTTTCGGGTCGATCGGGACGGCGGCGACGGTCCGGCCGGCGGGACCTGGTTCGTCCGGCGGGGCGGTGCCTCTTCGGCCCCGACTTGGGCTTCTTCCTCCGGTCGGGTCTGGCTTTGAGTTTGCTCCACAGCTTCTTGACCAGGCCGACGATCTTGTCGATGACCCAGTCCACCGCCCTGTTGACCGGGGCGGAGAGCCGCTGGACGATCTGCCGGACCCGCGCGGCGATGCCGCCCACGCCCAGGATCGCCGCCAGGACGCCCAGCAGGACGGGGATCGAGCGGGCCAGGGCGCGTTCGATCAGGGCCGGTACGCCGCCGCTGCCGCCGCGCGCGATGGCGATGACCGCGTCGAGGACCGCGTTGACGAAGTCGAAGATCTGGCGGGTCTGGGTGACGATGAACCGGATGAAGTCGATGATCAGCTTTACGGCCCGGACGAACGCGGACGCCGGGTTGAGCAGCGAGATCACCCACATGATGCCGGCGACCACGATCGTCGGGGTGACGTACTTGATGACGTCGTCGAGCAGCTTCCTCTTCAGGTCGCCGACGCGTGGCCGCACGTCCTCCCACATCGCCGTGACGCCCCGTTTGCGTACGTCGGCGAGGAGAGGTACGGCCGTCTCGGCCGCGGCGACCACCGGTTCCGGGACCTTGCGGGTGATCCGCCCCCGGATGTTCTGCCACGTCAGGCCGAGCAGCCCGGCGACCATCCTCACCACGCCCTGGGTGTCGAACTTCGCCGGCACCTCGATGCCCGCCTCGGCCGTCCTGCCCAGCAGCCAGGAGAGGATGCCCTGCTGGAGGTGGCGGCCGATGTTCTGGAGGAACCGCCGCAGACCGGCGCCGACGGCGGAGACCAGGTTGCGCAGGAAGCCGATCGGGTCCTTGAGGATCAGCATGACCGCCTGGGCGGCCTTGGCGAGGACCGCCAGCAGCAGCCGCTTCAGTTCCAGGATCGTGTTGATCACGGCCTTGACCGCGTTCACGGCCTTGGCCACCAGCCCCTTGTTCTTCTCCTTCTCCGCGGCGATTTCGTCGTCGACGGACTTGAGCGCCTCGGTGTACTTCGTCGCCAGGGTGTCGACGAGCTGGGTGCCCTTGTCGTCCACGGCCTGCGTGAGCTCGTCGAACTTGCCGGCGAACTCGGCCGCCGCCCGCTGCCCCACGGCCCGCAGGTCGGCCGGGAGCCTGCGCACCGCGTCCCGCATCTCGGCCCGCCCCTGGGCGATGCGCCGCTTGGCCCGGTTCAGCTCCGCGCCGATCGTGTCGGCGACGTCGGTGATCACCTGTCGCATCCGGCGCACGTACGTGTCGCGGGCTTCCTCGAAGATCTTGTCGGCCTCGGCGGGCAGCCCCGCGAACAGGTCCCGCACCCAGCGCAGTTTGCCCGTCGCACCCGAGTACCGGCGGTCCTTGTACTCGTCCATCTTCCGCCTGTGCTCGGCGGTGAACGCCTCCCGGGCCGCCTTCTCGCCCCGGCCGAACTGGTCGTCGACCAGCTTGTCCAGCCCTTCGAGGATCGCCTCGACGTCCTTCTTCATCGTGTCGAAGACGCCCTGCAGGACCGTCGTGACCTGGGCCCGCTTCTCCTCGTCCCGGCTCTTCGCCCCGGCCTTGCCCGTGTCGACCTGCTGCCCGGTACGCACGCGCTGGGCGCCCATCGCGCTCATGGCGGCGGTGCCGAGCCGCTTCGCCTGCGCGGTGGAGGCGCGCAGTTCGGCGGCCTCGTGCTTGCGCAGCCGCCCGGGGGCGGTGTCGGAGTGCCGTTCGGCGGCCTTCTTCTCGCCCAGCGCCCTGGTGAACCCGGGCTCGTTGGACTTTCGCAGTTGGGCCTCGGTGACCTGGGCGTCCGCCATCCGGCGGTCGATCTCGGCGGGCCCCGCCGACATGTCGGTGGCCGACGCCGGCAGCCGGTCCGGTACGGCCTGCGCGGGGTCCGGCGCGCCCGGAGTGCCGGGGGGCCGGTCCGCGCTCATCGGCACGACCTTCTTGGGCACGGCCGCCGACGTGTCCGGCGGGGCGGCGGTCGTCGTGGCGATCTGCTCGGCCGAGTCCGCCTTGCCGTCGCCGACCCTGCCGTGCACCTCCGCGCGGATCTCGTCGGCCTTGCCGGAACCGGCGAACTTGTCCGCCTCGTCGAGGTTCTTCGGCGCCCTGTCCGCGATCGCCTTCTCGACGGCCCTGATGAACGCGTCCTTGTCGAACTCCTTGGGCCGGGCCTCGTTCATCTTCTCGGCGTTGGCGGCCTTGCCCTGCGCCTCCTCGTCGTCCTTGGGAGGCAGCGCCGCGTCCTGCGCCGCCGCCGCCTCGGCGCGTGGCGGCGGATGCGAGGCGGCGAGCGAACGCTTCTTGTGCCGTACGTCCTTCTTCAGCGCCGCGAACTTCGGGTCCGCGTGGGGGCCCGGCCGGGCCTTCGCCTCCTTGGCGCCGGGAGCCGTCGGGGCCTCCGCTTCTTTCGGGCCGGGGGCTGCCGGGGTCTCTGCTTCTTTGGGGCCGGGAGGTGACGGTGCCTCCGCCTCCTTGGCCTGCGCCGGTGGGGCGACGGCCTTCCCGGCCGGGGCGGTGGGGGCCTGCGCCACCCTGCCGCGGCCGGCCGCCGCGACGGCGCCGTTGCCGACCATGTCCTGGACGGCGGGCGCAGGCCGTCCGGGGAAGGGCGGGGCCGTCGCCGTTCCGCCCGCGCCGGTGAGGGCGGCGGTCACCGCCGCGTTGGACGGGGCCATCGGGGTCCGTGCGGAACGGTCGGCCTCCGGCCGCTGTTTCGCCGGCGCGGACACCGCGGTCGACACCGTGGGCCGCACCGCGAGAGCCTTCGGCGCTGGCATCGGGCGGAATCCCCCCCCACGGCATGTCGGTGCGACCGGAACCCCGCGCCCCGGGGCACCCCGAGGCAGTGTGCCGACCCGGGCGTGACGGGTCCGTCACCTCCGTGTCCCCGAAGCGTCCCCGTACGCGCACGCGGGCCGGGGCCGCCGTCCCCTCCGTGGGTTCGGCGGCCCCGGCGTCGGCGGCCCCGGCGTTCTACGCCGGGTTCAGCCGCCACTGCTGGCAGGCGTTGTTCAGCCACGACCACTGCCGTACGTCGGCGGAGTCGGCGGTGGAGCAGTTCGCGACGTCGGCGACCTTGCCGGTGGCCTGGTTGACGATCCGGACGTGGCCGCCGTCCGTGGCCAGGAACCGGAACCGCTGGCACGTGTTGTTCAGCCAGGACCACTGGCGCAGGTCGGCGCCGTCGGCGGCCGAGCAGTCGGCGGTGTCGAGCACCTTGCCGGTGGCCACGTTGACCAGCCGGTGGGTGTCGTCCCCGAGGTCCTCGACGCGCCACCGCTGGTTGGCGCCGCCGGTGCAGGCGTACTGCCTCACGTCGGCCCCGTCGGCGGTCGAACCCCCCGAGACGTCCAGGCACTTGCCGCTGTTGCGGTTGGTGACCGTGTAGGTCGTCGACGTGGACGCGGGCTCGCCCGACGGCCCGGCCGCGCTCGTCCCCAGCCGGACGGGGGTGCCGAAGCGCGGCGTGCCGTCGGCGTTCCAGGTGAACTTCTGCGCCCGTGCCGTCCGCCCGTTGTCGCAGCCCTCCGAGGCCGAGTCGTTGGCGTGGTAGACGATCCAGCTCTCGGTGCCGTCCGGTGAGGTGAAGAAGCCGTTGTGGCCCGGCCCGTACACGCCGTTCGCGTCACTGCGCTGGAAGACGGGTGCGGACTTCTTGGTCCAGGAGGACGCGGACGCCGGATCGGGGCCGGTCAGTTCCAGTTGGCCCAGCTTGTAGTCGGGTGTCCAGCAGCCGCTCGCCGAGTAGACCAGGAAGGTCCTCCCGCCCCTCTGGAGGACCTCCGGCCCCTCGTTGACCGCGCCGCCGGAGCGTTCCCAGTCGTACGTGGGCGTGGAGACGGTGGAGAAGGGGGAGCTCACCGTGTACGGGTTCGACATCCGCGCGGCGACGATGTTCTGCGTCCCGTTGTGCACGCTGCCGAAGAGGTACAGCTGCCCGTTGATGGTGGCCACCGTGGGGTCCAGCATCCATGCGGGGTTCAGCTGCCCGCGGTAGGTGTACGGCCCCATGGGGTCGGAGCCGGCGCTCTCCAGGACGTGGCTGCGTTGCGTCGGGTTGTAGTCGGTGACGTTCTGCCCGGCGACGTAGTAGAGGTACCAGCGCCCGTTGAGGAAGTGCAGCTCGGGCGCCCAGATGTTGCAGCACCGCGAGGCGGCGTCGCCCTGCCACACCTGCACGCTCGGCGCGGTGGCGAGGCCGGCGAGGGTGGGTGCCTTGCGGACGGTGATGACGTCGGTCCAGCTCGTGGACACCAGGTAGTAGTGGCCGTTGTGGAAGGCGATCCAGGGGTCGGCGCCCTTCTGGGCCTTGACGGGGTTGCCGAAGGAGGCCGCGTGCGCCGGGGGCTGCCCGAGGAGGGGCAGGGCGAGCAGCAGCGCGGCCAGGAGGGTCAGCATGCGGCGGGGGAGTGGGAGGCGAGTGGTCCTCTTGCGGCTCACGGGGGCACTCCTGTTCTCTATTTCGAACAATGGTCGCCACTTCGGACGGAAACGTAGGAGCGAACCCTTCACGCGTCAACGGTCCTCACAGCGACGGCGCCCGACGGCCGGAAAACGCCCCTCGCTCGCAGCCCGCCGCGGCGGCCCTCCGCGACGCGGCGGTCCTCCACGAGGGGGTGCGCCCCGCGTCACGGAGCGCACGGGCTGTTCGAGTGGTCGGACGGAAGGGCGGGGTGACCGGTGGGCGATCGGTGGCATGTCCTACGGTTTCCGGAAGGTGTCCGGAATTTTTCCGAGTGGTCAGCCAGGGAGGTGGGGATGGTGGCCGGGGAAGGCGCTCAGCGCGAGACAGGCACGCGGAGCCCGGGGGAGACGCCGAAGGTGACGATCACCGAGATCGCGCGGGAGGCCGGGGTGTCCGTGCCGACCGTCTCACGGGTCGTCAACGGGCGCTGGGACGTTTCGCCCGCCACCCGTGCCCGGGTCGAGGAGCTGTTGCACCGGCACGGCTACCGTCGCCGCCCGGCCGTGTCCGGCGGCAAGGCGGTCCTGCTCGATCTGGTCTTCAACGATCTGGACGGTCCCTGGGCCGTCGAGATCATCCGCGGTGTCGAGGAGATCGCGCACGAGACCGGTGTGGGCACGGTGGTCTCCGCCGTCCACGACCGGGCAGGGGCCGCGCGGCAGTGGATGGCCAACCTGCGGGCCCGCCCGTCCGACGGCGTGGTCCTCGTGACCTCGGTGCTCGAACCGGGAATTCACGACGAACTGCGCCGACTGGGTGTGCCGTTGGTGGTGATCGACCCGGCCGGTTCGCCAATCACCGGGGCGCCGACCGTGGGCGCCACCAACTGGACGGGCGGGATGGCCGCGACCGAGCACCTGCTCCGGCTCGGACACCGCAGGATCGGGTTCGTCGAGGGCCCGCCCGGGCTGCTGTGCTCGCGCGCCCGGCTCGACGGCTATCGCGCGGCGCTCGACGTGGCCGGAGTGGCGGCCGACAGCGCCCTGACCGTGCCCGGTGACTTCTACCACGAATCCGGATTCACCGGCGCAGCAAGGCTGTTGGACCTCGACGAACCGCCGACCGCGATCTTCGCGGCGAGCGACCAGATGGCGCTCGGAGCGATCGAGGCGCTGCGGCGGCGCGGGCTGCGGGTGCCGGAGGACATGAGCGTCGTCGGCTTCGACGACTTGCCGGAGGTGCGCTGGTGCGCGCCTCCGCTGACGACCGTACGCCAACCCCTGTCCGAGATGGGCAAGGTGGCCACCAGGATGCTCCTCGACCTCGCGCTCGGCATCGCGCCGGCCTCGCCGGGAGTGGAGCTGGCGACGGAGCTGGTGGTCCGCGCGAGCACCGCACCACCCGCCCCGCATAACGGAAGGTAACGCTCCGGGGGTGCCAACGGTCTTTTCTGTCAAGGTCGTTGACACCCCCCTTGCATGCCCGTAGCTTCCATGGCCATCTCCGCATAGTTATCGGAAATTTTCCGGAAGGTGCGCCATGTCAGCCTCCGTTCGAGCCGTCACTTCCGCATTCGGTGCCTCCTCCCTCTCCCGCCGCCGGTTCCTCGGGACCGCCTCGGCGGTGGGCCTGGGGGCGGCCGGCCTGTCCGCCTGTTCGGACTCGGGGTCCTCCACCACCGACAGCCAGGGCCGGACCGTCGTGGAATGGTGGAACATCCAGACCACGGAGCCGTCGAAGAGCGTCTGGCCCGAGCGGGCGAAGGCGTTCGAGGCCGCGCACCCCGATGTGCGCATCAAGCTCGTGACGATGGAGAACGACGCCTACAAGTCGAAGATGACGGCGCTGACCAGTTCCGGAAAGCTGCCGGACATCTACCACACGTGGGGCGGCGGCGTTCTCAAGCAGCAGATCGACGCAGGTCTGGTGGAGGACCTCACGCCTTCCATCAGCTCCGTGACCGACATCCTCGTGCCGGCGTCGGTTAAGGCGTATCAGTTCGACGGGAAGACGTACGCCGTGCCCTTCGACATCGGCGCCGTCGGGTTCTGGTACAACAAGGCCCTGTTCGCCGAGGCCGGCATCCAGGCACCTCCCGCCACCTGGGCCGACTACCTCGACACGGTCAAGAAGCTGAAGAGCGCCGGGATCACCCCCATCGCCCTCGCGGGCAAGGAGAAGTGGCCCGGCATGTACTACTGGGCGTACCTGGCGATGCGGATCGCCGGGATCGGCGGGATGGAGGTGGCCGCCGACGCCAAGGACTTCACCGGCGACGCCTTCGTCAAGGCGGGCGAGCACCTCAAGGAACTCGTTGCGCTCCAGCCGTTCCAGAAGGGCTTCCTCGGCGCCGCGTACTCCACGCCCACCGGCGAGGCGGCCACGATGGGCAACGGCAAGGCGGCGATGGAGCTGATGGGCCAGTGGGCGCCCGTCGTCCAGGCCGACGCGGGCAAGGGCATCGGCAAGGACCTCGGTTTCTTCCCGTTCCCCGCCGTCGCCGGCGGCAAGGGGGCGCACACCGACGTACTCGGCGGAGGCGGCGGCTATGCGGTGCGCAAGGGCGCACCGAAGGCTGCCCTGGACTTCCTGAAGTTCTTCATGTCGGTCGAGTCCGACCGCATCCTCGTGTCGAAGGGCTCGATGATGCCCGTCGTCGAGGGCGCCGCGAGCGCGCTGACCGATCCCCACCTCAAGCTCGTCTCCGAAGCCCTCGGCAAGGCGACCGGTTTCCAGCTCTACCTCGACCAGGCGTACCCGTCCGCCGTCGGCCAGGAGATCAACGACTCGGTGGCCGCCCTGATCGCCGGGTCGAAGTCGCCCGAGCAGGTGGCCCGTTCGGTCACCCAGGTCGCGAAGAGCCAGTGACCACCATGGCTTCCACGTACGTGAAGGAACCCGTGACCGCCCCCGCTCCACCGAAGCAGCCGGACACCGGGGGAGGCCGGTCGCGGGTCCGTCGGTTCGCCGACTGGCTGACCGCCTTCGGCTTCGCCCTGCCCGCCCTGGTGCTGTTCGGCGTGCTGGTGCTCGCTCCGATCCTGTACGCCCTGTACGTCAGCCTGTTCAACTGGGGCGGCTTCGGTTCCCCTTCGGACTACGTGGGGCTCGACAACTACAGCCGACTCCTGCGTGATCCGGTCTTCCTGGGCGACCTGTGGCGCGGGCTGCTGCTCGTGCTGTTCTCGGTGGGCGTGCAGCTGCCGTTCGCGCTCGGCATGGCCGTGCTGCTCAACCAGAAGCTGCGCGGGCGCGCCCTGTACCGGACCCTGTTCTTCGCCCCGTACGTCCTGTCCGAGGTGATCACCGGCGTCCTGTTCTCGATGATCTTCGCGCCGGAGGACGGGCTCGCCGACAGCGTGCTCGGCTCGGTCGGGCTCGACGGCCTGGGCGGACTGTGGTTCGCCGACCAGGACCACGTACTGCCGACCCTGTTCCTCGTCATGACGTGGAAGTACTTCGGCTTCCACATGATGCTGTACCTGGCCGGGCTGCAGGGCATCCCCGCCGAACTGCACGAAGCGGCCCGCATCGACGGCGCGGGACCCTGGCAGCGCTTCCGCCACATCACCCTGCCGCTGCTCGGACCGACGATCCGCATCAGCGTCTTCCTCTCCGTGATCGGCGCCATCCAGCTCTTCGACCTGGTGTGGGTGATCACACAGGGCGGCCCCGACCACCACTCCGAGACCATGGCCGTGACCATGTTCCAGTACGGCTTCCAGCGCTTCGAGATCGGCTACGCCAGTGCGATCAGCATCGGCATGTTCCTCATCAGCCTCGTCTTCGCCCTCGTCTACCAGCGCTCCGTGCTGCGTCGCGACACCGAAGGAGCCCTCACCACCATGCGAGCCTCCCGATGAGCGCGGGTACGCGCAGAAGGCTGCGCTCCGCGCCGCTGTACGTGATCGTCTGGCTGGTCGGCGTCGTCATGGTCACACCGCTGCTGTACGCGTTCGTGTCCGGGTTCAAGTCCACCGATCAGCTCTCCCGCAACGCCTTCGGCCTGCCCTCGCCGTGGGTGACGTCCAACTACACCGATGTGCTCGCCTCCGGCTCGTTCTGGCGCATGCTGGGTTCGTCGACGCTGATCGCGGTCGGCACGGCCGTGCTGACCGTCGGCACGGCGGCCCTCGCCGCCTTCGCGCTGGCCCGGTTCGCCTTCCGCGGACGCGAGGTGCTCTTCACCCTGTTCACCGCGGGGCTGATGTTCCCGTTCGCCGTGGCGATCCTGCCGCTGTTCGTCCTGCTGCGCACCTTCGGGCTGCTCGACAACCCGTGGGGCGTGATCCTGCCGCAGGCGGCGTTCGGCCTGCCCATGACCATCGTCATCCTGCGCGGCTTCTTCAGGGAGATCCCCGGAGAGCTCGAGGAGGCGGCCACCCTCGACGGCTGCTCGGCGTTCGGCTTCTTCTGGCGGATCCTGCTGCCCATGGCGCGGCCCGCCCTCGGTACCGTCTCGATCCTCGCCATCGTCGGAAGTTGGAACAACTTCCTGCTTCCCCTGCTGGTGTTCAGTGAACAGACCTGGTGGACGATTCCCGTCGGCGTCCAGCAGTTCCAGGGCCAGTACGCCACCGACATCGCCCGCGTCTTCGCCTATCTCGTCCTCGCCATGGTGCCGGCCCTCGCTTTCTACGCCGTCGCCGAACGGCAGTTGATCGGCGGCATCACGATGGGCGCCACCAAGGGCTGAGAACAGGCGCAGGCCAATCCCTTACCGCTACCGCATGTGAGGAGTTCCATGGTCGAGCCATGGCAGGACACCACCCTGCCCGCCCACGTCCGGGCGGCGGACCTGCTCGCCCGGATGACCACAGAGGAGAAGACCGCCCAACTGTCCAGCGTCTGGATCGGCGCCGACACCGAAGGGGCCGACGTCGCGCCCGGCCAGCACACCTACGCGGCCCGCAGCGCCGCCCTCGACGCGCTCCTTCCCCACGGCCTGGGCCAGCTCACCCGCCCCTTCGGCACCGTTCCCGTCGACCCCTCCGAGGGCGCCGCCCGCCTCGCCGGACTGCAACGCCTGATCCGCTCCGGCAACCGGTTCGGGTTGCCCGCGATCGCCCACGACGAGTGCCTGACCGGGCTCACCGCCTGGCAGGCCACCGTCTTCCCCACCCCGCTCGCCTGGGGCGCCACCTTCGACCCCGAGCTGATCACCGAGATGGCCCGGGCGATCGGCACGTCGATGCGTGCCGTCGGCGTTCACCAGGGCCTCGCTCCGGTCCTGGACGTCGTGCGGGACCCGCGGTGGGGTCGCACCGAGGAGTGCATCGGCGAGGACCCGTACCTCGTCGGCACCATCGGCACCGCCTACGTGCGCGGTCTGGAGACCGCCGGGATCGTCGCCACGCTCAAGCACTTCGCCGGGTACTCGGCCTCGCGCGCCGCCCGCAACCACGCGCCCGCCTCGCTCGGCCCGCGCGAACTCGCCGACGTGATCCTTCCGCCGTTCGAGATGGCGTTGCGCGACGGCGGCGCCCGGTCCGTGATGCCCGCCTACAACGACATCGACGGCCTTCCCGCCCACGCCCACACCCGGTTGCTCACCGGGATCCTGCGCGAGCGGTGGGGGTTCACCGGCACCGTGGTCTCGGACTACTACGGCGTCTCGCTCCTGGAGGAAGCGCACCGGGTCGCCGACGGAGAGCAGCAGGCCGCACGGCTGGCGCTCGCGGCCGGGGTCGACGTGGAACTGCCGGCGGCCCGCTGCTTCAGCCCCGCGGACCCGCTCCCCGAGGACCTGCTCGACCGGGCCGCGCTGCGCGTCCTCACCCAGAAGTGCGAACTGGGGCTGCTCGACCCCGACTGGGAGCCCGTCGCGGACGGGGAGCCGGTCGACCTCAACCCCCCGCACCTGCGGGACCTGGCACGGAAGGTCGCCGAGGAGTCGGTCGTCCTGCTCGCCAACGACTCCGGTGTGCTGCCGCTGCGCGACGGCCTGCGCATCGCGCTGCTCGGTCCGCTCGCCGACGAGCAGGCCGCGATGCTGGGTTGCTACACGTTCCCCCGGCACGTGGGTGTGCACCATCCCGAGCTGCCGACCGGGGTCGAGGTGCCGACCCTGGCCGAGGCGCTGCGTGCCGAGCTGCCGGGCGCCGTGTTCACCGACGACCCGGCGGCGGCCGACGTCTGCCTCGCCGTGGTCGGGGACCGGTCGGGTCTGTTCGGGCGCGGCTCATCAGGCGAGGGATGCGACGCGGAGGACCTGCAACTGCCATGGAACCAAGGAGAGTTGTTGGACGAGGCGCTCGGCTCCGGCGTGCCGGTCGTCATCGTCGTCCTCAGCGGAAGGCCATACGCGCTCGGCCGCTGGGCCGACCGGGCCGCCGCCGTGGTCCAGGCGTTCTTCCCCGGGCAGGAAGGCGGCGGCGCCGTCGCGGGCGTCCTGTCCGGGCGCGTCGACCCCTCCGGACGGCTGCCGCTCGGCGTGCCGCGCACCCCCGGCGGCCAACCCGCGCCCTACCTCGCCCCGCCGCTCGGCCGGCACGGCTTCCCCAGCACCGTGGATCCGACGCCCCTCTACCCCTTCGGGTACGGCCTGTCCTACACGACGTTCGCCTGGGACACCCCCCGGTGCGACGCCCTCGAACTGCCCACCGACGGCGAGACCACCCTGCGCCTCACCGTCCGCAACACCGGCGGGCGGCCCGGCACCGAGGTCGTCCAGCTCTACCTCCACGACCCCGTCGGCACCGTCGCCCGCCCCGAAGTCCGGCTCGTCGGCTACGTCCGCGTCACGCTCGACGCCGGCGCGTCCGCCGAGGTCCACGCCACATTCCCCGCCGACCTCGCCGCGTACACCGGCGCCGACGGCCACCGCGTCGTCGAACCGGGCGCCCTCGAACTGCGCGTCGCGGCCTCCAGCGAACACGTCCACCACACCGTGCGGCTCACTCTGACCGGCCCCGTACGCGAGGTCGGGCACGAGCGCCGGATGCGTTGCGAACTTCGGGTGAAGTGACCCCACGGAACAGCTCCACGGACGGCAACCACACATCACGACCACCCCATGGAGGAGATGCACCATGCGCGCACCTGCACGCCGTGTCCGCGCCGGAACCACCGCTCTCGCCGTGTCCGCGGCCCTCCTGCTCGGCTTCGTCGCCGCGCCCACCGCCCAGGCCGGCACCGACGGCGCGGGCACGACGAAGACGCTGCACGAGTTGGCCCGCGAGTCCGGCCGCTACTTCGGTGCCGCCGTCGACAACCCGGAGCTCGCCGACACCGAGTTCGCCGACCTGCTCGGCACCGAGTTCGGCCAGACCACTCCCGGCAACGGCATGAAGTGGTACGCCACCGAACCCCAGCGCGGGGTCTTCGACTTCACCGCGGGCGACGAGATCGTGCGCTACGCCCGCGCGAACGGCCTGAAGGTCCGCGGCCACACCCTGCTGTGGCACTCCCAGCTCCCCGACTGGCTCACCTCCGGCACCTGGACGCCCGACGAACTGCGCTCCATCCTGAAGAACCACATCACGAAGGTGGTGAAGCACTACAGGGGCAAGGTCTTCGCGTGGGACGTCGCCAACGAGATCATGAACGAGGACGGCACCTACCGCGAGAACATCTTCTACAAGACCCTCGGACCCGGCTACGTCGCCGACGCCCTGCGCTGGGCCCGCGCCGCCGACCCCAAGGTCAAGCTCTACCTCAACGACTACAACGTCGAGGCCCTCGGCCCGAAGTCGGATGCGTACTACACCCTGATCAAGCAGCTCAAGAAGGAGCGCGTCCCGATCGACGGGTTCGGACTGCAGGGCCATCTCGCCCTCCAGTACGGTTTCCCCGGCGGTCTGAAGGAGAACCTGCAGCGCTTCGCCGACCTCGGCGTCGACGTGGCCATCACCGAACTCGACATCCGCATGATCCTGCCCGCCGACGAGACCAAGCTCGCCGAACAGGCCGACTGGTACGGGCAGGTGACCGGCGCCTGCCTGGCCGTACGGCGCTGTGTGGGCATCACCCTGTGGGGCTACACGGACCGGCACTCGTGGATCCCCGCGGTCTTCCCCGGTGAGGGGGCGGCCCTGCCCTGGGACGAGGACCTGAGGCACAAGCCCGCCTACTCCGCGATCAGCAGGGCGCTCGCGGCGGCCGGGTCGTAACCCCGGCGCCGCACCGCCGAGCCTGCCCGGGCACCTCGGCGCGGCGCCACGGGACGGCCCGGTCCTCGGCGGCCGGGCCGGTGGGCGAGTCCGCGCACCGGCCCGGCCCCGAGCTCCGCCAGGAGGAGAGCGGGCCGCTCTCCCTTGTATTTGTCTGACGTCGTGTCAGGAACCCCGGCAAGTGGTCATCGCGGGTCCTGAAGAAACCGGGGCGCGCCGCCCGGGCACGCGACTCGCCGTGGGGCGGAAAACCGCATTTGACCTGCGTAAACGCAGGTCAGTCGGCGTGACTCGGGCCGGTGAAGACGGCGCGGACGCATCCGTCGGTCAGGAGTACCTCCCCGCTGGAGATCGCGGGCTGTTGGCAGACCAGGAGCATCAAACGGGATGGGCGGGAGAGGCTGGAGCGTTCGGTGTGCGCGAGGAGTTCCCCGGAGCCCAGCCCAGCCCAGCCCGGCCCAGCCCGGCCCCGCCAGCTCGCCTCACCGCCGAGGCCGGCGAAGCCTTCACCGGCCTGGCGCGAGGGCCTGCCCGACCTCGGGGGAGAGCTGGCCGACGTCTCCCTCTACCTGACGGCCCGGGAGGAGGTGAACAGCGTGGACCTCGCCTCCGAAGTGGAGCGGAAGATCGAAGAGAACGCACGCCGCACACCACCGGTCAGCCGCAGTCCTTCCCGTTCAGTGTGAATGCCGCGGGCGTCCCGGCGGGGGTGCCCGTGCCCTGGAATCCGAAGCTCGTGCTGGAACCCGGCGGGATCGTGGCGTTGTGCGCGACGTTCGCGACGGTGACGTCGGGTCCGGTCTGCGAGACGGTGGCGTTCCAGGCGTTCGTCACCTTCTCGGCGCCCTTGAACGAGAAGCCGAGCCGCCAACCGTTGACCGCCGCCGCGCCGGTGTTCCGCACACCGACATCGGCGGTGAAGCCGCCGTTCCAGGTGCTGGTGACGGTGTAGGTCACGGCGCACTGGGCGGAGGGGGACGTCGGCGTGGGGGTGGGCGTGGGAGTAGGGGTAGGTGTGGGCGTAGGAGTAGGAGTAGGAGTAGGGGTAGGAGTAGGGGTAGGAGTAGGCGTGGGCGTCGGCGTGGTGCCGTCGGGCTCCGCGCCCCATTGCGTGTCCGCACCCTCGGCCAGCACGATGCGCGGCGCGTCCACCGGCGTACTGCCCGGCGTCGTCGGGATGGCCTGGTAGGACCAGTCGTTCGCAGGGTTCCACGCCCCGGCCGAGGTGATGCGGAACTGCACCTCCTTCCGGTATGCCGACTGGCCCGCCGGAGCGATCACCGCGTTGGAGCAGTCCACGGTGACGAAGTAGACGTCGCCCTCGAAGTGCGTCGGACCGGTCACCTTGCCGCACTGGTTGTAGTTGGTGGTGGTGCTGATCCGGTCGGGCGTGACCCCGCCGTCGAGGGTGAAGTAGTAGCGCAGGGAAGCGCGTGTCAGCGCGCGTGCGGGCCACGCCGACTTGTTGATCAGGTACGCCTTGATCTCGGTGAAGCCGGGACCCGAGGCGTTCACGGACGCCTGGACCGAGATCTCGGGCCCGTCCGGTTTCTCGGCCTGGGGGAAGTCGGCGAGCGGGCTGCCGCCGTACTCGGCGTACAAACGGGCCAGGGCACCCGTGAAGGCCGCGTTGTAGTCGGTGGCCACCTCGTTGTTCACGTAGTTGGACCGGTCGTCGGTGTACGCGTCGTCCGCCGCGCTCGGCCCGCCGACCAGCGCGCCGTACAGGACGTGCCGGTTGTCCACCGGGTTGGTGAGCTGGTCGGTCCACGAGCCGTGACTGGTTCGGTGGTGCGGCTTCGTCGGCGGGTTCGCGCCGAAGCCGACGACGTAACTGGACTTGCGCGGGTTGTCGCCGAGCGCGTAGTTGATCTGCCGGACCGCGAAGTCGTGGTAGCGGGCCTTGCGCACCGGGTCGCCGGTCAGCCAGTCGGAGTACGACAGCGCGGCGAACGCGGTGTTGGCGGCGTACCGCAGCGACCCCCAACTGTCGAGGACCGCCTGCCCGCCGGGCGAGTAGCGCACCTTGGTCCCGTTGACACCGACCGTCCACCAGTCCAGCCACCGGTTGGCGTCATCGACGTACCGCTGCTTGCCGGTGAGTTGGGCGAGGAGCACGTACGAGCCGTAGGAGGTGTCGTCCCAGGAGAGGGTCCAGCGGTAGGAGCGGGTGGTCGTCTGGGGCTCGGTCGACAGCTTGTCGTAGGCCGATTCGGCCTTCGCCAGGTACGCGGCGTCACCGGTCGCCTTGTACAGCCAGACGGCGCCCCAGACCAGCTCGTCGTTGTAGCCGCTCCAGGAGTTGTAGTACGCCTGGGCGTCGGTGATGCAGGCGCTGTACTTGCCGCGGTAGGCGTCGGCGAATGCGTACAACTGCTTGGCGTGGGTGAGCAGTTTGCTCGCGTATGCCGGGTCGCTGTCCGCGAACACCATGGAGGACGACGCCATGGCCGCGGCGGTCTGGCCCGCCAGGTCGGAGCCCGGGCACGAAGCGTCGATCTTGTACGCGGGCCGTGCCATCGGCATGACTTCGGCAGGCCCCCACCACTTGTGGTCGTCGGCGCCGTTGCCGACCTGGCCGTACAGCACGTTCGCGGACGGGTGCGCCTTGATGAAGTAGTCGTTGACGAAGCGCAGGTTGTCCTGGAGGTACTGGAGCTGGCCGGATGCGGCGTAGGCGGACTTCTGCTCGACGCCGCCCCAGGCGAGCAGGGTTGCGGAAAAGGCCATGGGCAGGCCGAACTTGACGTGGTCTCCGGCGTCGTACCATCCGCCGGTCAGGTCAAGACCGACGTCCTTGCCGTCGTCGAGGGCGGAGTCACCGCGCCAGGAGACGCGGTTGTCGTCCGGGAGCTTCCCCGACCGCTGCGCGTCGTAGAACCAGAGCGACTTCTGGAGCGCCTCGCCGTAGTTGAAGGCGGCCGACGCGGCGGAGGAGGGGCTGGAGGCGGCCGACGGCAGCACCAGGCCGGCGATGACGGCGACCGCGGCTCCCCACGCACTCACCAGTCGGGAGCGTCGGACACCGGCCGGGACGGCCGGGCAGGTCTGGGGAGCCGCTGCGGGGGGCGCGGAGCGTCTTCGGGGGGTGAGGAAGGAGAGCGGGCGCAACGGACGTTCCTTCCGTGCGGGGGGCGGGGGGAGTTCGTGCTGCGGCGCGGTGGTTCGGGGTGTGGAGACAGGCATGCATGGGAGCGCTCCCAATTACTGGTTCATGAAGCCAGCGCGTACAGCACGTGTCAATATCCCGCGCACACTTCGTCTGGACGCGGCGTCGGCCGAACCGTGGGACTGGGCCTGTCGGAAGACGACTCGACCGGCCGTCGACCGGCGCCCGGGCCGGCTCCAAGCACCACCTGATCGTCGACCGGAACGGAACCCCACTCGTCATCGGGCTCACCGGCGGCAACCGACACGACGTCACCCAGCTCCTGCCCCTGCTCGACGCGGTCCCGCCGATTCGGGAAGCTCGGGTACGCCCCCGCCGCAAGCCCCGGCGTTCGTATGCGGACCGGGGCCACGACTTCGACGAGTACCGCCGCCTGCTGTGGACGCGGGGCATCAAGCCGTTGATCGCCCGACGCGGCGTCACCCACGGCTCCGGACCGGGCAAGGTGCGCTGGGTTATCGAGCGCGCCTTCGCCCGGCTCCACCAGTGCAAACGGCTCCGCACCCGCTACGAGCGACGCTCCGACCCCCATCAGGGCCGCTCGAACTGGAGCGGCTTCCACGGGGAAGGCGGCCTGGCTGTCGGTCGGGCCGCCTTCACCCTTGGCTGCCGGGCGGAGCGTCGGGGTGGTGGTCGTGGACACCCTTTCGGGGACGCTGCGTGAGCTGGTGCTGTCGTCACGGCAGGGGTGGGGAGAGCGGATCGAGCCCTCTCGAACCGGGCTCACGGAGCGTCGGCGAACTCGACACGTGGCCGGCATGAGTCCTGAAAAACCTGGGGCGTGCTGCCCGAACACGCGACTCGCCGTGAGGAGGGAAGCCGCATCTGACCTGCGTGAGCGCAGTTCAGCCGGTGTAACCCGGGCCGGTGAAGACGGCGCGGACGCATCCGTCGGTCTTTTCCTTGAACATGTCGTAGCCTTCCACGGCCTGGTCGAGGGGCATGGTGTGGGTGGCCAGGTGTGCGGTGGTGAGTTCTCCTTTGGCCATGCGGTCCAGGAGCATGGGGATGTACCGCTGGCCGTGCTGCTGTGAGGCGTGCAGGGTGAGGCCCTTGTTGAGGACCGCGCCGAGGGGGAACTTGTCCACCATCCCGGCGAACACCCCCAGGACGAACACGGTGCCGCCCTTGCGGCAGGCGTGGATGGCCTGGCGCACGGCGGTGGGCCGGTCGGTCTGGAGGCGCAGTTGCTGTTTGACCTGGTCGTACAGGTACATCGGTCCGTGGCTGTGGGCTTCCATCCCGACCGCTTCGATGCACACGTCGGGCCCGCGGCCACCGGTGCGTTCGCGTAGTTCCGCGGCGATGTCGGTGGTGGTGTAGTTCAGCGTCTCGGCGCCGACGTACCGCTCGGTCATCGCCAGCCGCTCCGGAAGGCGGTCGATGGAGATCACCCGTTCGGCGCCCAGCAGGATCGCGGCCCGTGCCGCCATCTGGCCCACGGCGCCGCAACCCCAGACCGCGACGACGTCGCCCGGCTTGACGCCGCCGAGGTCGGCGCCCATCCAGCCGGTCGGCACGGCGTCCGAGGCGAACAGGGCGCTGGTGTCGTCGACCCCGTCGGGCACGGGGAAGGCCCCGTAGTCGGCGAAGGGGACGCGCACGTATTCCGCGTGGCTGCCGCGCAGAGCACCCGTGACGCGGGAGTAGCCGAAGGCGCCGGCGGTCTCGTAGCCGAACAGGGCCTGGCCGATGCCGGGGTAGGGGTTGCTGTTGTCGCACAGCGACCACAGGTCGTTGGCGCAGTACCAGCAGCGCCCGCAGCCGATGAAGGAGGCGACGACGACCCGGTCGCCGACCTTGTGGCGCCGTACCGCGCTCCCGGTCTCCACGACCTCGCCGAGGAACTCGTGGCCGATGACGTCACCGGCCCGCATCGCGGGGATGTACCCGCCGATCAGGTGCAGGTCGGATCCGCACGTCGTGCCGGCGACGAGCCGGACGATGACGTCCTGGTCGTTGAGGAGTTCCGGGTCGGGCACCTGCTCGACGGACAGCTTGTTCACCCCTTGCCAGCACAGCGCCTTCACAGCACTCCCTCCCCGCCCGAGCGCCGGGTGACCAGGTCGATGGCCTTGCCGGCCGGGGTGTCCCTCGTGGTGGGGGAAGCGTCCGGCAGCATGACCTCGCCCGTCTCCAAGAGCGCCTTCGCCTCGCGCAGGGCGGTCCGCACCTCCTGACGGGGGTCCTTGCCGGCCAGGCGCCCCGGAAGGGAGGCCGCCACGGGGGACGGGGCGTCCTTCAGCCGTACCGCCAGTTCCGTGCCCCGGTCTCCCGGCGCGGGCCGCACCCGCGCCTCCAGCCGGTCGGCCATCCGGTCCAGGGGCTCGGGCAGCGTGCCGCCGGGCATGACGTCCGTCGGCGCGCGGTTGACCGTGACGGTCAACCACCGGGCGGCGGACTTCTCGCCGGGAGCCGTTCGCGACCGGGCCCGGCGGGCGGCGACCCTCGTGCAGACGACGGCAGCCGCCACGAGCGCAGGCTTGACGTATTTCACCGAGCGCCTCCTTCGGAGGAACGTGTGGCTCTGGTGGGTCCCCTCATCAGTGCCCCTCACATGCGGAGGAAAACGATGACGCGCCGGAGAGAGCACCCCCAAAGGTGGCAGAGCGGGCGTTCCCCGTACTGGCCCGTGCGCGCCGGGAGGGGCGTGTCTCCCCGCGCGCGGAGTGCCACTGTGGGGCGTACGACACGCGGGAGCGCGCCGAGCGTGCCGATGCCCGCCGGTACGGTCCCGTCGGTCGTTCGCGCAGGGGACGGGTCGGGTGCGCCTGCCCCCGGGGTGGCGCGCCCCGGGTCACCTGGCGATGGTCCAGGCGCTCGCGCACAGCGCCGCCGCGGTGAGGAGCGAGGCGACGCCCGCGCGCAGGAGGCGCTGTCGCAGCCGCGTGTAGCGCGCGGTGTACTCGCCGCGCAGTTCGACGCAGCGGTCGGCGATCGTCCGCAGGACCTTCTTCGACAGCTCGATGCGGTCCTCGGCGTAGAGGCGGGCGACCTCCTCGTGCTGGGCGGTGGTCAGCCACGGCATGCGGCGTGCGAAGGCTTCGCCCTGCTCGCGGGCGTTGAGCAGCTCCGCCTGGGCCAGGAGGTAGCCCTCGACGCGGTTGATGCCCTCGGCCGTCTCGCGGCGCGTCGCCGAGGTGGCCCTCATCACCGCTCCTCCTCGCCGCCCCGCGCGGCGGTCCCCTTCTCGGGCTCGAACACGTCGCGGCGACCGCCCGTCTCCTTCGCCCTGAGGGCGGTGACTTCGGGGTGGTGGAGGTCGAAGGCGGGGGATTCGGAGCGGATTTTGGGCAGGGTGAGGAAGTTGTGGCGGGGTGGGGGGCAGGAGGTGGCCCATTCGAGGGAGCGGCCGTGGCCCCAGGGGTCGTCGGTGGTGATGCGTTTGCCGATTTTGGCGGTTTTCCACACGTTGTAGAGGAAGGGGAGGGTGGATAGGCCCAGGAGGAAGGCGCCGATGGTGGAGAGCATGTTGAGGCCGGTGAAGCCGTCGGCGGCGAGGTAGTCGGCGTAGCGGCGGGGCATGCCTTCGGCGCCGAGCCAGTGTTGGACGAGGAAGGTGAGGTGGAAGCCGATGAAGAGGGTCCAGAAGTGGATTTTGCCTAGGCGTTCGTCGAGCATGGTGCCGGTCATTTTGGGCCACCAGAAGTGGAAGCCGGCGAACATGGCGAAGACGATGGTGCCGAACAGGACGTAGTGGAAGTGGGCGACGACGAAGTAGGTGTCGGTGACGTGCCAGTCCAGGGGGGGTGAGCCCAAGATGACGCCGGTCAGGCCGCCGAAGAGGAAGGTGACCAGGAAGCCGATGGACCACAGCATGGGGGTTTCGAAGGTGAGGGAGCCTTTCCATAGGG
>NZ_JBWKJG010000016.1:0-198254 GCF_056432325.1 Streptomyces sp. NPDC045287
CCGGGCTGCCGATCCGTTCTCCGCTTTCGCGTTTCCCTTTCCGGCGATTCCGACTCTATCAGATCCTTTCGGCCCTGATTCCCCGTCAGAAGGGGCTGTCCTCCCGGCCCTCGGGCCGTTCCGACGTCGTGAACCTTAGCGAATCCGTGGGCCCGACGCTAATCGGGCTCCCGCTCTCTCAAGCGAGGATTCCTCATTTCGCAAAAGCGCACGTAAAGCGGCGCGACAGCGCGTCGCTCGCTGGAAGTGGTTCTTGCGGAATGGCTGTCCGGGGACCGACCGGAGTCGGCGCTCACGTCGGACAACTCGGAGAACACTACGCATCAGGCAAACCAGTGTCAACCCAGGCCCCTACCCCGTTACGGTGGAACCATGACAGCGCATGCGCACAGCCTTCTGTGGTGGGCCGCCTGACGGCGGCCGCGCACTGACGCATGCACACGACGGCCGCCGCCCCGGCGGCCGTTCGCGTTTCCCCCTCCGGGAGGAACGGCCGCGGGGAGCGGCGGTTCCGACCAGGAGTGAGAGGGACAGGGACATGACGCGGATCTTCAGCGGGGTCAAGCCGACCGGGCACCTGACACTGGGCAACTACATCGGGGCCGTGCGGAAGTGGGTCGAGGAGGACCAGTACCGGGCGGACGCCCTGTTCTCCGTCGTCGACCTGCACGCCCTGACCGTGGAGCACGACCCGGCGCGGGTGCGGCGGCTCAGCCGGCAGGTGGCGACGCTGCTCCTCGCGGCGGGGCTCGACCCGGAGCGGTGCGTCCTCTTCGTGCAGAGCCACGTCGACGAGCACGCGCGGCTGTCGTACCTGCTGGAGTGCACGGCCACCGACGGGGAGATGCGGCGCATGATCCAGTACCGGGAGAAGGCGGCGCGGGAGCGGGGACGGGGCGGGAGCGTGCGGCTGTCGCTGCTGACGTACCCGGTGCTGATGGCGGCGGACATCCTCGCGTACGAGGCGGACGAGGTGCCCGTGGGCGACGACCAGGTGCAGCACGTGGAGCTGACGCGGGACCTGGCGGTGCGGTTCAACCAACGGTACGGGCACACGTTCACCGTACCGAAGGCCACGCACCCGGCGGTCGGGGCGCGGGTCATGAACCTCCAGGACCCCACGGCCAAGATGGGGAAGTCGGACGACGACGGGCCCGGTGTCGTCCATCTGCTCGACGAGCCGGACGTGGTGCGGCGGAAGGTGATGCGGGCCGTCACCGACAGCGGGCGGGACGTCGTGTACGACCGGGAGGGGCGGCCGGGCCTGGCGAACCTGCTGGAGGTGCTCGCCGCCTGTACGGGCGCGGACGACCCGGCGGGGCCGGCGGAGGGCTACGCCTCGTACGGGGCGCTGAAGCAGGACGTCGCCGACGCCGTGGTGGAGCTGCTGCGGCCGTTGCGGGCGCGGCACGCGGAGCTGGCCGCCGACCCGGCGTACGTGGACGGGGTGCTGCGGGAGGGGGCGGACCGGGCGCGGGCGATGGCGCGGCCGGTGGTGGACCGGGCCTACCGGGCCGTGGGGCTGCTGCCGGCCGTCTGACGGAACGCGGCGCGGTAGTCGCGCGGGCTGGTGGCGAGGTGGGCCGCGAAGTGCTGGCGCATGGTGACCTCGCTGCCGAAGCCCGCGCGGCGGGCCACCTCGGGCAGGGGGTGGTCGGTGCGTTCGAGGAGCTTCTGGGCGGCGGCGACGCGCTGGGCGGTGAGCCACCGGAGGGGGGTGGTGCCGGTGGTGGCCCGGAAGTGGCGGGCGAACGTGCGCGGGGACATGCCGGCGCGGGCGGCGAGGGATGCGACGGTGTGCGGTTGACCGAGGTGGGCGAGGGCGTGGGCGCGTACGGCGGCGAGGGCGTCGGCGTCGCGGTCGGCGCGCGGGGTGGGGTGCTCGATGAACTGGGCCTGCGTGCCGGTGCGGAACGGGGCGGTGACCATGGCGCGGGCGATGGTCGCGGCGGTCTCGGCGCCGTGGGCGGTGCGGACGAGGTGGAGGCACAGGTCGACGCCGGCGGCGGTGCCGGCCGACGTCCACAGGCCGCCGTCCTCGATGAACAGGGCGTTCGGTTCGACCGTGACGGCGGGGTGGCGTTCCCGGAGGCGGTCGGCGACGTACCAGTGGGTGACGGCGCGGCGGCCGTCGAGGAGGCCGGCGCGGGCGAGGGCGAACGCGCCGGCGCACAGGGCGGCGACGGGGGTGCCCGCGTGGTGGGCGCGGCGGAGGGCGTCGAGGACGGGGGCGGCGATGTCGACGTCGGGATCGGTGAGGCCGGGGACGATGACGAGGTCGGCCTCGTCGAGCCAGGCGAGGGGGCGGTCCGGGGTGAGGGCGAGGCCCCCGCGGAGGGGGATGGGGGTGCCCGGGTCGGCGGCGGCGCGCCGCAGTTCGAACGGGGGGACGCCGCGGTCGGTGCGGTCGACGCCCCAGACCTCGGTGATGACGGAGACGTCGAAGGGGCGTACGCCGGGGAAGGCGAGCATCGCCACGCGGTACACGGTCATGGGAGCAGGATGCCATCGGGGTGGCGGCAATCCATCGATGGGCGGCGTTTCCGCCACTGGTGGGGCGTGGTGCGGCGGCCGGAGGATTCCGGCATGGAACTGAACGGGAATGCCGAGGTCGAGGTCGCTGCGAACGCCGCGCTGGTCGTGGTGGACGTGCAGAAGGGGTTCGCGGACCCGTCCTGGGGGCGGCGGAACAACCCGGCGGCGGAGGGGAACATCGCCGCGCTGATCGACGTGTGGCAGGGGTCGGGGCGGCCGGTCGTGTTCGTACGGCACGACTCGACGGGTCCGCGGTCGCCGCTGCGGCCGGGGCAGCCGGGGAACGGCTTCCAGGACGTGGTGGAGGAGCGGCGGGGGAAGGGCGCCGGGCCCGAGCTGCTGGTGGTGAAGTCGGTGAACTCGGCGTTCTACGGGGAGCCGGACCTGGACGCGTGGCTGCGGGGCGCCGGGGTGCGGCAGGTCGTGGTCGTGGGCGTCCAGACGAACATGTGCAACGAGACGACGGCCCGGATGGCCGGGAACCTCGGGTACGAGGTGCTGTTCCCGCTGGACGCGATGCACACGTTCGACGGGACCGGGCCGTTCGGCTGGACGCTGACCGCGGACGAGCTGTCGCGGGCGACGGCGGTGTCGCTGCACGGGGGCGGGTTCGCGACGGTCGTGACGACGGCGGACGTGCTGCGGGGCGCCGGGGTGGCCGGGGCGGGGGCGGCCGGGGCGGTGTGACCCCGGCCGCGGGGCTCCGGGTCAGCCGTTGCCGGAGGCCAGTTCGCGGCTGCGGTCGCGGGCGGCCTCCAGGGCGGCGATGAGGGCGGCCCGTACGCCGTGGTTCTCCAGTTCGCGGATGGCGCTGATGGTCGTGCCGGCGGGAGACGTGACGGCCTCGCGGAGCTTGACCGGGTGCTCGCCGCTGTCGCGGAGCATCACGGCGGCGCCGATGGCGGCCTGGACGATGAGGTCGTGGGCCTGGGCGCGGGGCAGGCCGAGGAGGATGCCCGCGTCGGTCATGGCCTCGACGAGGAAGTAGAAGTACGCCGGTCCGGAGCCGGACAGGGCCGTCGCGGCGTCCTGCTGGGACTCGGGGACGCGGAGGGTCTTGCCGACGCCGCCGAAGATCTCCTCGGTGTGGGCGAGGTGCGCGCCGGTGGCGTGGGTGCCGGCGGAGATGACGGACATGCCCTCGTCGACGAGGACGGGGGTGTTCGGCATGACCCGGACGACCGGGGTGTCGGGGGCGAGGCGCTCCTCGATGAAGGCCGTGGTGATGCCGGCGGCGGCGCTGATGACGAGGTGGTCGCGGGTGACCTGGTGGGAGAGCTCGTCGAGGAGCCGGCCCATGTCCTGGGGCTTCACGGCGAGGATGAGGGTGTCGGCGCGCTTGGCGGCGTCGGCGTTGCCGACGGCTTCGACGCCGTAGCGGGCGCTGAGCTCCTCGGCGCGCTCGGGGCGGCGGGTGGTGACGAGGAGGTGGGCGGTGGGCCAGCCGGCCCGGATCATGCCGCTGAGGAGGGCCTCGCCGATCTTTCCGGTGCCGAGGACCGCGACTGTCTGGGTCATTTCTCTGCTCACCTCGCCGTGGGGTACGTGCCTGGGGGCCATCCTTCCACCGGGACGGGGGGTGGCGTCGCGGCTGTCCGAAGGACGGTACGGGTGCGGGCGGGGCGTACGGCCGGGGCGGGTCAGGGGGTGCGGCGGCGGAGGGTGGCGGCGCCGAGGGCGAGGACGAGGAGGGCGCAGGCGGCGACGACCAGGACGTCGCGGAGGAAGGCGCCGGTGACCTCGGCGTGGTGGAGGACCTCGTTCATGCCGTCGACGGCGTAGGACATGGGCAGCACGTCCGAGACGGCCTCCAGGGCGGGGTGCATCCTGTCGCGCGGTGCGAACAGGCCGCACAGGAGCAACTGCGGGAAGACCACGGCCGGCATGAACTGGACGGCCTGGAACTCGGACGCGGCGAACGCGGAGACGAAGAGGCCGAGCGCGGTGCCGAGGAGCGCGTCGAGCAGGGCGACGAGGAGCAGCAGCCAGGGCGAGCCGGCCACGTCGAGGCCGAGGACCCACAGGGCGACGGCGGTGGCGAGGGCCGACTGGACGGCGGCGAGCAGGCCGAAGGCGAGGGCGTAGCCGGCGATGAGGTCGGCCTTGCCGAGGGGCATGGCGAGGAGCCGTTCGAGGGTGCCCGAGGTGCGTTCGCGCAGGGTGGCGATGGACGTCACCAGGAACATCGTGATCAGCGGGAAGATGCCGAGCAGGGACGCGCCGATGCCGTCGAACACGCTCGGGCCGCCGTCGAAGACGTACCGGAGCAGCGTGATCATCAGTACCGGGACGAGGAGCATCAGGGCGATGGTGCGCGGGTCGTGGCGCAACTGGCGCAGGACGCGGGCGGCGGTGGCCAGGGTGCGGGATCCGTTCACGGCCGGTCCTCGGGTGGGGTGCGGGTGGTGGCGGCCCTGGCGGCGGCGGTGTCGACCAGGTGGAGGAAGGCGTCCTCGACGGTGGCGGTGCCGTGGCGGCGGCGCAGTTCCCCGGGGGTGCCGTCGGCGAGGAGTTCGCCCTCGCGCAGGAGGAGGAGGCGGTGGCAGCGCTCGGCCTCGTCCATGACGTGGGAGGAGACGAGGAGGGCGGTCCCCCGGTCGGCGGCGAGGCGGTGGAAGAGGTCCCACAGGTCGCGGCGGAGGACGGGGTCGAGGCCGACCGTCGGCTCGTCCAGGACGAGGAGGTCCGGGGTGTCGAGGAGGGCGACGGCGAGGGAGGCGCGGCTGCGCTGGCCGCCGGAGAGCCGGCCGGCGAGGGTGTCGGCGCGGTCGGTGAGGTCCACGTCGGCGAGGGCGCGGGCGACGGCCCCGGCGCGGTGGTCGCGGTGGCGGCGGCCGGGGCGGAGGACCTCGGCGAAGTAGGCGAGGTTCTGTCGGACGGTCAGGTCGTCGTAGACGGACGGGGCCTGGGTGACGTACCCGACGCGGGAGCGGAGGGCGGGGTCGCCGGCGGGGCGGCCGAGGACGTCTAGGACGCCGGTGACCTTGGCCTGGGTGCCGGTGACGGCGCGCATGAGGGTGGTCTTCCCGCAGCCGGAGGGGCCGAGGAGGCCGGTGATCCGGCCCGGGGGTACGGAGAAGTCGAGGCCGCGCAGGACGGTGCGGGCTCCCCGGGTGACGGTCAGTCCCCGGGCTTCGACGGCCGCACCGGAGTAATTCACCATGTGATGAATTATGGGTACGGGGAGAGGGAGGCGTCAAGGGGGCGCTCGGAGCGGCGCGGGGGACGGGGTGTCCGGGGTGGTGCGGGAAGGGGCTGGCGCAGTACGGGGGCGGGGATACCCGGCGTCAGCGGCGGGGCCCGGCACGGTACGAGGCGGCGCGGTACGAGGCGGGGACACCCGGCGTCAGCGGCGGGGCCCGGCACGGTACGAGGCGGCGCGGTACGAGGCGGGGACACCCGGCGTCAGCGGCGGGGCCCGGCGGGTACGAGGCGGGGCGGTACGGGGCGGGGCGGGGGTACCCAGCGTCAGCGGCGGGGCGCCAGCGGTAGGAGCGCCCGGAGAGGTGCGGGACGGGAACGCCCGGCGCCAACGGCGGGACCCGGCGCGGTACGGGACGGGAAGGCCCGGCGCCAGGAGCGGAGCATCAGCGGCGGGGGCGCTTCTTGCGGGCCGCCGGGTTGCCGGTGCGGGTGGTGCGGCGCTTCTCGTACCGGGCGCGGGCCGCCTCGTACTCGGCGCGGGCGAGCTTCTCGCCGGGGGCCTCGAAGAGGGAACGGACGAAGTAGGCGAGGAGCGAGCCGACGAAGCCGATCGCCTTCAGGCTGCGCAGGGCGTCCTCGCGGGCCGGGTCGGCCGGGCGGCGGCCGAACCCCTCCCACGTCCGCTGGAACGCGATGGCCGTGCACACCGCGAACATCACGATCACCAGGCCGTTGACGAAGCCGCCGACCCGGGCGATGGCCAGGCCCTCGTACGCGAAGCGCAGGACGAGCGCGCCCGCGACGGCCGCGGCCAGGGAGCCGGCGGCGACACCGGCGCGCCGCAGCCCGTACCCACCGTCGTGGCCGACCCAGGTGGTGCCGAAGAAGCGGAGGGGCTCGGGCCGGGGACCGCCGGACGTGCCCGTGGCGCGGGTCGCGCCGGCGGGGCCGGTGGTGTCGGCGGGGCCGGTCGGGTCCGTGGGGCCGGTCGGGTCCGTGGGGTCGCTCACGGGACGATTATCCCCCGCCGGTCCGGGCCGCCGCCGGGGCGGGCGTCAGGCGCAGCGCACCGTCACGTACCCGTCGGTCCCGGTCCGGACGTACGCGTCCGACACGTACTGGCCGTTGGCGATGTTGTCCCAGAGGTTCGACGTGCCGTACGGGCCCGAGACCCACGTGCCCGGCGACTGGCAGTTGATCGGCACGTTCACGCCTTCCGGCAGGACCTTCACGATGCCGTACTGCGTGCCCGGACCGCTGCGGACGTTGAGCCGGACCCCCGGCGCGACCGGGTAGCGCTTGACCGAGTACGTCTCCATGTGTGCCTCCCCCCGAGGCTCCCGCCGGATGCGGGCGCGTCTGTGGAGGGGAGGCTAACAAGCCACACCGACATCGCACGCATCATCGACTAGGCTCCGTGCGTCGCGCGTGCGCCGGTCGTGCGCCGCGCGTCCGAGCGAGCACACACGGGGGTGGATGATGCCGCCGCTGCGCAGCCCCGGGACCGTACCGGAAGCGGAGCATCCGGAGTACGCCGGCAGGTACCGGCTGAAGGACTGGCTGGGTTCGGGCGGCATGGGGGTCGTCCGACTCGCCGTGTCGGACTCCGGGCTGCGCCTCGCCGTGAAGGTCGTCCACGTCGAACACGCGGCGGACCCCGAGTTCAGGGCGCGTTTCCGGCAGGAGATCGAGGCCGCACGGCGGGTCAGCGGGGCGTTCACCGCGCCGGTCGTCGACGCCGACCCGGAAGCCGCGCGGCCGTGGATGGCGACCCTGTTCATCGACGGGCCGACCCTGTCGGAGCGGGTCAAGCGGAACGGGCCGCTGGACGCGGCGGAGTTGCGCCGGCTCGGCGCCGGGCTCGCGGAGGCGCTGCGCGACATCCACCGGGCCGGGGTCGTCCACCGGGACCTGAAGCCCAGCAACGTCCTGCTCGCGGCGGACGGGCCGAAGGTCATCGACTTCGGCATCTCCCGGCCGAGCGACAGCGACGTGCGCACCGAGACGGGGAAGCTGATCGGCACGCCGCCGTTCATGGCGCCCGAGCAGTTCCAGCGGCCCCGGGACGTGGGGCCGGCGGCGGACGTGTTCGCGATGGGCGCGGTGCTGGTGCACGCGGCGACGGGGCGGGGCCCCTTCGATTCGAACAGCCCGTACGTGGTGGCGTACCAGGTGGTGCACAACGAGCCGGACCTGGCGGGCGTGCCGGAGGAGCTCGCGCCGCTGTTGAGGCGGTGCCTCGCCAAGGACCCGGCACAGCGGCCCACGCCGGAGCAGGTGATGGTCGCCCTGCGCGTGCCGGACGGGGGCGGGGGCGCCGGCGCGGCCGGGGGTGCGGGCAGGGGCGCCGGTACGGCCGGGGGCGTCCGGGTGCCCGAGCAGCGCGGGGCCGGGGACCCGGCGGACGGCAGCCCGGCGGACGGCGACCCGCGGGACGCGCGTACGCCTGCGGGCGGTGGGCGCGGCGGGGCGCGGCGGCTCGGGTGGGTCGCCGTGGCGGTCGCGGTGGCCGGGGCCCTCGTCGGGGGGCTGGTCGCCGTCCGGGGCGCGGACGGCCGGGACGGGGCGCGGGAGGCCGGCCCCGCCGCCGCGGCACGGAGCTTCCGGGCCTGGGCGGTGCCGCTGGGTACGGGGGCCGAGGCGGCGCGGCCGCCGGTGTGCGCCGCCGCGGACGGCGCGCTGTACTGCGCCGCGCCCGGAGTGAAGGCCGCGCGGCTGGGCGCGGCGGACGGGGCGGTGGTCTGGTCGGTGCCGGCCGGGGGGCCGGCCGCGCCGGAGGAGGGGGCCGCCGTGGTGGCGGCCGGGGGGTTGGTGCGGGTGGTGAGCCCCCGTACGGCGGCCGGCGGGGACGCCCGGCTGGAGGCGCTCGACCCCGCGACGGGCGCGGTCCGCTGGGGCGTCGGCCTCGGTGCGTACGCCCAGGTCGTGCACGGCGCCGACACGGTGCTCGTCGTCGACGGGGACGGCCGGGTGCGGGCGCTGGACGGCGCGACGGGCGCCGGTCGGTGGACGGGGCGGCCGGCGGCGCGCGGCGCGCAGTGGGTGGCCGGGGCGGCGGGCGGGCCCGTGTTCGCCGCGGCGGTCGCGGGGAACGGGACGTCGACGCTGGTCAGCGCCGTGGATCCGGTGGACGGCCGGGTGCTGTGGCGCACGCGGGTGCCCGGTTCGCTGACGCCGGTGCAGGCGACGGAGGAGGCGCTGGTGCTGCTCTCCGCCGACAAGGACCTGTACACCGACGCCGTGGTGCGGCTGGACCTGCGGGACCGGGGGGTGCGGCGGGTGGCACTGACGGGGGCGGCCGACCAGGCGCAGGCCGTGGTGGACGGGGAGACCGCGTACGTCGTGGGGTCGGGCGGGGCGCTGGCCGCGGTCGACCTGGGCACCGGGCCCGGGCGGGGCCGGGAGCTGTGGCGGTTGGAGACCGGGGCGGCGCGGGTGTCGCGGCCGGTGGCCGCGGACGGCCGGGTCTTCCTGATGGCCGGCGACGGGCGGCTGCTCGGGGTCGACGCCGGGCGGGGGGTGCTGGTCGGGCAGAGCGGGCCGCGGATGGCCGCCGGGGTCGTGCCGTTACTGGCCGCGCCGGTGGTGTCCGGGGGCAAGGTGTACGGCGGGGCGCCGGACGGGGCGGTGTTCGCGGTGGACCCGGCCGGGTGGTGAGGGCCCGCGGGCCGGTGCCGGGCGCCGCGCGCGGGGCGGCCGGCTCCGGTCGGCGCGGTACGGCGGTGCGGGGCACCCGCCGCCCCGGGCGCAACGACCCGCCCGGCCGGGGAGGGCCGGTGGCCGGGGCCCCGGCAGAACGACTCGCCGGTCCAGGGGGATCAGCAGCCGGGCCCGGGCAGAACGACCCGCCACACCGGAAGCACCAGCGGACAGGCCCGGAACGGAACGACCCGCCCGACCAGGGAAGACCAGCGGACGGACCCCGGGCAGAACGACCGCCACGCCGGAAACGCCAGCGGACACCCCCGGATGGAACGGCCCGCCCGACCAGGGGATCGACGGACGGCCACCGGACGGAACGACCCACCGCACCCGAGACACCAGCGGACGGGGCCCGGACGGGGCCCCGACCCGGCCGGCGTTACGGGAGCTTCGTGACGTCGCGGACGGCGCCCTTGTCGGCGCTGGTGGCCATGGCCGCGTAGGCGCGGAGGGCCGCCGAGACCTTGCGCGTACGGTTCTTCGGGGCGTACGCGCCGGCCAGGGCGTCGCGGCGGGCGGACAGCGTCTCGTCGTCGACCAGCAGCTCGATCGTGCGGTTCGGGATGTCGATGCGGATCCGGTCGCCGTCCTCGACCAGCGCGATCGTGCCGCCGGACGCCGCCTCCGGGGAGGCGTGGCCGATGGACAGGCCGGACGTGCCGCCGGAGAAGCGGCCGTCGGTGACCAGCGCGCAGGTCTTGCCGAGGCCGCGGCCCTTCAGGAACGACGTCGGGTAGAGCATCTCCTGCATGCCGGGGCCGCCCTTGGGGCCCTCGTAGCGGATGACGACGACGTCGCCGTCCTTCACCCGCTTGTTGAGGATCTTCTCGACGGCCTCCTCCTGCGACTCGCAGACGACCGCCGGGCCCTCGAACGTCCAGATCGACTCGTCGACGCCGGCCGTCTTCACGACGCACCCGTCGACCGCCAGGTTGCCCTTCAGGACCGCGAGGCCGCCGTCCTTGGAGTAGGCGTGCTCGGCGGAGCGGATGCAGCCGTTCTCGGCGTCGAGGTCCAGGGCCTCCCACCGCTCCGACTGGGAGAACGCCTCCGCGGAGCGCACGCAGCCCGGCGCCGCGTGCCACATCTCGACGGCCTCGGCGGACGGGGAGCCGCCGCGCACGTCCCAGGTCTTCAGCCAGTCCGCCAGGGACGGGCTGTGGACGGCGTGCACGTCCTCGTTGAGCAGGCCCGCGCGGTGCAGCTCGCCCAGCAGGGCGGGGATGCCTCCGGCGCGGTGCACGTCCTCCATGTAGTACGTGCGGTCCTTCGCGACGTTCGGCGCGACCTTCGCCAGGCACGGCACGCGGCGCGAGACGGCGTCGATCTCCTCCAGCCCGAAGGGGACGCCCGCCTCCTGCGCGGCGGCCAGCAGGTGCAGGATCGTGTTGGTGGAGCCGCCCATGGCGATGTCCAGGGCCATCGCGTTCTCGAAGGCGGCGAACGTGGCGACGTTGCGGGGCAGGACCGACTCGTCGTCCTGCTCGTAGTACCGCTTCGTCACCTCGACGACCGTGCGCGCCGCGTTCTCGTACAGGGCGCGGCGGGCCGTGTGCGTGGCGAGGACGGAGCCGTTGCCGGGGAGGGAGAGGCCCATGGCCTCCGTCAGGCAGTTCATCGAGTTGGCGGTGAACATGCCGGAACAGGAGCCGCAGGTCGGACAGGCGTTCTCCTCGATGCGGAGGATGTCCTCGTCGGAGATCTTGTCGTTGGCCGCGTCGGAGATCGCGTCGACCAGGTCGAGCGTGCGGACCGTGCCGTCGACCAGGGTGGCGCGGCCGGACTCCATGGGGCCGCCGGAGACGAAGACCGTCGGGATGTTCAGGCGCAGCGCCGCCATCAGCATGCCGGGGGTGATCTTGTCGCAGTTGGAGATGCAGATCAGGGCGTCCGCGCAGTGCGCCTCGACCATGTATTCGACGGAGTCGGCGATCAGGTCGCGGGACGGCAGCGAGTACAGCATGCCGCCGTGGCCCATCGCGATGCCGTCGTCGACGGCGATCGTGTTGAACTCGCGCGGGATCGCCCCGGCCGCCCTGATGGCGTCGCTGACGATCCGGCCGACGGGCTGGAGGTGCGTGTGGCCGGGGACGAACTCGGTGAAGGAGTTGGCGACGGCGACGATCGGCTTGCGCCCGATGTCCTCGCCCGGTACCCCGGAGGCGCGCATAAGGGCACGGGCGCCCGCCATGTTGCGGCCGTGGGTGACTGTGCGGGACCTCAGCTCGGGCATCGTCGCTCGCTCCTCATCAAAGAGACTGGCTCCTACGAGCGTACGCCGCCCCTCCAGGAAGTGGACAGCTTGTCCGGATAACGGGACACACCGGTCGTCTCCCGGTCACCCGCCCCCGCGCTCCCGGAGCCGGGCCACGCCTCGGGCGGGGACCCGCTGGCGGGTCGGGGCACGCCTCGGTCAGGTACCGCTGGAGGCCGGGTCACGCCTCGGTCAGGTACCGCTGGAGGGTCGGCGCGACCACGGCCACGATCGCCTCCGGCTCCGCCGACGCCAACGGCTCGACCCGGATGACGTACCGCAGGACCGCGATGCCGATCATGTGCGACGCGGCCAGCTCCGCCCGGAACCGCGGGTCCGGTACGTCGAGCTCCTCCGCGACCCGCTCCAGCACCCGCCGCAGCACGTACCCGCGCAGCACCTTCGCCGCCGCCTCGTGCGTGAGCGCCGAGCGGATCACCGCCAGGAGCGGCGCGCGCGCGGCCGGGTCCTCCCACACGTCGAAGAAGTACCGGGCCAGCCGCTCCCCCACGCCGGCGGGGCCGGGGCCGACCACGGCCGGGACGACCAGCGCGGGCTCGAAGGAGACCTCGACGGCCGCCGCGAACACCTCGTCCTTCGTGCCGAAGTAGTGGTGGACGAGGGCCGCGTCGACGCCGGCGGCCTTCGCGATGCCGCGCACCGACGTCCTGTCGTAGCCGCGCTCGGCGAACTCGTCGCGGGCCGCCTCCAGGATGCGCTCGCGGGCGCCGGGCCCGTCCGCGCGCTCGGCGGCGGGCGGCCGTCCGCGGCCCCGGCGCGGCGCCGCTGCGCCGGTCACGGGACGCGGGCCGACGACGCCAGGTGCTGCCGGGTGAAGGCCAGCGCCTCGGCGAGGTCCGCCTCCCGCTCGGCGGCGGACATGGCGCGCCGCGTGTTGACCTCGATGACGACGTGCCCGTCGAAGCCGGTGCGGACGAGGTGCTCCAGCAGTTCGGCGCAGGGCTGCGTGCCGCGGCCCGGTACCAGGTGCTCGTCCTTCGCGGAGCCGCGCCCGTCCGCGAGGTGGACGTGGCCCAGCCGGTCGCCCATGCGGGACACCATGGCCATCGCGTCCGTGCGGGCGGTCGCCGTGTGGGAGAGGTCGACCGTGTAGTGGCGGTAGTCGTCCTTGGTGACGTCCCACTCGGGGGCGTACGCGAGCATCTCGCGGTCGCGGTACCGCCAGGGGTACATGTTCTCGACGGCGAACCGCACGTCCGTCTCGTTCGCCATCCGCCAGATGCCGGAGACGAAGTCGCGCGCGTACTGCCGCTGCCAGCGGAACGGCGGGTGGACGACGACCGTCGACGCGCCGAGCTTCTCCGCCGCCGCCCGGGCGCGCTGGAGCTTCACCCACGGGTCGGTCGACCAGACGCGCTGGGTGATCAGCAGGCAGGGGGCGTGCACGGCGAGCACGGGCACCTGGTGGTAGTCGGAGAGCCGGCGCAGGGCCTCCAGGTCCTGGCTGACCGGGTCCGTCCACACCATCACCTCGACACCGTCGTAGCCGAGGCGCGCGGCCACCTCGAAGGCCGTCGCCGTCGACTCGGGGTAGACCGAGGCCGTCGAGAGGGCGACCTTCACGCGGGGCGCGCGCGCCCCCGGCCGCTCCGCTTGCTCTGCCGCGTCTGCCACGTCTGCCACGAGGAAAAGGGTACGGGCCCGGCCCGTCACCCGGGGAGGTGGTCGAGGCGGCGCAGGATGACGCCCTCGCGCAGCGCCCACGGGCAGATCTCCAGCACGTCGACGCCGAGCAGGTCCATCGCCCCCTCCGCGACCAGCGCCCCGGCCAGCAGTTGGGCGGCCCGGCCCTCGGACACGCCGGGCAGGCCGCGGCGCTGCTCGACGGTCATGGCGGCCAGCTTCGGCACCCACGTCTCCAGTGACGAACGACTCAGTACGCGCTGCACGTACAGGCCGTCGCCGGAGCCCGGCGCCCCGGCGATCCGGGCGAGCTGCTTGAACGTCTTGGACGTGGCGACGACGTGGTCGGGCCGGCCGAAGCGGGCGAACTCGCCGACCGTCCGGGCTATCTCCGCCCGCACGTGGCGGCGCAGCGCCCGCACGTCGGCCGGGTCCGGCGGGTCGCCGGGCAGCCAGCCGGCGGTGAGCCGTCCGGCGCCGAGCGGGAGGGAGACGGCCGCGTCGGGCTCCTCGTCGATGCCGTACGCGATCTCCAGGGAGCCGCCGCCGATGTCGAGGAGCAGCAGCTTCCCCGCCGACCAGCCGAACCAGCGGCGGGCGGCGAGGAAGGTGAGCCGGGCCTCCTCCGCCCCGGTGAGGACCTGGAGGTCGACGCCCGTCTCGGCCTTCACGCGCGCGAGGACCGCCTCGGCGTTGGCGGCGTCGCGGACGGCGGAGGTCGCGAAGGGGAGGACCGCCTCGCAGCCCTTCTCCTCGGCGGTGTGGAGGGCGTCCCCGACGATCGTGACGAGCCGGTCGACGCCGGGGGCGCCGATCGCGCCGTCCGCGTCGAGCAGTTCGGCCAGGCGCAGCTCCGCCTTGTGGGAGTGGGCGGGCAGCGGCCGGGCGCCGGGGTGGGCGTCCACGACCAGCAGGTGCACCGTGTTCGAACCGACGTCGAGGACTCCGAGTCTCATGCCAGCACGCTACTGCGAGCGGGGGACGGGCTGCGCCTACGCTGGAGGAGTGCCAAAGACCAAGAAGGCCAAGCCGGGCGAAACGGGATCCGGCAAGAAGCGCGACGCCCCGGCGGCCGGGGCCGGCGTCCCGCACGAGGACCGCGAGGACGACGAGAAGGGCCTGGACTTCCCGCGCGCGTGGGTGGAGTTCCCGGACCCGGCCGACGAGGACCAGGTCTTCCGCTGCGACCTGACGTGGCTGACGTCCCGCTGGACGTGCGTCTTCGGCAGCGGCTGCCAGGGCATCCAGGCGGGCCGCGCCGACGACGGGTGCTGCACGCTCGGCGCGCACTTCTCCGACGAGGACGACGAGAAGCGGGTCGCCGGGCACGTGGCGCGGCTGACGCCGGAGCTGTGGCAGTTCCACGACGTGGGGACGGCGACGGGCTGGGTGCAGCTCGACGAGGACGGCGAGCGGCAGACGCGCCGCTGGAACGGCTCGTGCGTCTTCCAGAACCGTCCCGGCTTCGCGGGCGGTGCGGGGTGCGCGCTGCACATCCTGGCGCTGCGGGAGGGGCGCGAGCCGCTGGAGACGAAGCCGGACGTGTGCTGGCAGCTTCCGGTGCGGCGGACGTACGACTGGATCGAGCGGCCGGACGACACGAAGGTGCTCCAGGTGTCGATCGGCGAGTACGACCGCCGGGGCTGGGGCCCCGGCGGGCACGACCTGCACTGGTGGTGCACCTCCGCCACCTCGGCGCACGGCGCGGGCGAGCCGGTGTACGTGACGTACCGGCCGGAGCTGACGGAGCTGATGGGCCGGGCGGCGTACGACGTGCTGGTGGGGCTGTGCGAGGCGCGGCTGGCGTCCTCGCTGCCGCTGGTGGCCCCGCACCCGGCGGACCCGGTGGCCCCGATCGGACCTACCGGGCCCGCCGGGCCCGTGTCGTAGGGCGCCCGGCGGTCACTGCGGCTGCGGAGGGGGACCCGCCGCCGGTTCGGACGCGGGCGGCTCCGTCGCCGGGGGCGGGGCGTCCGTCGGGGGCGGCGGGTCGACGGACGGCGGGGGCTCCGTCGCCGGGGGCGGCTCGCTCGCCGCGGGCGGGGCGGGCGAGGGGACGGACGCGGCGACCTGCGGCGGGGCGGGCGGCGCCACGGGGCCGCGGGGCGGTTCCGGGCGGGCCGGGACGCGGCCGGGCCCGTACCCGGTGAGGGCGACGACCGCGCCGGACGGGCCGACGTGGACGCGGGCGGTCCAGGGACCGCGCGGTTCGCGGGCGCGGTCGACGGAGACGTACACGGAGGCCGACCGGCCCGGCTCCAGCGTCCCGGACGTACGGCTGGCGCGGAGCCAGGGGGCGTCCGTCCGCAGGGACCAGTCGACGGGGCCGCCGGACGCGGTGAGCGTCAGCACCGTGACGTCGCCGTACGACCGGGCCGTGACCGTGACGCGGCCGAGGCCGCGGCGCCCGAAGGTCGCCGGTGACGGGGCGGAGCCGCCGCTGAGCACCTCGACGGAGACGTCCGGGACCTGGCGGGGCAGGTGGAACCGGGGGCCGGGGCCGGTGCGGGTGCTGCCGGCGTTCGCGTAGTGGCCGCCCTCCCGGGCGCCGGCCTGGCCGGGGGCGCTGAACGCCCGGTCGCCGCGGCCCCCGTCGGCCGCCGTGTCGCCCTGGTACGCCACCCACAGCGCGAGGACGGGTGCCGCGACGACGGCGGCGATGACGGTGGTGGTCACGGCGCGGGTGCGCAGCCGGGCGCGGCGCGCGGCGTGGTCCTTGGGGTCGAGGGGGAAGCCGTCCCGCCCGAAGCGCGGCCCGGTGGAGCGCGCGCGGGAGGCGTCCAGCATCGCGGCGCGCGCCGCCGACCGGGGTGCCGGTACGAGCGGGAGCGTGGCGGGGGTGACCGTGGAGCCCGGCCAGGGGCCGGCGGCCTCGGCGCGCTCGGCGGTGCGGCGGCACACCGGGCAGTCGTCGACGTGCCGGACCAGTTCCCGGCGCAGCGCCGAGGACAGCAGCACCCGGTGGTCGCCGGTGAGCCGGGCGACGGCGGGGCAGGTGCCGGTCTCGACGACGGCGAGGGCGGCGCGGGTCCGCTCCACCTCGCACGCGGCGGCGGACAGCAGCTCACGGGCGGCCTGCGGGGCCATGCCGAGGACGGCGGCGACCTCGGGGGCGTCCAGTTGGTGCCGTACCGCGAGCTCCAGGGCCTCGCGCTGCTCCGGCGTGGTGCCGGCCGCCTCGGGCCAGGCGAGGAGCGCCAGTTCGCCGCGGTGCCGCTCGGCGGCCTCCGCACCGTCGCGGGGGGCCTCCTCGGGCGTCCCGGGGGTCTCCCCGGGCGCCCCCGGGGCCCCCTCGGGATCTCGGGGGGCCTCTTCGGGGGCGCGGGGCGCCTCCTCCGAGACCGGCCACCGGGTGCGCGCGCCGTGCCGGACGCGCCGCCGCCGGGCCAGCTCGCGCAGACAGGCCCAGCGGGCGAGCGCGTACAGCCACGCCTTGCGGAGCGACGGGTCCGCGGGGCAGCGCCCGTGCTGGCGTTCCGCGACGGCCAGGACCTCGCCGAGGACGGCGGTGGCCGCGTCGTGGTCGCACAGCACGGAGAGGCAGTAGGTGAAGAGGCCGTCGAGGTACGGCTCGTAGCGGGTGGGCGGGTGCTGCGCCACCGCCTGCCCGCTCCGGGGCGCACGGTGCTGCGCCCGGTGTGCGCCGGTGGTGTCCGTGGGGTGCTCCAGCCTGCTGCTCGTCACCCGGCGACCGTAGGCGCCTGGAGGCACACTCCTCGCACCCGTTGGGCACTTTTAAGCCTTATGGGTGAACGTGTCCCTCGAAAGGGGACAGCGGGATTTGCCAATGCTCCGTGTCGGCCGTATTCAACGTCTCCAGCCCCGGGCGGTGTGGCCCCAGGCGGCGGCGGCCCCGGGCGGAGCGTGCGGGGGCGGCGCGTGCGGGGGCGGCGCGGTCCCGGAGAGCGGCGGTGCCGGCGGGGCGCGGTCCCCGGGCGGTAGCGGTGTCGGCGGGGCGTCCGGGCCCCGCGGAGTGCCCGCCCGGGACCGGAGGAGGCGGACGCGGCGGCCCGGGGCCGGTCGCGCGGCGGCGGGCGGCCGTCCGCTGTCAGTGGCGGCGGCTACGGTGTGTCGCATGGCTGCCCGTACGAAATCCTCCAAGGACCGGCCGTCCTACCGCTGCACCGAATGCGGCTGGACGACCGCCAAGTGGCTCGGCCGCTGCCCCGAGTGCCAGGCGTGGGGGACGGTGGAGGAGTACGGCGGCGCGCCCGCCGTGCGGACGACGGCGGCCGGCCGGGTGTCGACGGCGGCGGTGCCGATCGGCCAGGTCGACGGGCGGCAGGCCACGGCCCGCTCGACGGGCGTGGACGAGCTGGACCGGGTGCTGGGCGGGGGGCTCGTGCCCGGCGCGGTCGTCCTGCTCGCGGGCGAGCCCGGCGTCGGCAAGTCGACGCTGCTGCTGGACGTGGCCGCGAAGGCGGCGAGCGCGGAGCACCCGACGCTGTACGTGACGGGTGAGGAGTCGGCGAGCCAGGTCCGGCTGCGCGCCGACCGGATCGGCGCGCTGCACGACCACCTGTACCTGGCGGCGGAGACGGACCTGTCGACGGTGCTGGGGCACCTGGACGCGGTGAAGCCGTCGCTGCTGGTCCTGGACTCCGTCCAGACGGTGGCGTCGCCAGAGATCGACGGGGCGCCGGGCGGCATGGCGCAGGTGCGGGAGGTGGCCGGGGCGCTGATCCGGGCGTCCAAGGAGCGCGGCATGGCCACGCTGCTGGTCGGCCACGTCACGAAGGACGGCGCCATCGCGGGGCCGCGGCTGCTGGAGCACCTGGTGGACGTGGTGCTGCACTTCGAGGGCGACCGGCACGCGCGGCTGCGGCTCGTGCGGGGCGTGAAGAACCGGTACGGGGCGACCGACGAGGTCGGCTGCTTCGAACTGCACGACGAGGGCATCACGGGCCTGGCCGACCCGAGCGGGCTGTTCCTGACGCGGCGCGCCGAGCCCGTGCCGGGGACGTGCCTGACGGTCACGCTGGAGGGGCGGCGACCGCTGGTCGCGGAGGTGCAGGCGCTGACGGTCGACTCCCAGATCCCCTCGCCGCGGCGTACGACGTCGGGCCTGGAGACGTCCCGCGTGTCGATGATGCTGGCGGTGCTGGAGCAGCGGGGGCGGATCAGCGCGCTCGGCAAGCGCGACATCTACAGCGCGACGGTGGGCGGCGTACGGCTGTCCGAGCCCGCGGCGGACCTGGCGGTCGCGCTGGCGCTGGCGTCGGCGGCGTCCGACACCCCGCTGCCGAAGAACCTGGTGGCGATCGGCGAGGTGGGCCTCGCCGGGGAGGTGCGGCGGGTGACGGGGGTGCAGCGGCGGCTCGCGGAGGCGCACCGGCTGGGGTTCACGCACGCGCTGGTGCCGGGGGACCCGGGGAAGGTGCCCGCGGGGATGCGGGTGCGGGAGGTCGCGGACGTGGGCGAGGCCCTCCAGGTCCTCCCCCGCACCCGCCGGGGCTCCGCTCCGGCCGCGGAGTAGGGTGCCGGGCCCCGCCCCGGGCGGGCGGGTGATTTGTCGGCGGAGCCACTGGTGCGGTGGGGGTCGCTAGACTTTGGGCTGGTCTCGCCCACCCGTACGAGCCGGAGGAGTGCAGTGGCAGCCAACGACCGGGGAACACCCGGAAAGTCGGGCGGAGGCTCCGGCAACGAAGCGCTGATGCGCGCGTCCCTCAGCGCGGTCGCCCCCGGCACGGCGTTGAGGGACGGACTGGAGCGCATCCTCCGCGGCAACACGGGCGGTCTGATCGTCCTGGGCATGGACAAGACCGTCGAGTCGATGTGCACCGGCGGTTTCGTCCTGGACGTCGAGTTCACCGCGACCCGCCTGCGCGAGCTCTGCAAGCTCGACGGCGCCCTCATCCTCGACAAGGACATCACCAAGATCCTCCGTGCGGGCGTCCAGTTGGTCCCCGACGCGTCGATCCCGACCGAGGAGACCGGCACGCGGCACCGCACGGCGGACCGGGTGTCCAAGCAGTGCGGCTTCCCGGTGATCTCCGTGTCGCAGTCGATGCGGCTGATCGCCCTGTACGTGCACGGCGAGCGCCGCGTCCTGGAGGAGTCCGCCGCGATCCTGTCGCGCGCCAACCAGGCCCTCGCCACGCTGGAGCGGTACAAGCTGCGCCTCGACGAGGTGGCCGGGACGCTCTCCGCGCTGGAGATCGAGGACCTGGTGACGGTCCGGGACGTGACGGCCGTGGCGCAGCGCCTGGAGATGGTCCGCCGGATCGCCACGGAGATCGCGGAGTACGTCGTCGAGCTGGGTACGGACGGCCGCCTCCTCTCGCTCCAGTTGGACGAGCTGATCGCGGGCGTGGAGCCGGAGCGGGAGCTGGTGGTGCGGGACTACGTGCCCGAGCCGACCGCGAAGCGGTCCCGTACGGTCGCGGAGGCCCTGACGGAGCTGGACGCGCTGTCGCACGCCGAGCTGCTGGAGCTGCCGACGGTGGCCCGCGCGCTCGGTTACAGCGGTTCGCCGGAGACGCTGGACTCGGCGGTGTCGCCGCGCGGCTACCGGCTGCTGGCGAAGGTGCCGCGCCTGCCGGGCGCGATCATCGAGCGGCTCGTGGAGCACTTCGGCGGGCTGCAGAAGCTGCTCGCGGCGAGCGTCGACGACCTGCAGGCCGTCGACGGCGTCGGCGAGGCCCGCGCCCGCAGCGTCCGGGAGGGCCTGTCGCGGCTCGCCGAGTCGTCGATCCTCGAACGGTACGTCTGACGGCCGCGGGGGCGCCGGCCCCCGCCACCCGGGCCTCCGGCCCACCGGCCTCCCAGGCTCTCGGCGCTTCGGCCCTTCAGTCCTTCGCCAGCGTGATCGACGACCGCAGTACGCCCTTCACGCCCGGCACGGCGGCCTCCGCCAGATAGGTGCCCGGGCCCGCCGTCTTCACGGGGGGCGTGGCGCAGCGGGGCGCGCTGTGGCGGCGGTCCCACTCGACCGTGTACGTGGCGGTGCCCCCGGCCGGGACGGCGACGTACACGCTGCCGGGGCCCTTGGGGCAGTCCTTGGACGACCAGATCTCGTCGCCGCCCTCGTCACTGATCGTCAGGACCGCGGTGGCCGGGCCGAGGTCGGTCTTGCACCCGGTCGCGGAGGTGTTCCGCGCGGTCAGCCGGAACCGCGGCTTCTCACCGGGGGCGTACGAGACCTTCGTGCTGCCCAGCGTCAGTTGCAGCGTGCCCGGGGCGCAGACCGGCAGCGGCGAGTCGGCCGGGACCTGCTGGGCGGAGCCCGGTCCGCCGCCCTGGCCGCCCGCGCCCGTACCGGAGCCCGCGCCGGCACCCGCGCCCGCGCCGGCCCCCTGGCCCCCGCCCGTACCGGAGCCGGAGCCGCTCCCGCCCGTGCCGGGACCGCCCGTACCGGACGAGCCTCCGGAGCCCCCGGAGGCGCCGGACTCGTCCCGGCCGCCGGGCTGCGTGCCGATGGCGGGACCCGAGGGCGACGGGCCGGGCGTGATGGACGGGGCGGGCGAACCGGCGTTGGCACCGTCGCCGCCCCGCCGGGGTTCGCCGTCGCCTGAGCCGACGAACCACACGACCAGGGCGACGAGCAGCGCGATCACGGCCGCGAAGACCGCCCTCCGCCGCCAGTAGATGGAGGAGGGAAGCGGCCCGACCGGATTGCGCAGAGATCCCACGGCGAAAACTGTACGAGAGATCACGGCCGCCACCGGCCCCACGCGCCGGTCTCGCGCCAAGTTTTACCGATGATCACACCTGCGTGGCCGTTTTGCACGGACCCGCCGGGCGCGTCCGCGGAGGATGGCGCCGAACGAGTGATTCCGGCGGCCGGGTACCGTCCCTGCTCATGAGTGAGGACCTCTATCGCACCGTCACCGACTTCGCCCGGGACACCCCCGCCTGGGTGCACGTGTTCGCCGAGATCGGCACCGACGCCGGCCTGCTGGTCTTCGGCGTGCTGTTCGTCGTCGCCTGGTGGCGGGTGCGGCCCGCCGACGGGCGGGCGGTGGCGCTCGCCGCGCTCGCGCCGGTCGCCACCGCCTTCGGCTACGTCGTCAGCGAGACGCTGAAGTCGCTGGTGGACGAGGAGAGGCCGTGCCGTGCCGTGGTCGGCGCCGTCGCGTCGATCGCACAGTGCCCCCCGTACGGGGACTGGTCGTTCCCGAGCAACCACTCGGCCATCGCAGGCGCGTCGGCGATGGCGCTCGCGCTGGCGTGGCGGCGGATCGCGTGGCTGACGGTGCCGCTGGCGGTCGTGATGGCGTCCTCCCGGGTGTTCGTGGGCGTGCACTACCCGCACGACGTGGCCGCGGGCCTCGTGGTGGGCGCGCTGGCGGTGGTCGTGTTCGTCCGCCTGCTGACGGGCCCGACGCGGCGCCTGGTGGAGACGATGCGGACGAGCCGCTCGGGCGCCGCCCGGTGGCTGGCGGGCCCCGGCCCCGACATCGACCTGGCCGCGGCGATCCCCCGGCAGCGCGGCCGTCGCGCGGCCCGCCGCCGCGCGGGCCACCGCCGGGTCTCCTGAGGGGCGCGTCGACGGGGCCCGGGGGGCGGGAGCGCCGAAAACCCGCCCGGCCGTGTCAGGATCGGAGGGTCATGACTGCGACCGAGACTCCCGAAACGGCCCCCCTCCCCCCGGCCGAGCGACTCCACGCGCCCGTCCTCGCCTGGTTCGACCAGCACGCGCGCGACCTGCCCTGGCGGCGCCCCGAGGCGGGCGCCTGGGGGGTGATGGTGAGCGAGTTCATGCTCCAGCAGACCCCGGTGAACCGGGTCCTGCCGGTGTACGAGCAGTGGCTGGCCCGCTGGCCGCGCCCCGCCGCGCTGGCTGCCGAGGCGCCCGGCGAGGCGGTCCGCGCCTGGGGCCGGCTGGGGTACCCGCGCCGCGCCCTGCGGCTGCACGGCGCGGCCGTCGCCATAACGGAACGGCACGGCGGCGACGTGCCGAGCGACCACGCCCAGTTGCTGGCGCTGCCCGGCATCGGGGAGTACACGGCGGCGGCGGTGGCGTCGTTCGCGTACGGCAGGCGGCATCCCGTCCTGGACACCAACGTCCGCCGCGTCTTCGCGCGCGCGGTGACCGGCGTCCAGTACCCGCCGAACGCCACGACCGCCGCCGAGCGCCGCCTCGCGCGCGCCCTCCTGCCGGACGACGAGGCGACGGCGGCCCGCTGGGCGGCGGCCTCGATGGAGCTGGGCGCACTGGTGTGCACGGCGCGGGGCGAGGACTGCGCGCGCTGCCCGATCGCACGCGCGTGCGCCTGGCGGCTCGCCGGGAAGCCCGCCCACGACGGCCCGCCGCGGCGCGGCCAGACGTACGCGGGCACGGACCGGCAGGTCCGCGGCAAGCTGCTCGCCGTCCTGCGGGAGGCGACCGCCCCGGTGCCGCAGGCCGCGCTGGACGCGGTGTGGCACGACGCGGTGCAGCGCGCCCGCGCCCTGGACGGCCTCGTCTCGGACGGGCTCGTGGAGCCCCTGGACGACGGCCTGTACCGGCTCCCGTCCGCCTGAGACCGGCTGCCGTCCACCCGACCGGCCCCCTCCCGGGCCGTCCCGCTCCGCGTCCCCGCCCTCCCGGGCCGCTGCGGCGGAGCCGCTGTTACACAACCGATGGGCAGCCGTGCGTCCGCCGAAGGGTGGCCCGGACAGTGCCGTGACAAGCGCTCCGTAGCTTCTCGGGTGTCAGCGCGGGACACCGGCCGAAGTGGCCGGAGGCGCTGCGGGGACCACGGCTTGTCACGGGGAAACGGAGGCGGTTCGGGATGTCGCACGGCGAGGTGCTCGAATTCGAGGAGTACGTACGCGTACGGCAGGACGCCCTCCTGCGCAGCGCCCGGCGGCTCGTACCGGACCCGGTCGACGCACAGGACCTGCTGCAGACCGCCCTCGCCCGCACGTACGGCCGCTGGGACGGCATAGCCGACAAGGCGCTCGCCGACGCCTACCTGCGCCGTGTCATGATCAACACCCGGACGGAGTGGTGGCGCGCCCGCAAGCTGGAGGAGGTGCCCACCGAGCAGCTCCCCGACGCGTCCGTCGACGACGCGACCGAGCAGCACGCCGACCGGGCCCTGCTGATGGACGTGCTGAAGGTGCTGGCGCCGAAGCAGCGCAGCGTCGTCGTCCTGCGCCACTGGGAGCAGATGAGCACCGAGGAGACCGCCGCGGCGCTCGGCATGTCGACCGGTACGGTGAAGAGCACGCTGCACCGCGCGCTCGCCCGCCTCCGCCAGGAACTGGAGAGCCGGGAGGCCGTCGCCCGCGCCCTGGACCGGGGCGGGGACCGGGCCCGGCGTGCGGAGCGCGGTGCGCGGGTGGTGGACGGACGTCGTCATGGACGGGAGCAGGAGCGGTGCGCGGCCTGAGCGGCGGGCACGGGGGCGGCGGCGCGGAGCCGCCGGCCCCCGGGAGCGGTGGAGCGGCGGGGAGGACGGCGGTGGCCGGGCTCGCCGCCGTCGGCCTGCTCGGGCTGCTCGCGACCGGCTGCTCCACCGGCGGCACCGGTCCGCGCGACGAGGGCCCCGCCCCCACCGACCAGGGCGTCCCCTCCAGTCGGCCCACGCCGGCCGCGTCGGCGCCGTCGCCGTTCCGGCGGGTCGACGCGGTCGCGCTGCTGAAGGGCGACCCGAAGGTCGGGGACCAGGTGAAGCGGGACCTCAAGCCGTGCGGCCCCGACGCCTACCCGGTCGACACCTCGTACGGGAACCTCACGGGGAGCGGGGCGGCGGACGTCGTCGTCAACGTGCTGACGTGCGGTGACGCGGTGGGCGTCGGCACGTACGTGTACCGGATGCAAGGCCGGCGGTACGAGAACGTGTTCGCGCTGGAGGAGCCCGCCGTCTACTCGGAGATCGACCGGGGCGACCTGGTGGTCACCAAGCAGGTGTACGCGGAGGGCGACCCGATCGCCTACCCGTCCGGCGAGGACGTGATCACGTACCGGTGGACGTCGGACCGGTTCACCGAGCACTACGCGGTGCGCAACGAGTACAGCAAGGCGGTCGAGGGCGGGGACATCAGCGGTCCCGCACCGACCGCGCCGAGCGGGGACTGAGGGCGCGGGAGGGCGCGGTATGGCGGAGACGCACGTCCTGTTCGTCGAGGACGACGACGTCATCCGGGAGGCCACGCAGCTGGCCCTGGAGCGGGACGGCTTCGCGGTCACGGCGATGCCGGACGGGCTGTCCGGCCTGGAGGCGTTCCGGTCGCGGCAGCCGGACATCGCGCTGCTGGACGTGATGCTGCCCGGCATGGACGGGGTGAGCCTGTGCCGCCGCATCCGGGACGAGTCGACCGTGCCGGTGATCATGCTGTCCGCGCGCGCGGACTCGATCGACGTGGTGCTGGGCCTGGAGGCGGGCGCCGACGACTACGTCACCAAGCCGTTCGACGGGGCCGTGCTGATGGCCCGCATCCGCGCCGTGCTGCGCCGCTTCGAGAACGCGGGGGGCGCGGACGCCGGTGACCGGGGCGGGCGCGGCGAGCGCGGGCTGCTGGCCTTCGGGGACCTGGCGGTCGACACGGAGGGCATGGAGGTCCGCAGGGGCGGCACGCCGGTCGCGCTGACGCCGACGGAGATGCGGCTGCTGCTGGAGTTCTCGTCCGCGCCGGGCACGGTCCTGTCGCGGGACAAGCTGCTGGAGCGGGTCTGGGACTACGGCTGGGGCGGTGACACGCGCGTCGTGGACGTCCACGTGCAGCGGCTGCGCGCCAAGATCGGCCAGGACCGGATCGAGACGGTCCGCGGCTTCGGATACAAGCTCAAGGCCTGACGCCCGATGAAACAGCCCGCGCTGCGGACCGGCGTGCGGTGGAAGATCTCCGTCGCGATCGCCGCCGTGGGCGCCCTGGTCGCGGTCGCGCTCAGCCTCGTCGTCCACAACGCCGCCCGGGTGTCGATGCTCGACAACGCGCGCGAGGTGCAGATGGAGCGGCTGATCTTCGCGCAGCGCGTGTACGAGGCGTCCAAGCCGAAGGAGCCGCGGTTCGGCACCGAGCTGAACGACCCCGCCCTGCCCCGGGAGCTGGTCCGGCTGGCGGCGCGCAAGCACCGCGGTACGTACGTGGAGGAGCACGCGGACGGCGCGCCGGACGTGTGGGCGGCGGTGCCGCTGGGCAACGGCGACGTGCTGTCGCTGCACACCCCGTTCGCGGACCGCAGCGCGACGGTGATGAGGCGGCTCGACGAGGCGCTGGTCGTCGGTTCGGTGTCGGTGGTGCTCGCCGGGTCGGCGCTCGGCGTGCTGATCGGCGGCCAGTTGTCGCGGCGGCTGCGGAAGGCGGCCACCGCCGCCGGGAAGGTCGCGCAGGGCAACACGGACGTGCGGGTGCGGGACGCGATCGGCGGGCTCGTACGGGACGAGACGGACGAGCTGGCGCGTGCCGTGGACGCCCTGACGGACGCCCTGCACGAGCGGATCGAGGCGGAGCGGCGGGTCACCGCGGACATCGCGCACGAGCTGCGCACCCCGGTCACCGGGCTGCTGACCGCCGCCGAACTGCTTCCCCCCGGCCGGCCGACCGAGCTGGTGCGGGACCGGGCGCGGGCGATGCGGACCCTGGTCGAGGACGTACTGGAGGTCGCCCGGCTGGACAGCGCGTCGGAGCGGGCCGAGCTCCAGGAGATCGCGCTCGGCGAGTTCGTCGGCCGCCGGGTGGCCCTGCTGAACCCGGACGCGGTGGTGCGGGTGGTGCACGAGTCGTGGGTGAGCACCGATCCGCGCCGCCTGGAGCGCATCCTCGGCAATCTGCTGACCAACGCCGCCAAGTACGGCAAGCCGCCGGTCGAGGTGACCGTCGAGGGCCGGGTGGTGCGGGTGCGGGACCACGGGCCCGGGTTCCCCGAGGCGCTGCTGCGCGAGGGGCCGAGCCGGTTCCGCACGGGTGCCAGCGACCGGGGCCGCGCGGGCGCCGGCCACGGGCTGGGGCTGACCATCGCGGCGGGCCAGGCGCGGGTGCTGGGCGCCCGGCTCACCTTCCGCAACGCCGCGACGCCGCACGGCACCGCCCCGGGGGTGGGCGGTGCCGTCGCGGTGTTGTGGCTGCCGGAGCACGCTCCGACGAACACGGGGAGTTTCCCGGTGGTCCACTTCCCGGAGGGGGACTGAACCGGAGCCGTCGGGGACGGCGGGGGCGCCGCGGGGCGCCCCGGGAGGGCATCAGATGACGACGCCCTCGGCGCGCAGGAAGGCCGCCGGGTTGACCGCGGAGCCGTAGTTCGGCGTCGTGCGGATCTCGAAGTGCAGGTGCGGGCCGGACGAGTTGCCGGTGTTGCCGGACCGGGCGATGAGCTGGCCGGTCTTCACCTTCGAACCGATCGACACGTTGATCTTCGAGAGGTGGGCGTACTGCGAGTACGTGCCGTTGCTGTGCTTGATCACGATGGCGTTGCCGTACGCCGGGCCGTCGCCGCCGCCGTTGGGGCCGGCCTTGACGACGGTGCCGCCGTGGGCGGCCTTCACCGGGGTGCCGACCGGGACGGCGAAGTCCTGGCCGGAGTGCTTGTGCGACCACATGGAACCGCCCTGGTTGAAGCTGGCGGTCAGGGTGTAGCCGGTGACGGGCTTGATCCAGCCGACGGCCTTGGTGGCCTTCTTCGTGACGGCGGGCTTCTGGGCGATGGCCTTGACCGCGGCGGCCTTGACGGCCTTCGTCTGGGCGGCCTTGGCGGCGGCCTGGGCCTGCGCCTGGGCCTGGGCGGCGACGGCGGCCGCGGTGTCCATGGCGAGCGGGGCCTGGGCCTCGGCCGCGACGGCCGACGCACCTGCTCCGAACACCGTGGCGACTCCCATGCCGGCGGCAGCGAGGGCGACGACGGCGTTACGGGCGGGGTGGTTGGCGCGCTGCGACATACGGGGTGAACCTCCGGGTGAGGGGAAAGGACGGGCCCGGCACGAGCGACGCGCCGGGCTTCGGTCATCCTTGGTACCGGCTTCTCCCGAGATGTCTCAAACGCCGTTTCTACGACATAAGGTCGTAGCGTCCCCAGTGTGACGCGGACACTTGACGCCCCGGAGCATTTCGCCACCACCTTTGGGATATGCACCCAAAAAGGGCATTCTCTGCGCATCTCCAAGGCAGGCGGGCCCTGCCACCCCCCACCCACGCACACGCCGCCCGCGCACGCCGGGTTCTCGCGCCGCACGCCCTCCCGACAACCACCCCGAGGGAAGATCGATATGAGTAACGGCGCACTATTCCACCTAGTAAGTCGGAATTGCCCTGTGCGTATCGTCACCCGGAACGGGACCGCCTTCTTCCTGAGCGGCCCCCGCTCCGGGATCCTCTGGCCATGAGACCCGTGACGCGCACCACACAGACGCGCAAGTCCCTGGCCGCCCGCGCCACCGCGCTCGGCCTCGCCGCGCTCCTCGCCTGGACCGCCCAGGGCCTGGCCGGCGCGCCCGCCGGCGCCGGGCCGTCCGACACCGGCCTCAAGGGCGCCCTCGACGAGATCCTCACCGACCCCCGCCTCGACGGGGGCGCCGCCGGGGTGGTCGTCGCCGACGCCGCGACCGGCGCCACCCTGTACCAGCGCGACGGCGACGACCGCCTCATCCCGGCCTCCAACACCAAGATCCCCACGTCCGTGGCGGCCATGGCCCTCCTCGGCCCCGACCACCGGTTCCGCACGGAGGTGCTGGCCACCGGCCGCCGGCAGGCCGACGCGCTCCACGGCGACCTCTACCTGCGCGGCACCGGCGACCCCACCACGCTCGCCGCCGACTACGACCGGCTCGCCGCGCGCGTGGCCGCCGCCGGCATCCGCCGGGTCACCGGCCGCCTCGTCGCCGACGACACCCGCTTCGACACGAACCGGCTGGGCCGCTCCTGGGCCGCGGACGACGAGTCGTCGTACTACTCCGCGCAGATCTCCGCGCTCACCCTCGCCCCGGACACGGACTACGACTCCGGCACCGTCATCGTCGAGGCCGCCGCCACCGCCCCGGGGCAGCGCCCCGCGGTCACCCTCACCCCGCGCAACGACTACGTCCGCGTCGACAACCGCGCCACCACCGTCGGCACCGGCCGCCCGGACACGCTCACCATCGAGCGCGCCCACGGCACCAACACCCTCGTGATCAGCGGCGAGATCCCGGCCGGGGCCTCCCCCACCAAGGAGTGGATCACCGTCGACGAGCCGACCGGGTACGCGACCGCCGTCTTCGCGGACGCGCTGGCCGCCCACGGCGTGCGCGTCGAGGGCCCCACCCGGCTCGGGCTGAGGACCCCCGCGTCGGCCAGGCAGGTGGCGGCGCACGAGTCCATGCCGCTCAGGGAGCTGATGCACCCCTTCATGAAGCTCTCCAACAACATGCACGCCGAGGCGCTCACCAAGGCCGTCGGGTACGAGGTCTCGGGCAGCGGTAGCTGGGAGGCCGGCCTCGCCGCCGTCGAGGCGTACCTGGCGGAGGAGGGCGTCGACACGGCCCGGCTGCGCCAGGTCGACGGTTCGGGCCTGTCCCGGATGAACCTCTTCCCGGCCGACCAGCTCGCCGGGCTGCTCCTCGCCGTCCAGGACGCCCCCTGGTACGCCGACTGGTACGCCTCGCTGCCCGTGGCCTGCGGCCCGGACCGCGCGGTCGGCGGCACGCTGCGGCGCCGCATGTGCGACACCCCGGCGGCCCTGAACGCCCGCGGCAAGACCGGCACCCTGACCGGCGCCTCGGCCCTCTCCGGGTACGTCACGGACGCGGCCGGCCGCCGCCTCGTCTACAGCGTGGTCCTCAACAACCACCTGGCGTCGTCGGTGAAGGACATCGAGGACGCCGTCGTGGTGACCCTCGCCTCCTCGGACACGGCGGCGGGCACGATCGCCGGGCCGGTACGGCCGCGTGCCGAACGCCGCTCGGCCGCGCCGGCGGCCCCGCTCGAATGCAGCTGGCGGAAGCCCGAGGCGCTCTGCTGACGCGCGGCACGCGAAAGGGCCCGCCCCGGACCGTTGTCACGGTCCGGGGCGGGCCCCTCGGTCACGAGCTGCGGCGTGGCGCCGCCGCGCGTCAGGCGTCCTTGGACAGGTTCGGTCCGGCGCCGCCGGCCGCCTCGATCGGCGGCGCGTCCGGCAGGGCCGCCTTCTCCTCGCCGCGGAAGGTGAACTTCTTCTCCTCACCCTCGCCCTCGGTGTCCACGACCACGATGTGACCGGGCCGCAGCTCGCCGAAGAGGATCTTCTCCGACAGCACGTCCTCGATCTCGCGCTGGATCGTCCGGCGGAGCGGACGGGCACCCAGCACCGGGTCGTAGCCCTTCTTCGCCAGGAGGATCTTCGCGTCACCGCTGAGCTCGATGCCCATGTCGCGGTCCTTCAGGCGCTCGTCCACCTTGGCGATCATCAGGTCGACGATCTGGATGATGTCTTCCTGGCTGAGCTGGTGGAAGACGACCGTGTCGTCGACGCGGTTCAGGAACTCGGGGCGGAAGTGCTGCTTCAGCTCCTCGTTGACCTTCGCCTTCATCCGGTCGTAGCCCGTCTTGACGTCACCCTGGGCGGCGAAGCCCAGGTTGAAGCCCTTCGAGATGTCCCGGGTCCCGAGGTTGGTCGTCATGATGATGACCGTGTTCTTGAAGTCCACGACCCGACCCTGGGAGTCGGTCAGGCGACCGTCCTCCAGGATCTGGAGCAGGGAGTTGAAGATGTCGGGGTGGGCCTTCTCGACCTCGTCGAAGAGGACGACGGAGAACGGCTTGCGGCGCACCTTCTCGGTGAGCTGGCCGCCCTCCTCGTAGCCCACGTATCCGGGCGGGGAGCCGAAGAGGCGGGAGACCGTGTGCTTCTCGCTGAACTCCGACATGTCGAGCGAGATCATCGCGTCCTCGTCGCCGAAGAGGAACTCGGCGAGCGTCTTGGACAGCTCGGTCTTACCGACGCCGGACGGGCCGGCGAAGATGAACGAGCCGCCGGGGCGCTTCGGGTCCTTGAGGCCGGCCCGCGTACGGCGGATGGCCTGCGACAGGGCCCTGATGGCGTCCTTCTGGCCGATGACGCGCTTGTGGAGCTCGTCCTCCATGCGGAGCAGACGGGAGGACTCCTCCTCCGTCAGCTTGAAGACCGGGATGCCGGTGGCGGTGGCGAGGACCTCGGCGATCAGCTCGCCGTCGACCTCGGCGACGACGTCCATGTCGCCGGCCTTCCACTCCTTCTCCCGCTTGGCCTTGGCGGCCAGGAGCTGCTTCTCCTTGTCGCGGAGGGACGCGGCCTTCTCGAAGTCCTGCGCGTCGATCGCGGACTCCTTGTCCCGGCGGACGGAGGCGATCTTCTCGTCGAACTCGCGGAGGTCCGGCGGCGCGGTCATCCGACGGATGCGCATCCGGGAGCCGGCCTCGTCGATCAGGTCGATCGCCTTGTCCGGCAGGAAGCGGTCCGAGATGTACCGGTCGGCCAGCGTGGCCGCCTGGACGAGCGCCTCGTCCGTGATGGAGACGCGGTGGTGCGCCTCGTACCGGTCGCGCAGGCCCTTGAGGATCTCGATCGTGTGCGGCAGCGACGGCTCCGCGACCTGGATCGGCTGGAAGCGGCGCTCCAGCGCGGCGTCCTTCTCCAGGTACTTGCGGTACTCGTCGAGCGTGGTGGCGCCGATGGTCTGGAGCTCGCCGCGGGCGAGCATCGGCTTCAGGATGGACGCGGCGTCGATGGCGCCCTCGGCGGCACCCGCACCCACCAGGGTGTGGAGCTCGTCGATGAACAGGATGATGTCGCCGCGCGTGCGGATCTCCTTGAGGACCTTCTTCAGGCGCTCCTCGAAGTCACCGCGGTACCGGGAGCCGGCGACCAGCGCGCCGAGGTCCAGGGTGTAGAGGTGCTTGTCCTTGAGGGTCTCGGGGACCTCGCCCTTGACGATGGCCTGCGCCAGGCCCTCGACGACCGCCGTCTTGCCGACGCCGGGCTCGCCGATGAGGACCGGGTTGTTCTTCGTACGGCGGGACAGCACCTGCATGACCCGCTCGATCTCCTTCTCGCGCCCGATGACCGGGTCGAGCTTGGACTCGCGGGCCGCCTGGGTGAGGTTCCGGCCGAACTGGTCGAGGACCAGGGACGTCGAGGGCGTGCCCTCGGCGGGACCGCCGGCGGTGGCGGCCTCCTTGCCCCCGGAGTAACCGGAGAGCAACTGGATGACCTGCTGCCGCACCCGGTTGAGATCGGCGCCCAGCTTCACGAGGACCTGGGCGGCGACGCCCTCGCCCTCGCGGATCAGGCCGAGCAGGATGTGCTCGGTGCCGATGTAGTTGTGGCCGAGCTGAAGGGCCTCGCGGAGCGACAGCTCCAGCACCTTCTTGGCACGGGGCGTGAAGGGGATGTGCCCGGACGGGGCCTGCTGGCCCTGGCCGATGATCTCCTCCACCTGCTGGCGGACCGCCTCGAGCGAAATCCCGAGGCTCTCCAGGGCCTTAGCGGCGACACCCTCACCCTCGTGGATCAGGCCCAGGAGGATGTGCTCGGTGCCGATGTAGTTGTGGTTGAGCATCCGGGCTTCTTCCTGAGCCAGGACGACAACCCGCCGCGCGCGGTCGGTGAACCTCTCGAACATCGTTAATCGCTCCTCAGAGCGGTCAGGCAGTAAGGGGTCGGTCCCCTCCCTGTCCTTCCGCAGCTTAGTCCCGCAAGCGGGGACCGCTCATTCCAACTGCCGACACCCGTCGATGGCCTCCTGACCCCGAACGCCGACAACTGCTCCAACCCGATGGTGCGAGACGATGTTCCCGCAGGCCAGGCAGATACCCTCACCGGCAGTACGCCGATGGCGAACGTGAGACGTCCGCGCCCGCGTGTCGCCCCTCCCCACTAGGGATGTCTTACCCGCAAGCAGGGACAGTCCATGCGGCGCACCCCCAGTGCCTCAGCTACGGGCGAACATCCTTGCGTCGCGGAACGCCCCCGCGTACCACCGGATCGCACACGGAAAGCGACCGTCCATCCACGGTGCGTAACTTCCGGCGGTCGTCGGAAGTTCCCCCGGCATGGCCGCCCCCCTCCCCGTCCCCCACGCGCCGTCCCCCACGCGCCATCCGACGGGGGCGGCCGTCGCGCGGTGGTACGAGGACGAGCTGGGCTGGGCCACGGCCGACGGGCCGCCGGTGGGGCTGCCGACCGGGCTCCGCTTCGACGTCCTGGACCTGCCCGCCACCGCCGGGCTCGCCGTGCTGCGGCGGGTGCGCGGCGACTGGCCCGTCGCGGCCTCCGGGCGTCGGGTGCGCGTCCTCGTGGCCGCGGGGACCGCCGAGGAACTCCCCGGCCTCCTCGACTGGCTCGAGTGGGGCGGGGTCGACCTGGACCTGGCCGCGTGGGGCAGGGGCGGCCGGATGACCGCTCCCACTCCCCCTGGGTGGGACACACCCGGCACGCCCGGTGCCGCCGTGTGGCTGCGACCGCCCCGGCCGGGGCGCGCGGTGGAGACCACGCTCGCGGGCCTCCCGGGGGTCGCGGGGTGCGCGGGGCCTCCGGGCGGTTGCGGGCTCGTGCGGCTCGTCGCCGTGGCGGCGGCGGAGTGCCACCGGGTCCGGCTGCTGGCCGCCGGTACCCGCGCCCGGGGCCGGGGCGCGGCCCGGCGGTGAGGGCGCCGGCGCGTCCGGGGCGCCCCGGGGGTCCGGAGTGCCCGGTGCGCCGGTGCTCCTGGCACGCCTGGTGCGTCCGGTGTGCCCGGCGCGTCCGGTGTGGACGCCGGGACGGGCGTGGGCCGGGCGTCAGGAGGCCGCCGCTCAGCGGTTGGCGTCCTCGTACGCCTGCTTGATCTCGGCCGGCACGCGACCGCGGTCGTTCACGTTGTAGCCGTTCTCCTTCGCCCACGCGCGGATCTTCGCGGTGTCCGGGCTGCCACCCGCGGCGGCACGGCCCTTGCCGCGGCCACCCGCGGTACGGCCACCGGTGCGCCGACCGCTCTTGGTGTACGGCTCGAGCAGGGAACGCAGCTTGTCCGCGTTGGCGGTGGTGAGGTCGATCTCGTAGGTCTTGCCGTCCAGAGCGAACGTCACGGTCTCGTCCGCCTCGCCGCCGTCGAGGTCATCGACAAGAAGGACCTGAACCTTCTGTGCCACCGGATTTCCTTTCATCGAAAATGCAGTACGCGGAAAGGAAACCGCTTTTCTCTGGAAAACACAAACCCTCGGGACAGGTTCAGAACCACGAGAACGCGGGAAACATACGCGATTCGGACATAGGGATCGTGCTCGCGGGGGCGGTCACAGGTGCAGAAGCATCCGACTGTTGCCCAAGGTGTTCGGCTTCACCCGTTCGAGGCCGAGGAACTCGGCGACACCCTCGTCATAGGAACGCAGGAGCTCGCTGTAGACATCTCCGTCGACGGGCGTCTCACCGATCTCGACGAAGCCGTGCTTGGCGAAGAAGTCCACTTCGAAGGTGAGGCAGAATACCCGGCGCACTCCGAGCCAGCGGGCGGTGTGCAGCAGCTTGTCCAGCACCTGATGGCCGACGCCTGCGCCCTTGAAGTCGGGGTCGACGGCGAGGGTGCGGACTTCGGCGAGATCTTCCCACATCACATGGAGTGCGCCGCAACCCACGACGGTGGCGTCCTCGTCCCGTTCGGCGACCCAGAACTCCTGGATGTCCTCGTAAAGCGTCACGGTCGCTTTGTCGAGAAGGATGCCCCGGGTGACGTACGGGTCGACGAGGCGGCGTACGGCCGGGACGTCACCGGTCCGCGCGCGGCGGACGGTGACGGCTTTCGCCCGGGCGCTCCCCGAGGGCTGCGCGGAGGGCGGGGTCGGGGCGGCGGAGGCGGAGGCGGATGACGTGGACGACATGGCTGCGAACGCTACCGCCCCGCGCCCCCCGATCCGCCGCCGCCCTCGCGGGCGGAGTCCCCGGTAGGGGGGTGGCGGAGGCAGCGGGATGGCGGGGGTGAGGTGGGGTCGGGGGTGGTGAGGGAGCGGCAGTGGCGGGAGGTGAGAGTGGTGAGGGAGCAGGGGTGGTGGGGTGGTGGCGCCGGGGCCGGTGGGGGCGCCGGACTGGGGGCCGGGGTCGGTGCGGGCGAGCGCCGGGGTCGGTGGGAGCTCCGGGCGGGAGCCGGGTCTGTGGGAGCTCCGTACTGGGGGCCGGGGCCGACGGGGATGTCGGGCTGGGGCGCCTTGTGCGGTGCCGGCGGAGGGGACGGGCGGAAAGGGCTGGGTGCCGGGCGGATGAGTGGGGGCCGGGCGGTGGGCCGGGGCCGTACCGGGTGGAGTGCCGGGCCGGGCGGGCGGTGGGCCGTACGGGGTGGGGTGCCGGGGCGCCTGGCAGGCGTCCGGCCGGGTGCCTGCCGGGTGGGGCGCCGAGACCAGGCGGGATGCCCGGAACGGCGGTGAGGCCGCCGGTCTCCGGGGTGCTCGGGGCGGGCTTCTGCGGGCGGATTCCCGGGAAGCGGGGCGCGCCTTTGGAGGCGGATTCCTGGGGGACCGGGCCTGGTGCGGGACGGACTCGTGCAGGGCGGGCTCCTGGGGACCCGGACCCTGGTGCGGGACGGACTCCCGGGAGGGCGGGGCGGTGTGGGGCGGGCTTCTGCGGGCGGGCTCCCGGGAAGCGGGGCACGCCTTTGGGGGCGGGTTGGGCGGGGGTTCGCCGCCGGTGGGTGGCTCGGCGCGGCGCTGGGCCCGGTCGGGGTGGGCCCGGGGGTTCCGGGGGGTGGCCTGCGGGGTTTCTCCGGTTGGTGAAGCGGCGCCTTGGGGGGTGCTTTGCGGAGTCGTACCGCCGAATCCGTCCGCCGGGCTTTCCGCGGGGCGTTCGGCGCCGCTTTGCGGGCCGCTGGGCCCTACGGCGCTTCAGGGGCGGCCTTGGCCTGTACCTCGCTCTGCGCTTTCGCCCGCGGGTGGAGTGCCGTCGTCCGGAGCAGCGTCTTCCGCCGACGCATTCGGGGGTTCTCCCGGCGCGGCGGGGGAAGCTTTTCCGGGAGTTTCACGTTCCTGCGGCCCGGCGCCTTCCGGCCCTTCGGCTGTTCCTTCCGGAGTGTCGCGCTGGACGATGCGGATCGCGTCGCTGAGTGCTTCCCGCTGCTCGGGCGACATCATGCCGAAGAAGGCGACGAGTGCGGCGGCCGGGTTGTCGCTCCGCGACCAGGCTTCGTTCATCAGTGCGGCCGAGTACGCCGCGCGCGTGGACACCGCCGTATATCGATAGGCCCGGCCGACGACTTCCCTCCGCACCCAGCCCTTCTGGTGGAGATTGTCCAGCACGGTCATGACCGTGGTGTAGGCGATGGACCGCTCCCGTTGGAGATCCTCCAGGACTTCCCGGACGGTGACCGGACGGTTCCATTGCCAGACGCGCGTCATGACGGCGTCTTCAAGCTCTCCCAATTGACGGGGCACACCGCCACCATAGTGGGAGTTCCCTGAACGAACAGCTATTGACGTAACAAAAAGGACGTACGACGTGAATCACGTCGTACGTCCCCAAAGCGGTCTTCGGAGGGTCACCCCTTGCCGGGCTCCGGCGCGCCGTCGGGACGGCGCCCGGCCTCGGCGCGCGCGAGCGCCGCGTCGACGGCGGCGTCCTCCTTGGACTTGTTCGGGCCGCCCTGGCTCTTGACGATCGTCACCACGATCGCGGTGAAGAAGACGGCCATCACCACGGGCGGAAGGAGCGCGGATACGTAGTCCATGGCATCCAGCCTAGCTACCCGGCGGCCCGTTCCCCCGACGGGGGCGGGGCCGGGCGGCGTCGCGGCGGGAAGACCTCGGACGGCTTGGGCACCGGACGCCCTGCGGGCGCGGGGCCGGGCGGCTCGGGCGACCGCGGCCCCTTCGGCCCCTTCGGCTCCTCCGGCGCGTCTCCGGCGGCGCCGGCGGGGCGTGGACGGCCCCGGAGGCTGCCCTCCTGGGTGCTCTCGTCCCGGGCGCTCTCGTCCCGGGCGTCCTCGCCGTCGAGCGGGGTCGGGTGCGGGGCGCGTCGCGGCACACGCGGTTCGTCCGCGCCGAGCGCCAGGCCGTCTCGTGTTCCGTGGGGCGTGGGCATGGTGACGACAATACGTGCGTATAGGACAAACATCGTGCAGGAGCGGGGCCGGGCGCGTTCAGCCCCCGGCCCCGCCCCGGCCCCACTCCGGAACCGCCGCGTCCGGAGCCGTCACATGCGGGAGACGTTCCGCTCGTACACGAGGCGGAGCCCGATCAGCGTCAGCCACGGCTCGTGCTCGTCGATCAGCTTCGCCTCGCCCAACACCATCGGCGCCAGCCCGCCCGTCGCGATGACCGTCACGTCGGAGGGGTCGCCGTCCGGGCCGACCAGCTCCCGCCGCATGCGGTGGACGACCCCGTCGACCTGGCCGGCGAAGCCGTACACGATGCCCGACTGCATCGCCTCGACCGTGTTCTTGCCGATCACTCCGCGCGGCCGCGTCACCTCGATCTTGCGGAGCTGGGCGCCCCGGACGCCGAGCGCCTCGACGGAGATCTCGATGCCGGGGGCGATCACCCCGCCCACGTACTCGCCGCGTGCGCTGACCGCGTCGAACGTCGTCGCCGTACCGAAGTCGACGACGATCGCCGGGCCGCCGTACAGCTCGACGGCCGCCGCCGAGTTGACGATCCGGTCGGCGCCGACCTCCTTGGGGTTGTCGGTCAGGACCGGCACCCCTGTCTTGATCCCGGGCTCGACGAGGACCGCGGGCACGTCGCCGTAGTAGCGCCGGGTCACCTCGCGCAGCTCGTGCAGCACGGACGGGACCGTGGAGCAGATCGCGATGCCCTCGATGCCGTCGCCCAGCTCGTCGCCGAGCAGCGGGTGCATGCCCATCAGGCCCTGGAGGACCACCGCCAGCTCGTCGGCGGTGCGGCGGGCGTCCGTGGAGATCCGCCAGTGCTCGACGATCTCCTCGCCGTCGAAGAGGCCGAGGACGGTGTGGGTGTTGCCGACGTCGATGGTGAGGAGCATCTGTCAGCCCTGGGCCTCTCGCAGGTCGAGGCCGATGTCGAGGATCGGCGACGAGTGGGTGAGGGCGCCCACCGCGAGGTAGTCGACGCCGGTCGCGGCGTACGCGGCGGCGTTCTCCAGGGTGAGCCGGCCGGACGACTCCAGGACGGCGCGGCCCGCGACGAGCGCGACGGCCTCCTCGGTCTCGACGGGCGTGAAGTTGTCCAGGAGGATCAGGTCGGCGCCCGCTTCGAGGACCTCGCGGACCTGGTGGAGCGTGTCCACCTCGACCTCGATCGGCACGTCCGGGAACTGCTCCCGCACGGCCTTGAACGCCTGGGCGACGCCGCCCGCCGCGACCACGTGGTTGTCCTTGACCAGCGCGGCGTCGGAGAGCGACATGCGGTGGTTGACGCCGCCGCCGCAGCGGACGGCGTACTTCTCCAGGGCCCGCAGGCCGGGGGTGGTCTTGCGGGTGTCGCGGACCTTCGCCTTGTGGCCCTCCAGGGCGTCCGCCCACGCGCGCGTGGCGGTGGCGATGCCGGAGAGGCGGCACATGATGTTGAGGGCGCTGCGCTCGCCGGTCAGCAGGTCCCGGGTGCGGGCGGTGACGGAGAGCAGCTTCTGGCCGGCTTCGACGCGGTCGCCGTCCAGGACGTGCCGCTCGACCTCGAACTCGTCGGTGCAGACGATCGACAGCACCGCCTCGGCGATGTGGATGCCGGCGACCGTGCCCGCTTCGCGCGCGGTGAAGTCCGCCGTGGCGACGGCGTCCTCGGGGACCGTCGCCACCGTGGTGACGTCCACGCCGCCGTCCAGGTCCTCCTCGACCGCGCGGTACGCGACGTCCTCGACGAGGACCGGGTCGAGGCCCGACTGCGCGAGGAGCTCGGCGAGCGCCGGGTCGAGCCCGCACTCGTACGCCTCGTCGCCCTCCGGGCCGGCCGCGCAGCCGCAGCCGTCACCGCAGCCGCCGCTCGCCGCGTCTGCCGTGTCTGCCGTGTCCCGGGCGGACGCGGGCGTCCCGATCTGGATCAGGGGGACGTCCACGGGCTGCGGGCGTTCTTCGGGCGTGGTCATGCTTGCGGCTCCCTGCGGGCGGCGGCCTGTTCGGCGGGCTGGACGGTCGGGGGGAAGTCTTGGGTGCCGGTCGTACGGACGTCCAGGCTCCGGTCCGGGGAGAGGCGTACGACGAGGTGGCGGCGCCAGGCGGCGTCGTCCCGGTCGGGGTGGTCCTCGCGCCAGTGGCAACCGCGGGTCTCCTCGCGGCGGAGGGCGGCGGCGACCAGGACGCGGGCGACGCACAGGAGGTTGGTGGTCTCCCAGGACTCGACGCCGGGTTCGGCCGCCTTGTGGCCCTCCCCCCCGGCGTTGCCGAGGGCCTCGCTGTGGATGGCGTCCAGCCGCTCGGCGGCCTCGGCGAGGCTGGCGGCGGAACGCAGGACGCCGGCGCCGAGCGTCATCACGTGCTGCACGCGCGCGCGGGCCGCCGGGTCGAGCAGCGGCAGGACGCGCGGCGCGGGGTGCGGGGCGGGGGCGACCGCACGGGCCCGCCGGGCGGCGACGCCGTCCGCGATGTCGTCGGCGATGCGCTCCGCGAAGACCAGACCCTCCAGCAGGGAGTTCGAGGCGAGGCGGTTCGCGCCGTGGACGCCGGTGCAGGCGACCTCTCCGCACGCGTAGAGGCCCGGCACGGTCGTGCGGCCGCGCAGGTCGGTGCGGACGCCGCCGGAGGCGTAGTGGGCGGCGGGGGCGACCGGGATGGGCTCCGTCACCGGGTCGAAGCCGTGCGTGCGGCACGCGGCGAGGATGGTCGGGAAGCGGGACTCCCACATCTCGGCGCCGAAGTGGCGGGCGTCGAGGTACATGTGGGCGGCGCCCTGCTCGCGCATCCGCCGCATGATGCCCTTGGCGACGATGTCGCGCGGGGCCAGCTCGGCGAGCTCGTGCTGGCCGACCATGAACCGGACGCCCTCCGCGTCGACCAGGTGGGCGCCCTCGCCCCGTACCGCCTCGGAGACCAGCGGCTGCTGGCCCTCGGCCTCCGGGCCCAGAAACAGGACGGTGGGGTGGAACTGGACGAACTCCAGGTCGCTGACCTCGGCACCGGCGCGCAGGGCGAGCGCGACGCCGTCGCCGGTGGAGACCGCCGGGTTGGTGGTGGCCGAGAAGACCTGGCCCATGCCGCCGGTGGCGAGGACGACCGCCGGGGCGTGCACGGCACCGACGCCGTCGTGCTGGCCCTCGCCCATGACGTGCAGGGTCACCCCCGCCGTGTGCCCCGCGGCGTCGGTGAGGAGGTCGAGGACGAGCGCGTTCTCGATGGTGCGGACGGCGCGTTCGCGGACCGCGTCGACGAGGGCGCGGGAGATTTCGGCGCCCGTCGCGTCACCGCCCGCGTGCGCGATGCGGCGGCGGTGGTGGCCGCCCTCGCGGGTCAGCTCGATGGTGCCGGACGCGTCCGTGTCGAACCGGGCCCCGGTGGCGATGAGGCGCCGCACCGCGTCGGGCCCCTCCGTGACCAGCGCGCGGACCGCTTCCTCGTCGCACAGGCCGGCGCCCGCGACGAGGGTGTCGTCCATGTGCTGCTCCGGGGTGTCCCCGTCGCCGAGCGCGGCGGCGATCCCGCCCTGCGCCCAGCGGGTGGACCCGTCGTCGAGGCGGGCCTTGGTGACGACGACCGTACGGAGCCCGGCCGCCGTGCAGCGCAGGGCGGCGGTCAGACCGGCGACGCCGGAGCCCACGACGACCACGTCGGCGTCGATGGCCCAGCCGGGTGCCGGGGCCTGCAGTCGTATGCCGGTCATGCGGGGGCTCCGAAGGTCAGGGGCAGATTGTCGATCAGCCGGGTGGTGCCGACCCTGGCGGCGACGAGGAGGACCGCGTCTCCGGTGTGGTCGTCGGGAACCTCGGTGAAGTCGGCCGGGTCCACGAGGGCGAGGTAGTCGAGGGCGAGCGGGGGCTCCGCCTCCGCGGCCTCGTCCAGGACGGCCCGGGCGGCGGCGCGGACCGCGGCGGCCCCTCCGCCCTGGCCGTGCTGGGCCGCCTGGGCGACGGCGTGCGCGTCGGCTGCCGCGCGGGACTCGCCGAGCCGGGACAGCGCCTCGGCACGGCTGGGCGACGCGGGCAGGGTCGCGGCACGCGCGCGCAGCGCCTGCTGGGCGGCGAGCCGGTCGCGGGCGGCGAACAGCGCGGCGGACAGGGCGAGCGCGGTGCGGCGCTCCCGGGGCGACAGGTAGCGGTTGCGGCTGGACAGGGCCAGGCCGTCGGGCTCCCGGACGGTGGGCACCCCGACGATCTCCACGCGGAACGCCAGGTCGTGCACCATGCGCCGGATCAGGGCGAGCTGCTGGGCGTCCTTCTGGCCGAAGAACGCCACGTCGGGGCGGGTGAGGTGGAGCAGCTTGGCCACGACCGTCAGCATGCCGTCGAAGTGGCCGGGGCGGGAGGCGCCTTCCAGCCGCTGCCCCATGGGGCCGGCGGAGACGCGCACCTGCGGCTCGCCCCCCGGGTACACCTCGTCCACGGAGGGCGCGAACACGACGTCCGCCCCGGCCGCCTCGGCGATCCGCACGTCGGCGTCGAGGGTGCGGGGGTAGCGGTCGAGGTCCTCGCCCGCCCCGAACTGCAGGGGGTTGACGAAGACGGTGACCACGACGAGGCCGCCCCGCCCGACCCTCTCCCGCGCGGCCCGCACCAGCGTGGCGTGGCCGTCGTGGAGCGCGCCCATCGTCATGACGACGGCGACCCGCGGAACGGTGGAGGAGGCGGCGGGGGCGGGGGTGGATGCGGGAGCGCAGGTGGGGGCGGACGCGGGAGTGGGGCTGTCGGCGGGCGACTCGGCCGCGACGGGGCTGGGCGCGGGCGCAGAGGCGGGCGCGGGCGTGGGGCTGCCGGCGGCCGGGACGGGCGCGGCGGGCTCGGCCCGGGCCGCGGCGGGGGCCTGTGTGGACGGGGTCCGGACCTGGTCCAGAAGCCGGTCCAGTGCCTCGCGGGTGTGGACGAGCGCGACAGCGGGGCGTGCGCCCGGGGTGCTGCCGGACACTCCGGTGGCGTGCGGCGACGGGCTCATCGGCTGGTGCCTCCTTCCGGGCCCTCGGTACCGGGGCGGCCTTCACCGGCGGGTCCTGCGGCGAGTACCCCGAGCAGATCCTCCGCGAGCTCGGGCTTGAGCAGGCCGTGCGCGAGGGCCCGGTCGGCGGTCGAGCGGGCCATCGCCAGATAGCCGGCGACCGTGGCCGGCGCGTGCTTGCGCAGCTCCGCGACGTGCGCGGCGACCGTACCCGCGTCACCGCGCGCGACGGGCCCGGTCAGGGCGGCGTCACCGGACCGCAGCGCGTTGTCGAGGGCGGCGCCGAGCAGCGGGCCGAGCATCCGGTCGGGCGCGCCCACCCCGGCCCGGCGGAGCAGCTCCATCGACTGGGCCACCAGGGTGACGAGGTGGTTGGCGCCCAGGGCGAGGGCCGCGTGGTAGAGGGGGCGGGCCTCCTCGGCGATCCACTCGGGCTCGCCGCCCATCTCGATGACGAGCGCCTCGGCGGCCAGGCGCAGCTCCTCGGGCGCGGTCACCCCGAAGGAGCACCCGGCGAGCCGCTGGACGTCGACGCTCGTGCCGGTGAACGTCATGGCGGGGTGCAGGGCGAGCGGCAGTGCGCCGACCCGGCGGGCGGGGTCGAGCACACCGACGCCGTAACGGCCGGAGGTGTGGACGAGGAGCTGGCCGGGCCGTACGGCACCGGTCTCGGCAAGACCCTCGACCAGGCCGGGCAGGGCGTCGTCGGGGACGGTGAGGAGGACCAGCTCGGCCCGTTCCAGCACCTGCGCGGGCGGGACGACGGGCACGTCGGGCAGCAGCTCGGCGGCGCGCCGCCGGGACGCGTCGGACACACCGGAGACGGCGACCGGGCGGTGTCCGGCGAGCTGCAGGGAGGCGGCCAGGGCGGGTCCGACCCTGCCTGCGCCCACGACGCCGACGGCGAGTCGGGCGGGGCGGGGTTCTGCTGGTGGGTTCACGTGGCGACGGCCTTCCGTTCCAGTCCTCGGCGGGTACCGGACGATTTCTCGTCATGCTACGCCAGCGTTTCGCCGCCGCTTCCGCACCATCCACAGGCCACCGACACCCGGCCCGATAATCACACGCGCCTGTGGATGACGCGCGGGGATGATCACGGCATGGCTGATGTGATGGATGACGACGGCGAGCACGTCGGACGACGGGACGGGACCGGGGCGGAGCGGCGGGGGAAGGAGGGAGGCGGAGCCGGGCGGCACGGCGCGGAGAAGCGGGAAGGGGCGGCACACGGAGGGGGCGGACAGGAGACCCGCGCGGGGGAAGTGCGGGAGGACGGGGCGCGGAAGGAAGAGAAGAAAGGGGGGACACGCGAAGGAGAAGCCCGGGGAGAGGGGACGCGCGAAGAGGGAGCGGAGGCCCGGGAAGAGGAAGCCCGGGAAGAAGAGACACGGGGAGGGGAGGCGTGGCAGCGGCGACGTCGGATCGCCGCGTGGCGGGCGGCCGAGCGGGTGTTGCACCGGTCGTCGGCGGAGGCGACACCGGGTGAGTGGCTCGCGGCGCTGGCCGCCGGGGGACCGTCGGTGTACGACCTGGGCGAAAGCGTCGACCTGTACGGGAGCGGGGTCGTCGAACACCTGGAGCAGCGGGTGGCGGAGCTGCTCGGGTTCCCGGCGGCGGTGTTCTTCCCGACCGGGACGATGGCCCAGCAGGTGGCGCTGCGGTGCTGGGCGGGGCGGACCGGCAACCGGGTCGTGGCGCTGCACCCGCTGGCCCATCCGGAGGTGCACGAGCGGGGCGCGCTGGGGGTGGTGAGCGGGCTGCGGACGGTGCATCCGACGAGCGCGGGCCGGCTGCCGACCGCGGACGAGGTGCGGGCGGTGGAGGAGCCGTTCGGGACGCTGATGCTGGAGTTGCCGCTGCGTGACGCGGGATTCGTGCTGCCGGCCTGGGACGAACTGGAGGAGGTGGTGGAGGCCGCCCGGGAGCAGGACGCGGTGGTGCACTTCGACGGCGCCCGGCTGTGGGAGGCGACGGCGCACTTCGGGCGGAGCCTGCCGGAGATCGCGGGCCTGGCGGACAGCGTGTACGTGTCCTTCTACAAGTCGCTGGGCGGACTGTCCGGGGCGGCGCTGGTGGGGCCCGAGACGTTCGTGGAGGAGGCGCGGGCGTGGCGCCACCGGTACGGGGGCAACGTGTTCCAGCAGCACCCGGCGGTGCTGGCGGCCCTGCTGGGCCTGGAGCGGGAGTTGCCGAGGCTGCCGTCGTACGTGGCGCACGCGCGGGTCGTGGCGGCCGGCCTGCGGGAGGGGTTCGAGGCGGCGGCGGTGCCGTGGTCCCGGGTGCACCCGGAGGTGCCGCACACGCACGAGTTCCAGGTGTGGCTCCCGTACCCGGCGGAAGTCCTGACGGAGGCGGCCGTCCGTCAGGCGGAGGAGACGGGCACGGTCCTCTTCCGCCGCTGGACCGAGGGGAGCGCGGGCGGCCCGCCCGGTGTCGCGATGACCGAGGTGACGGTCACGGCACCGGGGCTGGAGTGGACGGCCGACGAGGTGAGGGAGGCGGTGCGGGGGTTCATGGAGTCGGTGCGCCGGGTGGCGCGGGAGGAATGAGCGGTGGCCGCTCCGGGGGGGGGCGCGTCACTTGACGGGGACCGTCAAGTGACCGTCCGCCCTGCCCGGTGCACCGCACCATAGGGGCGTGAGCGTGACGATAGACATCACGGGCCTGCCGCCCGAGCGGATCGACTTCGCGATCTCGCCCCTCGCCGAACTGGGCGTGGCCCTGCACGCGCTGGCCGAGCCGGGGCACCACCCGGGGCTGCACGGGTGGGCGACGGCCACGGCGGCGGGCCTCAGACCCGACCTGGCCGACCGGCTCCACGAGGCGAACTTCCTGTGGACGGCGACCGTGTCCGACGTGTTCCAGCCGTACGCCGGAGTGCGGGGCGGGGACGGGCGGCCGGGGGCGACGCTCGCGGACGAGCTGGACATGCTGGACCAGCTCGACGAGGAGCGGTTCGTCACGGCGGCGCTGGAGTTCAGCTGTTCCGTGACGCACGTGGCCGGTGCTCCGGTACGGGCCGCCCGCGCACTGGAGTTGGCCGCCAACCGGGGGCCCCGGCAGTTGGACTTCACCCGCCGGCTGCTCGACGACCCGGGCGGGGTCCGGGCGTGGCTGCGGCGCCTGTTCGAGGACTGCGACGAGGCGTTCTTCGCGGACACCTGGCGCCGGGTCGGGCCGGGGCTGGCGGCCGACGCGCGGGAGAAGATCGAGTTGCTGCGCCGCCGGGGCCCGGCCGAGGCGTTGCGCGCGGTGTCCCCGGCGGTCGCGGTCGAGGAGGAGGGGGCGCGGCGGCACATCCACGTGGACAAGATGGCGCACGGCCGGACGACGGCGGTGGACCCGGGGGTCGGAGCCGGGGTGACGTTCGTGCCGACCAGTTTCGGCTGGCCGCACCTGCTGGTGCTGCACGCGCCGGGTTGGCGGCCTGTCGTGCAGTACCCGGTCGGCACGCCGTCCGTGCCGGGTCCGGCGTCGGTGGAGCTGTTGCAGCGGCGCATGGACGCGCTGGCCCATCCCATGCGGATGCGCTTGTGCCGGCAGCTGGCACGCGGTTCGTACACGACGAGCGAGCTGGCCGACACGTACGGGATCACCCCGCCGGAGGTGTCGCGCCACCTGTCGGTCCTGAAGAAGGCCGCGCTGGTGACGGTCCGCCGCCGTGGCCGCTACGTCCTGCACCAGTTGGACGTGGCGGCGGTGGCCCGGATCGGCAGCGACTTCCTGGAGACCGTGCTGCGCTGACCGCCGGGGCGGACGCGCCGCCGGGGAGGGCGCGCCGCCGCCGGGGAGGGCCACCGGACCGAGGAAGGCACCGCCGGGAAGGGGTGTGACGGGAGGGGCGTTACGGGGGGTGTGACGGGAGGGGCGTTACGGGAGGGGGCCGCTGCCGGCGCGGACCAGTCCGGTTTCGTAGGCGAGGACGACGACCTGGACGCGGTCGCGGAGCTCCAGCTTGGTGAGGATGCGGCCGACGTGGGTCTTCACGGTCGCCTCGGAGAGGACGAGGCGGGCGGCGATCTCGCCGTTCGACAGGCCCTGGGCGACGAGGAGCATGACCTCGCGCTCCCGGTCGGTGAGGCGGGACAGGGCCTTGTGCTCCGGCTGCCCGCCGGTGCCGCTGGGCAGCATCGGGGAGAACCGGTCCAGGAGCCGGCGGGTCGTGGAGGGGGCGACCACCGCGTCGCCGCTGTGGACGGCACGGATCGCGGCGAGGAGCTCGCCGGGCGGCACGTCCTTGAGCATGAAGCCGCTGGCCCCCGCCTTCAGCCCGGAGAAGGCGTACTCGTCCAGGTCGAAGGTGGTGAGGATGAGGACGCGGGGCGCGCCGGGCTCGGCGCAGATGCGACGGGTGGCCTCCACCCCGTCGAGCTTCGGCATGCGGACGTCCATGAGCACCACGTCGACCGCCGTCGACCTCAGCACCTGCAGGGCCTCCACCCCGTCGCCCGCCTCCGCCACGACCTCCATGTCCGGTTGGGCGGCCAGCACCATGCGGAAGCCGGTGCGCAGCAGCACCTGGTCGTCGACGAGCATCAGACGGATCGTCATGTCTGGGTCCTGTTCCTAACGGGGAGGGGCCCACGGGAGGGGCCTGACGGGGAGGGGTCGGGGGCCGCGGGCCCGGGGGCCCGCGGGAGCGTTCTAGTGGGCGGGTCTCAGGGGGAGCAGCGCGCTGATCCGGAAGCCGCCGCCCGGGCGCGGTCCCGCGTCCAGGGTGCCCCCGACCATGCCGACCCGCTCGCGCATGCCGATCAGGCCGTGCCCCCTGCCGTCGGCGCCGCCGTCCACGTACATCTCGTGCGCGGCGCCCCGGCCGTCGTCCTCGACGAGCAGCCCGAGCCCGTCGTCGAAGTACGTCAGCCGCACGCACGCCCCGACGTCCGGGCCGCCGTGCTTGCGCGTGTTGGTGAGCGCCTCCTGGACGATGCGGTACGCCGTGAGCTCGACGCCGCTGGGCAGCCGGCGCGGGGTGCCCTCGACCCTGAAGTCGACGGGGAGGCCCGCGGTGCGGACCTGTTCGACGAGGTCCTCGATCTGCTGCACGTCCGGCTGCGGGACGTACTCCCCCGCCTCCTCCGGCTCCCCGGTCCGCAGGATGCCGAGCAGTCGGCGCATCTCCGCGAGGGCCTGGCGGCCGGTGGACGAGATGGTCTCCAGCGCCTGCCGCGCCTGGTCCGGCGAGCTGTCCAGGACGTAGGCGGCGCCGTCCGCCTGGACGACCATGACGGACACGTTGTGGGCGACCACGTCGTGGAGTTCGCGCGCGATGCGGGCCCGTTCGGCGGCGACGGCGACCTTGGCCTGCGCCTCCCGCTCCCGCTCCAGCCGGTCCGCGCGCTCCTCCAACTGGGCCAGGTAGGCGCGGCGGGTGCGCATCGAGTCGCCGAGCACCCAGGCGAGTACGAACGGCACCGACATCACGATCGTGAAGAACACCTGCCCGGTGGTGGAGACGCCCTCCACCGGCCACCGCAACTGCGAGATCGTCGCCGCGCACGCCCCGCCGACCAGGGCGAACCGCGACGCCCAGCGCGGCCCGTCGTGGGCGGCGACGGTGTAGATGATGACGAGCATCGCGAAGTCGGCCGGGTTGGGCGGGAGGCCCACCAGGAGCTGGACGACCCCGACGGCCGCGGTCAGCAGCAGCATCGTCTCCGGCAGACGGCGGCGCAGCGCCACGACCAGCCCGAACAGCAGGACGACCGCGGCGGCGACCAGGCCGTCCGGCCCGTTCGGGACCGAGGCCACCCACAGGACGGAGAACCCGAACAGCATCAATGCCCAGAAGCTGTCGACGCCCGTCGGGTGCCTGCGGAGGAAGTCGTAGAGGCGCTGCACGTAGCCAGCGTAGGGAAACCGGATAGGTGCACGGGTCAACCAGGAGTGCGATCCGATTCGGAAGCTCCTACTCCCCAAGGTGGACACTGTGCCCGTGGCGGATGAGACGGCGAAGACGACCGGCGGGGCAACCGGCAGGACGACCGGCGAGACGACCGGGGGGAACGGCGTGACCTGGAGCGACCGGTCCTGGCGGGGCTGGCGGGCGGCGACGGAGGACGCCCTGTACGGGCCGGGCGGGTTCTACCTCCGCCCCGAGGGCCCCGCCGGTCACTTCCGTACCTCCGTGCACGCCTCGCCCCTGTACGCCGCCGCCGTCGCCCGGCTCCTGGAGCGCGTCGCCGCCGACCTGGCGCAGGAAGCGGGGACAGGGACGGGGGCGGGGGTAGGGGCGGACGGCCCGGACGAGGTCGCGTTCGTCGACATGGGCGCGGGCCGCGGCGAGCTGGTGACCGGGGTGCTGGCCGCGCTCCCCCCGGAGCTGCGCGTACGGGCGTACGCCGTGGAGCGCGCGCCCCGGCCCCCGGGCCTGGACCCGCGCGTCGAGTGGGTCGCGCGGCCACCGGCCGGGGTGCGCGGGCTGCTGTTCGCGAACGAGTGGCTGGACAACGTCCCGGTCGACGTGGCGCAGGCCGACGACGACGGCACGCCCCGGCGCGTGGAGGTGCGGCGGGACGGCACCGAACGGCTCGGCGCGCCGGTGGCCGGGGCGGACGCGGCGTGGCTCGACCGCTGGTGGCCGCTGCGGGAACCGGGAGAGCGCGCCGAGATCGGCCGGCCCCGCGACGAGGCGTGGGCCGCCGCGGCGCGCACCCTGTCGGCCGGGTTGGCGGTCGCGGTGGACTACGCGCACACGGCGGGCGCCCGGCCCCCCTTCGGTACGCTGACCGGCTTCCGCGAGGGCCGCGAGGTCCCGCCCGTCCCGGACGGCACCTGTGACCTCACGTCCCACGTGGCCCTGGACGCCTGCGCGGCGGCGGCGTCCGGACCGGCCGAGCTGCTGTCGCAGCGGGAGGCCCTCCGGCGGCTCGGGGTCTTTGGGGAGCGGCCGGCGCTCGCGCTCGCCTCGTCCGACCCGGCCGGTTACGTCCGGGCCCTCGCCGCCGCCGGGGAGGCCGCCGAACTGACCGCACGCGGCGGGCTCGGCGACTTCACCTGGCTGCTCCAGCGGCGGCCCGCCGGGGGATACTGAGCGGCATGACGGAGACCACCCAGCCCAGGGAGACCACGGTCGGCATCGGCGGTGCCGCGGAGAGCACCGACATGGTGCTGAACATCGGCCCCCAGCACCCCTCGACGCACGGTGTGCTCCGCCTCCGCCTGGTCCTCGACGGGGAGGTCATCCGGCACGCCGAGCCGGTGATCGGGTACATGCACCGAGGTGCCGAGAAGCTGTTCGAGGCGCGCGACTACCGGCAGATCATCGTGCTGGCCAACCGCCACGACTGGCTCTCGGCGTTCTCCAACGAGCTGGGCGTCGTCCTCGCCGTCGAGCGGATGCTCGGCATGGAGGTCCCGGAGCGGGCCGTGTGGACGCGGACCCTGCTCGCCGAGCTGAACCGGGTCCTGAACCACCTGATGTTCCTCGGCTCCTACCCGCTGGAGCTGGGCGGCATCACGCCGATCTTCCACGCGTTCCGGGAGCGGGAGGACCTCCAGCACATCATGGAGGAGGCCTCCGGCGGTCGCATCCACTACATGTTCAACCGGGTCGGCGGGTTGAAGGAGGACCTGCCCGCGGGCTGGCTGGGCAGGACCCGCGAGGCCGTCGCCGCCATCCGTTCCCGCATGGACGTGTACGACCGGCTGGTCCTCGGCAACGAGATCTTCCGCGGCCGGACCCGCGGCGTCGGCGTGCTGTCCCCGGAGGCGGCGCACGCGTACGGCGTGAGCGGCCCGATCGCCCGCGCCTCCGGCGTCGACTTCGACCTGCGCCGCGACGAGCCGTACCTGGCGTACGGGGAGCTCCAGGACACGCTGAGGGTCGTCACCCGGCAGGAGGGCGACTGCCTCGCCCGGTTCGAGTGCCTGCTGGAGCAGACGCACAACGCGCTGGACCTGGCCGACGCCTGCCTGGACCGGATCGCGGAGTTGCCGCCCGGCCCGATCAACCAGCGGCTGCCGAAGGTCCTCAAGGCACCCGAGGGACACACGTACGCGTGGACGGAGAACCCGCTCGGCATCAACGGCTACTACCTGGTCTCCAAGGGCGACAAGACCCCGTACCGGTTGAAGCTGCGCTCCGCCTCGTACAACAACATCCAGGTGCTGTCGGAGCTGCTGCCGGGAACGCTGGTCGCGGACATGGTGGCGATCCTCGGTTCGTTCTTCTTCGTCGTCGGCGACATCGACAAGTAGGCGCCACGCGCGCGAGGGCGGCGGCGAGAACGAGTCGGAGGTCGGCCCGTACGCGCTGTAGGTGCCGCGCGCGAGGACGGCGGAACGAACGTCCGACGAGCCGGTTCCCACCGGGGGTGGGCGCCACGCGCGAGGACGGCGGCCGGGGACCCCGTCCCCGGCCGCCGTCCTCGCGCGCGTACGTGCGGAGGGCGCCCTACGAGCTGACCGCGTCCCGCAGCTCGGCCACGTCGAGCTGCTCGGTCTCGTCGTGCGCGGTGAGGTCGATGACCTCGCCGACGGCCCCCTCCCCGTCCGGCCGCCCGGCCGGCCGTGCGGCGGCGAGGGCCTCCTCGCCCACGACGTCCGCCAGGTCCTCGTCCTGGACGGCGGCCTCGATGGCGGCGGGGGCCTGCTTGCCGGTGCCGCCCCGCCGGCCCGCGCCCTTCTGCGTGCCGAAGAAGTCGAAGCTGCCCGCGGGGCGCGGGACGGGGCGGCGCTGGGCGGCGTACGGGGCGATGGTGGCCGCCGCGGGGACGGGGCGCATCGCGAGGGCGGACGTCCCGGTGGTGCCGGGGGCGGTGCCCGAGGGACGGGGCGCGGTCCCGGCGCTCCTGCGGGCCTCCTGGGCGGCGGCGTTGCGCGTGAGGCCGTCGAGGGCCCGCGCGGCGCGGAGGTAGTCGTCCCGGGTCGGCGCAAAGGACGCGGTCGCCGGCTCCCCGTTGCCCGTCGGGGTGCCGGTCGCCCCGGTCCCGGCCGCCGGGGCGCCGGGGGCGGCGGACCCCAGGGTGAGTTGGCGGCGGCCCTCCAGGGCGCTGGCGCGCTCCGTCTCGGCGGTGGCGTACCGGCGCAGCAGTTCCGCGTGCTCGTTGCGGAGGCCGGCGAGTTCGACCCGCTTGGCGCGCAGCTTCGCGTCGAGCTTGGCCCGCAGTTCGCGGGCCTCGTCGAGGTCGGCCTCCAGCTCGGCTATGCGCTCCTCGGTCTTCCACTGGTCACCGGCGCGGGCGCGCGTCAGTTCGGCGACGCGCCGGCCGGCCGTGCGGTCCCAGGCACGCATGAGGACCGCGCCCGTGACGGCGACCGCCGCCGCGGCGGCGACGAGCAGGCGCAGGCCGAGCGGGTCGGCCAGGAGCCAGGCGCCCCCGGCGCAGAGGACGGACGCGCCGGCCACCGCGGAGGGCGGCAGCAGCCGGTGCAGGGGTGGGGAATGGCGGTGGCGTCCACGTGGCATGGCCTGAAATTTACCGTGCGTACGGGGCCTTTGGTGCGTCGGCCCGGCAACGTTTTGCCCACGCGATCCGTCCGGGCCGACCACTCCACTTCCCCGCACCGGCGGCCGTTACCCGCCGATCAGTCCCTTCTCCTCCAGGTAAGCCTTCGCGACGTCGGCGGGCTTTGCGCGCTCGGCGTCGACCTTCCGGTTCAACTCGACGAGATCGGCGGTCGACAGAGCCTTGGTGATCTTGTTGAGGGCGGTGGCGATCGCGGGTGATCCGGCGTCCTCGGCATTGACGACGGGCAGCACATTGTCGGCGTTCTGCAGTTTCTTGTCGTCCTTCAGGAGCACCAGTCCGAAGGCGTCGAGCGTGGCGTCCGTCGTCGTGGTGAGCACGAGCTGGTCGACGCCGTCCTTCACGGCCTGCTTGGCCTGCGGCGTGCCCACGCCCTTGGGGTCGATGCCCGCCACGTCGATTCCGTAGACGGACTTCAGGCCGGGCGCGCAGAACGGCCGCACGGCGCACTCGTCACCCGCGGCGATCTTCACCTTCAGCTTCGAACGGCCAAGATCGGAAAGCGTCTTCAGCTTGTGTCGCGCGGCGAATTCCCCGCTCACCGCGAAAGCGTTCTGGTCGACCGCCTCACCCGCCGGAAGGACCTTCAGTCCGCGCGGCGCGGCGAGCTTCTCCAGGGCGGCCACGGTGGCCGTCACATCGCTGGACGCGACGGGCTTCTCCTCCGGTGCCTTCGGCCCGTTCACCTTCGCGTTCAGGAATTCCGCAAGCGTAGCGGCGTATTCCGGTACGACGTCGATCTCGCCCTTCTCCAGGGATGGTTCGTACAGCTCGCGGTTCTCGACCGTCTTGATGGACGTGCGGTACCCGGCGTCGGCGAGGACGCCCGCGTACAGCTCCGCGAGCACCTGCGACTCGGTGAAACCGGCCGAGCCGACGACCAACGCCGTCCCGGACGCCGGGCCGGAGGGCTCGCCGGAGGCCCCGCCGCGCTCCTCCAGGCTGCTACCGCCGCACGCGGCGAGCCCGCCGGTCAGCGCGAGCACGCCCAGAACCGCACCGGCCAGGCGGGTGCTTCCACTCATCACGATTCAGGTCTCCGTCCGTTGGGTCCATGGCCCGCGAGCACCCTGCCCGCCGCCACCAGCACGCCCTCGACGAGCAGGGCGAGGGCGCCGACGAGCAGCGCCCCTGCGAACACCTGAGCGGTGTCGTAGGTGTGGAAACCGGCGGTGATGATCCGGCCCAGGCCGCCCTCGCCCGCCATCGCGGCGAGCGTGGCCGTGGCGATCACCTGCACGGCGGCCAGCCGCAGACCGGTCATCACCATCGGCAGGGCGAGCGGCAGTTCGACCGTGCGGAACAGCTGGCCGCCCGACATCCCCATGCCGCGCGCCGCCTCGACGACCGCCCGGTCCACCTCCCGCACGCCCAGGTACGCGTTGGTCAGCAGCGGCGGCACGGCGAACAGCACCAGCGCGACGACCGTCGGTATGCCGCCGTGCCGGCCCAGTGGGGTGAGCGTCAGCAGCACCAGCACCGCCAGCGTGGGCACCGCCCGCCCGGCGTTCGACACGTTCACCGCCAGGGCGCCGCCCCGGCCGACGTGGCCCAGCCAGAACGCCAGGGGCAGCGCGATCAGGCAGGAGACCAGCAGGGAGACGCCGCTGAACCACAGGTGCTCCCCCAGCCGGTGCCACACCCCGCTCTCGCCCTGCCAGTTGGCCCCGGTCGTCAGCCACGTCCAGGCATCGCCCACCACGCCCACCGCTCAGCCCGCCTTCCCGGCGCCGCCCGGCGCCGCCCGCCGCTCCGGCACGGGCAGGGGCGCCCGCGCCCGCGACGCGCGCGTCCACGGCGTCAGCAGCCGCTGGAGGCCCAGGAGCAGCACGTCGGCGGTGACCGCCAGCAGCACGCACAGCACCGACGCGGTCAGCACCTGGGCCTTGAAGAAGCTCTTGAGGCCACCGGTGATCAGCGTGCCCAGCCCGCCGTAGTCCACCAGCGCGCCCACGGTGGTCAGGGCGACCGTCGACACCGTCGCCATCCGTACCCCGGCCAGCAGCGCGGGCAGCGCCAGCGGCAGTTCGACCTCCCACAGCATCCGCGCCGGCCCGTACCCCATCCCGCGGGCGGCCTCCCGCGTCTCGGCGGGCACGGCGGCGAGGCCGGCGAGGACGTTCCGGACGAGGATCGTCAGCGAGTACAGCACCAGGCCCGTCACCACCAGCGCCGCCGACAGTCCGAACAGCGGGAGCAGCAGCGAGAACATCGCGAGCGACGGGACCGCGTACAGCACGGTCGTCAGCCCCAGCACGGGCCCGCCGAACGCCGGTCTGGCCCGTACGAGCAGCGCCAGCGGGAAGGCCACGGCGATCCCGAGGAGGACCGACACGCCGGTGATCCACACGTGCTGCACGGTGGCGTCGACGAGCTCCTGGGCACGGGAGCGCACGTACTCCGGGCAGATCCAGTCGTTGGCCGCCAGGCAGCCGCTCATCGCCTCCCACCTCCCCCGCTCCCCGGACGGGGGCCAACCCCCGGCCGTCGCTGTGGTGTTCGATGGGAACGACCCTAACGCCCGGCACCGACAATCGTCCGGAAGACGCTCCGGACGGGCACCATGGGCCCCAACGCCACCACGCGCCACAAGGGGGAGCTGTGATCCGCTTCGAACACGTCACCAAGCGCTACGCGGACGGCACGACGGCCGTCGAGGACCTGTCGTTCGAGGTGGCGGAGGGCGAGCTGGTCACCCTCGTCGGCCCGTCCGGCTGCGGCAAGACCACCACCATGAAGATGGTCAACCGGCTCGTCGAACCGACCTCGGGCCGCGTCCTCGTCGACGGCCGGGACGTCGCCGCCACCGACCCCGTGGAGCTGCGCCGCCGCATCGGGTACGTCATCCAGCAGGTCGGCCTCTTCCCGCACCGCACGGTCCTGGAGAACACGGCGACCGTGCCGCGCCTCCTGGGCGCCCGCCGCGCCGAGGCCCACGCGCGCGCGGCGGAGCTGCTGGACCTGGTCGGCCTCGACCCGCGCGCCTTCGGCGACCGCTACCCCGACCAGCTCTCCGGCGGCCAGCGCCAGCGCGTCGGCGTCGCCCGCGCCCTCGCGGCCGACCCGCCGGTCCTGCTGATGGACGAGCCGTTCGGCGCGGTCGACCCGGTCGTGCGGGAGCACCTGCAGACCGAGTTCCTGAAGCTCCGGTCCCGGATGCGCAAGACGGTCCTGTTCGTCACGCACGACCTGGAGGAGGCGGTCCGGCTCGGCGACCGCATGGCCGTGTACGGGCACGGGAGGATCGAGCAGTTGGACGCGCCCGCCGCCGTCCTGGGCGCCCCGGCCACCCCGTACGTCGCGGAGTTCGTGGGCGCCGACCGCGCCCTGCGGCGGCTGTCCGTCACCCCGGTCGAGGAGGCCCACCTCGACCGGCCCCCCGCCGTACGCCTCGACGACCCGCTCGCGCGCGCGGGGGGCGGCGCGCGGGCCGTGGTCCTCGACGCCGACGGCCGCCCGTACGGCTGGCTGCCGGCCGACGCGGGGGCGGCCGGGGAGGCCGGCACCGTACGGGAGCGCGCCCGGCCCATGGAGGCGCGGGTGCCGCTGGGCGGGTCCCTGAAGGAGGCGTTCTCCGCGATGCTCCGGTACGACGCGGGCTGGATCCCCGTCGTGGACCCCGCCGACGGCCGCTACCTGGGCGTCCTCACCCCGGAGCGGCTGCACGAGGCGCTGCGCCGGTCCGCGGGCGGCGTCACGCCGCGCTGAGGCGCCCGCCCAGCCAGACCAGGGCGGGCGGTATCTCGCGGTTCCAGGTGCCGAAGTTGTGGCCGCCGCTGTCCAGCGTGATCGACGACACGCGCGCGGGGGACCGCACCTTCGCGATGAAGTCCCGCGTCCCCTTCAGGTTCCCCTCGCCCCGCCGGGAGGTGGTCACCAGGAACGACGACCGGCCCTGCGGCAGGTGGTCGAGGCTCCACAGCAGGTCGGCCCGGGCGCGCAGCCCCGCGTCGCCCCGGAACAGGTCACCGGTCGTGATGTCCTCGGCCGCCTCGTAGTACGCCGAGAGGCCCGCTCCCGCCGCGAACCGGTCCGGGTGGTGCAGCGCGATCTTCAGCGCGCAGTAGCCGCCGGTCGAGTTGCCGATGATCCCCCAGTTCCGCGCCGCCCGGCCCACCCGGTACGTCTCCGAGACCGCCCTCGGCAGGTCCTCGGCGAAGTACGTCTCCGTCCGCGGCCCGCCCGGCACGTCCACGCACTCGGTGTCCCGCGGCGGCGCGACGGTCGGGCGGAGCATCACCAGGACCATCGGCTGCATCTTCCCGGCCTTGGCCTGCTCGTACGCGGTGCGCGGGTAGCGCAGGCCCTTGAGCAGGTTCTCGGCGGTGCCCGGGTAACCGGTGAGGACGACGGCGGCGGGGAAGACGCGCCCCGCGTGGGCGGGCTGGAAGTACTCCGGCGGCAGGTAGACGTACGCGGGGCTGTCGATGCCCGACTTCCCGCCCGGGATGACGACCTTCTGGATCTGGCCGCCGACCTGCGGGCGGTGGCCGCCCGGCACGTCCGTCGGGCGCGTCTCCACGACCCTGACGCGGCCGGTGCCCGCCGGGTGGTCGACGACCACACCCGGTTCCTGCTCCCGGCCCAGGAGGTCCGCCCAGGAGCCGTAGAAGAGGAAGTGGCCGTTCGCGGCGAGGCCCACGGCCGCGAAGAGCGACAGTTGGGTCGCCAGGAGCAGGCCGGCCCTGCCGAGCACGGCGCGCCAGGACCGCCGGGCGAGCCGCGGCCACAGCCACACCGTGGCCGCGAACAGCGCGACGGCCACGAGGGCGGCCAGTGCCAGGACCTTGTTGCTGGTGAGACCCATGCGTCGTCCAAGCCTTCTTCTTCGTCGAGATTTTCCGGGGGCGCGAGTGAACCCTCCACGCGGGCGTGCCGTCCTAGAGGGCGCACATCGTCCGGTTGTCCGGCCCCGGCACCGTCCGGGCCACGGGAACGCGTCAATCTCTCGCAGAGCCACAGGAAGCCATGTCTGTCACGGTAGATGGGGATAAGTCGGCATCGGTTCCGGCTCGGGTGCGCCGAGTCCTGCGCGGACCGCGTGCCGAGAAGGTGCCCTCGCTCGTCGGCACGGCCTGCACGTTCACCGGCCTGGTCGACATCGCCGCCGGGGTGTTCCCCCGTTTCCGGGCGAGCCGGTTCCACGACCTGGTGGGGGTCCTGCCGGGCACGCTCGGCCCGCTGTCCGCCGCGCTGTCGCTCAGCGTCGGCGTCCTGCTGCTCCTGCTCGCACACGGGTTGAAGCGCCGCAAGCGCCGTGCCTGGCGGGCCGCGGTGATCCTGCTCCCGGCGGGGGCGGTGGCGCAGTTCCTGTACCGCCACTCCGTGGTCGGCGTACTGCTGTCGCTGGCCCTGCTGGCGCTGCTGCTGCGCCACCGCGGGGAGTTCGCGGCACTGCCGGACCCGCGCAGCCGCTGGCGGGCACTGGCCAACTTCGTCCTCATGGGCGCCGGATCGCTGGGCCTCGGCCTGGTCGTCGTGAGCGCCCACCCCGGCCGGATCGTCGGCGACCCCGGCCTCAGCGACCGCCTGGAGCACGTCCTGCTCGGCCTGTTCGGCATCGAGGGGCCCGTCGCGTACGGCGGCGGCGTCTCCTGGACGGTCGGGTACTCGCTCGGCGCGCTCGGCCTGCTCACCGCCGTCACCACCGTCTACCTGGCGTTCCGCCCCGAGCACCCGGTCGCCCGGCTCACCGGGGACGACGAGGCCCGGCTGCGGGAGCTGCTCGCCAGGCACGGCGGGCGGGACTCGCTGGGCCACTTCGCGCTCCGCCGCGACAAGGCGGTCGTCTTCTCCCCGAGCGGCAAGGCCGCCGTCACGTACCGCGTCGTCTCCGGGGTGATGCTGGCCAGCGGCGACCCGATCGGGGACGTGGAGGCCTGGCCGGGCGCCATCGAGCGGTTCATGGACGAGGCCAAGGCACACTCCTGGACGCCCGCCGTCATGGGCTGCTCCGAGACCGGCGGCCAGGTCTGGACCCGCGAGACCGGCCTGGACGCGCTGGAGCTGGGCGACGAGGCGGTGGTGGAGGTCGCGGATTTCTCCCTGTCCGGGCGCGCCATGCGGAACGTGCGCCAGATGGTCAAGCGCATCGAGCGCAACGGCTACGAGACCCGGGTGCGGCGCGCCCGTGACCTGCCGGACGGCGAGCTGGAACGCATCCGGCGGGCCGCCGCCGACTGGCGGGGCACCGACACCGAGCGCGGCTTCTCCATGGCCCTGGGCCGCATCGGGGACCCGGCGGACGGCGACGCGGTCGTCGCGACCGCCCACAAGGCGGACGACACGGCGGACACGTCCCCGTACGGCGACCTGAAGGCGATCATCCACTTCGTGCCGTGGGGGCCGGACGGCATGTCCCTGGAGCTGATGCGCCGCGACCGGTCCGCCGACCCCGGCATGAACGAACTGCTGATCGTCGCCGCCCTCCAGGCGGCCCCACGGCTGGGCGTGGCACGGGTGTCGCTGAACTTCGCGATGTTCCGCTCGGCGCTGGCCCGCGGCGAGAGGCTGGGCGCGGGCCCGGTCCTGCGGGTGTGGCGCGGGCTGCTGGTCTTCCTGTCCCGCTGGTTCCAGATCGAGTCGCTGTACAAGTTCAACGCGAAGTTCCAGCCGCGCTGGGAGCCCCGCTTCGTCGTGTACCGCACCACGCGCGACCTGCCCCGCATCGGCTTCGCCGCGATGCAGGCCGAGGGCTTCGTGAACGTGGCCCCGCCCCGCCCGTTCCGCCGCCGCGCCGCCCGCCCGGCCCGCCCCTGCGCCCACGTCGCGCCCGGGCAGGGCGTGCGCGCGGCCTGAGGCCCCGCCCGCGCCCGGGGCGGGCCGCCACCCGGCCGGACCCGGGGGGCCCGGCCCGGTCGGCACCCCGTCCCCCGCGCGGGCCTAGGCTGGGGGCATGAGTACGTTGCGCGGACGGGGTACGGTCCAGGGGCTGCCGGAGTGGGACCGCTGCGCGGTCATGGGCGTCGTCAACGTGACGCCCGACTCCTTCTCCGACGGCGGGCGCTGGTTCGACACCACCGCCGCCGTCAAGCACGGCCTGGAGCTGGTCGCCCAGGGCGCGGACCTGGTGGACGTCGGCGGGGAGTCGACGCGCCCGGGCGCCAGCCGGGTGGACGAGGACGAGGAGCTGCGGCGGGTCGTGCCGGTCGTACGGGGCCTGGCCTCGGAAGGGGTCACCGTTTCCGTCGACACGATGCGCGCGTCGGTCGCCCGCCGGGCCGTGGAGGCGGGCGCCGTGCTCGTCAACGACGTCAGCGGCGGCCTGGCCGACCCGGACATGGTCCCGTCCGTCGCCGCCGCCGAAGTGCCGTTCGTCGTGATGCACTGGCGCGGCTTCAGCGAGGGCATGAACGGCCTCGCCGTCTACGACGACGTGGTCGCCGAGGTCGTCGCGGAGGTCCACGCGCGCGTGGAGGCCGTCGTCGCGGGCGGCGTCGCCCCCGAACGGCTCATCGTCGACCCCGGTCTGGGCTTCGCCAAGCAGGCCGAGCACGACCTGGCCCTCGTGGCGCACCTGGCGGAGCTGCGGGCCCTCGGGCGCCCCCTGCTGGTCGCCGCCTCCCGGAAGCGGTTCCTGGGCCGCGTACTGGCCGGGGAGGGGCACGCCCCGCCGCCGGCGCGGGAGCGGGACGCCGCGACGGCCGCGGTCTCCGCGATCGCCGCCCACGAGGGCGCCTGGGCCGTACGCGTCCACGAGGTGCGCGCGACGGCGGACGCGGTCCGCGTGGCCCGCGCCGTCGAGGGCGCCACCTCGTGAGCGGCGCCCGCACGGACACCGAGGCGGTCGAGCGGGCCAACACCGCTTTCTACGAGGCGGTGGAGCAGGGCGACTTTGAAGCGGTCGCCGACCTGTGGCTGGACGAGCGGCACGGCGGGATCTCCTGCGTCCACCCGGGCTGGCCGGTGCTGTCGGGCCGGGGCGAGGTCCTCCGCTCGTACGCGCTGATCATGGCGAACACCGAGTACATCCAGTTCTTCCTGACCGATGTGAAGGTGTCGGTCGCGGCGGACACGGCGGTGGTGACCTGTACGGAGAACATCCTCAGCGGCGGCCCCGCCGAGGACGGCGCCGAGCTGGGCCCGCTGGTCGGGCAGCTGGTCGTCGCGACGAACGTGTTCCGCCGCACCCCGGACGGCTGGAAGGTCTGGTCCCACCACGGCTCGCCCGTCCTGGCGGAATCCGACGACGAGGAGGACGACGAGAGCGCGGTGTGAGCGCTCCGAGCGGGTAGACGGGCCGTGGGGAAACCGCCGGCGGGACCGTGTGCGGGCCGTGTCGGTGGCCGCGGGTAGATTCGAGGGGCTGCGACCGGACCGACCGCACCCGGCCGGGAGCCGCCCAGACCTACGACAGCAGGAGTGATTCGCGTGGATCGTGTCGCACTGCGCGGCCTCAAGGCCCGCGGGCACCACGGCGTCTTCCCCAAGGAGCGGGAGGAGGGCCAGACGTTCATCGTGGACGTGGTACTGGGCCTCGACACCCGGCCCGCCGCCGCGGAGGACGACCTGACCAAGACCGTCCACTACGGCATCGTCGCCGAGGAGGTCGTCGACGTGGTGCGGGGAGAGCCGGTCGACCTGATCGAGACGCTGGCCGAGCGCATCGCCCAGCGGTGCCTCAAGCACGAGGGTGTCCAGGAGGTCGAGGTGTGCGTGCACAAGCCGGACGCCCCGATCACCGTCCCGTTCGACGACGTGACCATCACGATCACCCGGAGCCGCGTATGAACCGCACGCCCAGCGACCCGACGGTACAGCCGGTGCCCGCCTCCGTGACGGAGCAGGTCGACGCCGCCGACACGACGCTGACCAACCCGAGGCTGGCCGTCCTCTCCCTCGGCGGCAACCTCGGCAACCGCCTGGAGAACCTCCAGGGCGCCATCGACGCCCTGGAGGACACGCCCGGCGTGCGGGTCAAGGCCGTGTCGCCGGTCTACGAGACGGAGCCCTGGGGCGTCGAGCCGGACGCCCAGCCCCCGTACCTGAACGCCGTGGTGGTGGTGAAGACCACGCTGCCCCCCTCGTCGCTGCTGGAGCGGGCGCACGCCGTGGAGGAGGCCTTCGACCGCGTGCGCACGGAGCGGTGGGGCGCCCGGACCGTCGACGTGGACATCGTGACGTACGCGGACGAGGTCTCCGACGACCCGGCCCTCACCCTGCCCCACCCGCGCGCCCACCAGCGGGCCTTCGTGCTGCGCCCGTGGCTGGACGTGGAGCCGGAGGCCCAGCTCCCGGGGGCGGGCCGGGTCGCGGACCTGTTGGCCGGTGTCGCCCAGGAGGGCGTCACCGTCCGCGGCGACCTGGAACTCCGCCTCCCCGACTGACCGTTGCCCGTACGGAACGGCAGGCAACAGCACCGACAGACGCGAAGGACACCGGTGAAGCAACTGAGGGTCAAGGTACTGGCCGGACTCTTCGTGGTGGCCGGAGTCCTCTCCTGGGGCGGCGCCCGGCTGTGGGACGCGTTCGGCACGCTGCCGAGCGTCCCGCTGGCCGCGCCGATCGTGCTGGCCGCGATCGCGGCGGTCCTCGCGGCGACGGCGCTGTCCCTGCGCTCCCGCCTGAAGGCGCAGCGGGAGCGCCGCCCCGGCGCGAAGGGCGTGGAGCCGCTGCTGGCGGCCCGCGCGGTGGTCTTCGGCCAGGCCAGCGCGCTGGTCACGGCCGCGGTGAGCGGAATGTACGGGGGGACCGGGGTCTTCCTGCTGGGCTCCCTGGACGTCCCGGCCCGCCGCGACCAGGCCCTCTACGCGGGCTTCGCCGTCCTGGCCGGCATCGCGGTGGTCGCGGCGGCCCTGTTCCTGGAGCGGGTGTGCCGGCTCCCCGAGGACGACGAGCCCCCGGGCGCCTCCCCGACGACGGCGTGACCGCCCCCGCCGGGGCACCGCCCCCGCCGGGGCACCGCCCCCGCCGGGCCGTCCACGCCCGCGTACGCCCCGCGTGGCTCCGCGCGCGGCCGTGCGCCGCTAGTTCGCCATGATGAGGCTCATCGCCTCGGCGCGGGTCGCCACGTCCCGGAGCTGGCCGCGCACGGCCGACGTGAGGGTCTTGGCGCCGGGCTTGCGGATCCCGCGCATGGACATGCACATGTGCTCGCACTCGATGACCACGATCACGCCGCGCGGTTCGAGGATCTTCATCAGCGAGTCGGCGATCTGCGTGGTCAGCCGCTCCTGCACCTGGGGGCGGCGCGCGTACACGTCCACCAGCCGGGCCAGCTTCGACAGGCCGGTGATCTTGCCGGAGGTCGAGGGGATGTAGCCGACGTGGGCCACGCCGCGGAAGGGCACCAGGTGGTGCTCGCAGGTCGAGAAGACCTCGATGTCCTTGACCAGCACCATCTCGTCGTGGCCGAGGTCGAAGGTCGTGGTCAGCACGTCCTCCGGCTCCTGCCAGAGGCCGGCGAATATCTCCCGGTAGGCCCGCGCGACCCGGGCCGGCGTCTCCCGCAGTCCCTCCCGGTCCGGGTTCTCGCCGATCGCGATGAGGAGTTCGCGCACGGCGTTCTCGGCGCGCTTCTCGTCGAACTCGCCGATCGTGCCCTCGCCGTCCAGCGTCACCGCGTCGGTCATGTGTGCCTCGTTCCGTCTTCCCTGAGTGCGCGAACGCCGCGCCCCCACAGGCTAGAACCTGGGGGGCGCGGCATCCATTCCGGGTGGGATCCGGGGTCAGGACTCCGGACGGTCCTCCGGGACCGCGTCGGTGGCCTTCGTGGTCTCCACCGGCGTGGCCGTGGTGGCCGTCGACGGGGTGGCGCCGTTGGTCAGCGCCAGCTCCTTCGGGGAGAGCACCGGCGGCCGCGTCGACGGCGTACGCCGCGAGGAGCCGGTCCACGCCGGGCGCGGCGGGCGCTTCACGATCGGGGCGAAGATCTCGGCGATCTCCTCCTTGCCGAGGGTCTCCTTCTCCAGGAGCTGGAGGACCAGGTTGTCGAGGACGTCGCGGTTCTCGACGAGGATCTCCCACGCCTCGTTGTGCGCCGTCTCGATGAGCTTCTTGACTTCCTCGTCGACCAGCGCGGCGACCTCTTCGGAGTAGTCGCGCTGGTGCGCCATCTCGCGGCCGAGGAACGGCTCGGTGTTGTCGCCGCCGAACTTGATCGCGCCGAGTCGCTCGGTCATGCCGTACTGCGTGACCATCGCGCGGGCCGTGGCCGTGGCCTTCTCGATGTCGTTGGCCGCGCCCGTGGTCGGGTCGTGGAAGACCAGCTCCTCGGCGGCGCGCCCGCCCAGCATGTACGCGAGCTGGTCGAGCATCTCGTTGCGCGTGGTCGAGTACTTGTCCTCGTCCGGCAGGACCATCGTGTAGCCCAGGGCACGGCCGCGGGACAGGATGGTGATCTTGTGGACGGGGTCGGAGTTCGGGGACGCCGCGGCGACGAGGGCGTGACCGGCCTCGTGGTACGCGGTGATCTTCTTCTCCTTGTCCGACATGATCCGGGTCCGCTTCTGCGGGCCCGCGACCACGCGGTCGATCGCCTCGTCCAGCATGTGGTTGTCGATGAGCTTCTTGTCGCTGCGCGCCGTGAGGAGCGCCGCTTCGTTCAGCACGTTCGACAGGTCGGCGCCGGTGAAGCCCGGCGTACGGCGGGCGACGGCGGCCAGGTCGACGTCGGGCGCGACCGGCTTCCCCTTCTGGTGGACCTTGAGGATCTCCAGGCGGCCCTGCATGTCCGGGCGGTCGACCGCGATCTGGCGGTCGAAGCGGCCGGGGCGCAGGAGGGCCGGGTCGAGGATGTCCGGGCGGTTCGTGGCGGCGATCAGGATGACGCCGCCCTTGACGTCGAAGCCGTCCATCTCGACGAGCAGCTGGTTCAGGGTCTGCTCGCGCTCGTCGTGGCCGCCGCCGAGGCCCGCGCCGCGGTGCCGGCCGACGGCGTCGATCTCGTCGACGAAGACGATCGCCGGGGCGTTCGCCTTGGCCTGCTCGAAGAGGTCGCGGACGCGGGAGGCGCCGACACCCACGAACATCTCGACGAAGTCGGAGCCGGAGATCGAGTAGAAGGGGACGCCCGCCTCGCCGGCGACGGCGCGCGCCAGGAGCGTCTTGCCCGTTCCGGGCGGGCCGTAGAGCAGCACACCCTTGGGGATCTTGGCGCCGACGGCCTGGAACTTGGCGGGCTCCTGGAGGAACTCCTTGATCTCGTGGAGCTCCTCGACGGCCTCGTCCGAGCCGGCGACGTCGGCGAACGTCGTCTTGGGGGTGTCCTTGGTGATCAGCTTGGCCTTGGACTTCCCGAAGTTCATGACGCGGGAGCCGCCGCCCTGCATCTGGTTCATCAGGAAGAGGAAGACCAGGACGATCAGGACGAAGGGCAGCAGCGAGAGCAGCACGGAGACGAAGGCGCTCTGCTTCGTCGGCGAGATCGTGTAGCCGTCCTCGATCTCACCGGCCTCGTACTTCTGCTGCAGCGTCGCGGCGAGGTCGGAACCCTGGGTCCCGATGTAGCTCGCCTGGATCTTGTCGCTGCCGTCGATCTTCTGGCCGTCCTTCAGGTCGGCCTTGATCATCTGTTCGTCGCCGGTGGTCAGCTTGACCTGGTCGACCTGGTTCTTGGCGATCGCCTGGACGACCTTGCCGGTGTCCACCGTCTTGTAGCCGCCCGACGAGCCGACGACCTGCATCAACACGACCACGGCGAGGACGGCCAGCACGATCCACATGACCGGCCCACGGAAGTATCGCTTCACGTCCATCCATACGGAGCGATGACGCCCCGTCCCTCCTGCCCGTAGGTAAATGCTGCTGTGAGAGTGTGAGACTACGTGCTGGCGTCTGGGTCAGCACGGGTGTGGAAAAAAGCTGTTCTTCGGACGGTACCCCAGCATTGTCGCCCGTGGCCGCCTTCCCCACGTCCAACGCGGAGGAGGCGGCCAGGGTTCCCGGGTCGCCGCGGCCCCGGGCCGTCAGCCGCCGTAGACGTGCGGCGCGAGCGTCCCGACGAACGGGAGGTTGCGGTACTTCTCGGCGTAGTCCAGCCCGTACCCCACGACGAACTCGTTGGGGATGTCGAAGCCGATCCACTTCACGTCGATCGCCACCTTCGCCGCCTCGGGCTTGCGCAGCAGCGTGCAGACCTCCAGGGAGGCCGGCTCGCGCGAGCCGAGGTTGGAGAGCAGCCAGGACAGGGTCAGCCCGGAGTCGATGATGTCCTCGACGATCAGGACGTGCTTGCCCTTGATGTCGGTGTCCAGGTCCTTGAGGATCCGGACGACGCCCGAGGACTGGGTGCCCGCCCCGTACGAGGAGACGGCCATCCAGTCCATGGTGACGGGGGTGGACAGGGCGCGCGCCAGGTCCGCCATCACCATCACGGCGCCCTTGAGGACGCCGACGATGAGCAGGTCCTTGCCCGCGTACTCCGCGTCGATCTTCGACGCCAGCTCGGCCAGCTTGGCGTCGATCTCTTCCTTGGTGATGAGCACCGACTTGAGGTCGGCACCCATGTCGTTCTGGTTCACCCGGGTCACTTTCGTTGCAGCCTGCGCCAGCCTGGACCGGCCTGGACGGCCTCCTGACCGATGCCTCGGCCGGTTTTCGGTCAGCCTTGCCGGATGACCAGTCTGCCACCCTGGCGCCGGGCGACGACGCGGCCGGGCAGGTTGATGGCGCCCTGGCCCCGCCAGCCCGTGATCAGCCGGTCCAGCTCCTCGACGTGCCGGGCGAACAGCGACCCGGCCGGGGCGCCCTCGGCGATGGCCGCGCGGCGCAGGACGCGGCGGCGCACGGCGGGCGGCAGGGCGTACAGCTTGGCGCACTCCAGCAGGCCGGCCTCGTCGCGGACGGTGGCGTCGGCCTCGGCGGCCCAGCGGTCCAGGGCGTCGGCGTCGTCGCGGCAGAGCTGCGCGGTACGGGCGAGGGCCTCCACGACGCCCTTGCCGAGCGACTTCTCCAGGGCGGGCAGGCCCTCGTGGCGCAGCCGGGACCGCGTGTACGCCGGGTCGGCGTTCATCGGGTCGTCCCAGACGGGCAGGGACTGGACCAGGCACGCCTTGCGGGCGGTCTGGCGGTCGAGGTGCAGGAAGGGGCGGCGGTAGCGGCCGGCGGCGCCGGAGACGGCGGCCATGCCGGACAGGGAGCGGATGCCGGAGCCGCGGGCGAGGCCGAGGAGCACGGTCTCGGCCTGGTCGTCGCGGGTGTGGCCGAGCAGGACGGCGGCGGCGCCCAGGCGCTCGGCGGCCTCGTCCAGGGCGGCGTACCGGGCGTCGCGGGCGGCCGCCTCGGGCCCGCCCTCGCGGCCGACGGTCACCGTGATGGCCTCGACCGGGTCGAGCCGCAGGGCGCTGAGCCGGGAGGCGACCTCGGCGGCGCGCAGGTCGGAGCCGGGCTGGAGGCCGTGGTCGATGGTGATGCCGCCGGCGCGGACGGCCAGCTTGCGCGCCTCGAAGGCGAGGGCGGAGGCCAGCGCCATGGAGTCGGCGCCGCCGGAGCAGGCGACCAGCACGAGCGGCGGCTCGCCGGCGCGGTCGGTGCCGGCGCGCGCGGCCCGCTCGGGGCCGGTGGCGTCCGGGTGCGCGGGAGCTGCCGCCGCGGGGCGGGCGGCGGTGTTCCGGGAGACCTCGTTGAGTACGTCGTGGAGTACGCGGCGAACCGCCAGGCGTATCGCCGCGACCGCAGGATGGGGACCCATGTCCGGTGCCCTTCGTGGAAGTTGGGGGGTGCCTCGGTCGGAGTCTTAACGGTCGGAACGGAGGGTTCGGTCACTCAGGCCGTCACTCAGCGTGCGTCGATGGTGACAGAACACAGCCGTTACCCGAGCATCGCACGCCTATCCGTCGCCCACGGTCCCTCGGATGGGTGATTGGAGCGGCTCCGTTCCGGGGACACCGGTTCCGCTTCCTCACTCCCCCTTGCGGTGCACCCTCGCCACCCACTCCGCCGGCCTGGCGATCTCGGCCTTCGTGGGCAGCGTGTTCGGGGAGGTCCACACCCGGTTGAAGCCCGCCATGCCGACCTCGTCGACGACGGCCCGGACGAACCGCTCGCCGTCGCGGTACTGACGGAGCTTGGCGTCCAGTCCGAGCAGCTTGCGCAGCGCCGCGTCGAGGCGGGACGCCCCGCGCGCGCGGCGCTGCTGGAACTTCTCGCGGATCTCCGCGACGGACGGCACGACCTGCGGGCCGACGCCGTCCATGACGTAGTCGGCGTGGCCTTCGAGGAGCGACATGACGGCCGTGAGGCGGCCCAGGATCTCCCGCTGCTCCGGGGTCTGGACCAGCTCGACGAGGGAACGGCCGCCGTCGTCCTCCTCGGCCTCCGGCCGGGCGCCGGCGAAGGTCTGGACGGCCTCGCGGAGACGTTCCAGCACGGTCATCGGGTCGACCTCGGTCGCGCCGAGGAACGCCTGGATCTCGCTCCGCAGGTGGTCGCGCAGCCACGGCACGGCGGTGAACTGCGTGCGGTGCGTCTCCTCGTGGAGGCTCACCCACAGGCGGAAGTCGTGCGGGGCGACGGCGAGCTCCCGCTCGACGTGGACGATGTTGGGCGCGACGAGGAGGAGCCGGCCGCCGCCGTTCTCCCCGGCGGGCAGTTCGCGGGTGGCGGGGGCGAAGGTCTCGTACTGGCCGAGGACGCGGGAGGCGAGGAAGGAGAGGAGCATGCCCAGCTCCACGCCGGTCACCTTGCCGCCGACCGCGCCGAGGACGGCGCCGCCGGGGCCGCCCGGGCGGCGCTCCGCCATCTTGTCCAGCAGGGGCTTGAGGAGTTCGCGGAAGCCCGCCACGTTCGCCCGGATCCATCCGGCCCGGTCGACGACGAGGACGGGGGTGTCCTCGGGCTCGTGCCCCTCCGGGACCATGCGGGTGAACCCTCGGACGTGCTCCTCCGAGGCCTTGGCGTGCCGCCGCAGCTCGGCGACGACCTCCCGGGCCTCGTCGCGGCTCACCTCGGGCCCGGGCCGCACGAATCGGGTCGCGGTCGCCACCGCGAGATTCCAGTCGACCATCTCGGCACCACCGATGCTCGTCATGCGTCAACCGTACGTGCTCCGCGCCACAAGGGTGACCCCGCGGGCGTACGCGGACCGTACGCGGGCGGGCGCGGCCGGGGCGGCGGGCGCGGGCCGGGACGCGGGGGCCGCCGCGGGCCGGGCGGCGGTCAGGGCCGTGGCCGGGCGGCGGTCAGGGCGGTGGCGAGGGCGTCCAGGGCCGGCTGGGCCTCGTACGGGGACGGGGTGTTCGACGCCAGGAAGGCGAAGGCCAGGAGGCGGCCGTCGTGGGTCACCGCCGTGCCCGCCAGGGCGTTCACGCCCGTCAGGGTGCCCGTCTTCGCGCGGATGAGGCCCGCCGCCGGGGAACCGTCCGTGTAGCGGTCCTCCAGGGTGCCGCTGAAGCCGCCCACCGGGAGGCCCGTCAGGACGGGGCGCAGCTCGGGGTGGGCGGGGTCGGCGGCGCGGGCCAGGAGCGCGGTGAGGAGGCGCGCGGAGAGGCGGTTGCGGCGGTCGAGGCCACTGCCGTCCCTGATGACGGCGCCGTCCAGCGGCACGCCGAGCCCGCGCAGTTGCGCCCGCACCGCCCGCCCGGCGCCGTCGAAGCCGGCGGGGTGGCGGGTCGCGCGGGCGGTCGCCCGGGCCAGCGCCTCCGCCAGGTCGTTGTCGCTGTGCGTCAGCGTGCGCTCCACCAGGGTGGACAGGGGGGCCGAGTGCGTCGCCGCGAGCCGCAGGGGCCGGTGCGGGGCGCGGCCGGGCCGGGGAGCCGGGGACACCGTGACGCCCCGCGCCGCGAGCAGCTCCGCGAAGGCGCGCGCCGTCTCCCCCGCCGGGTCCCCCGCGCGCGGGGCCGGGCCGGAGGTGGAGTCGTCGAGGCGTGCGGAGCGGGTCATGAGCGCCGTGACGGGGGCGATGTTGTCGTTGACGCCGATCCGGTGCCGTACCGGGCCCCTGTACAGGGAGGTGTCGTACGTCAGGGCCGTGGGCGCCGCGCCCCGCGCGCGCAGGGCCTTCGCGGTGGCCGCCGCCAGGGCCTTCAGGCGGCTCTCGTCGAGCGTCGGGTCGCCGCCGCCGACGAGGGTGACCGTGCGGGCGTCCCGCGACGCGACGACGGTGGTGGTGAGGCGGTGGTCGGGGCCCAGCGCCGAGAGGGCCGCCGCCGTGGTGGCGATCTTGATGGTGGAGGCCGGGGGCATGGGGGCCGCCACCCCGTGCCCGTACAGCCGGCGGCCGGTCGCCACGTCCACGACGGCCGCCGTGCGCGGGGCGCCGAGGCCGGGGTCGCGGAACAGCGGGTCGAGCGCCCCGGCGAGGGCGGGCGCGGGGGCGTCCTGGACGCGGGCGGGCGCCGCCAGGGGCGTGAGGACCGCGGGGGCGCTCGGCGCGGGCGCGGGCGCACGGCCGACGGAGGGGCCCGGCCCGGCGCCCCGGCCGTGATGTGCGCCACCTGTGGCGGCCCGGGCAGCGGCGCGGTCGCGTTCGGCCGTACGCTGACCCCCGTCCCAGGGACCGGCGAGACCCGCCACCGTGGCGGCCAGGGCGACGCCGACGGCGGCGGAGCCCGCGGCCAGCCGCAGCACGTTCCGCTCCAGCACGGCTGACCAGCCCCTTTCGCGAGCACTCGGTTGCGTGAGGGACACTTAACCACTGAGCTGGGCCACGAGCACGGCACCCCGGTGATCACGGCGGTCCAGTGACCCGACATTGTGTTGATCTTGGAGGAGCCACCCGTGGAGTTCGACGTCTGCATCGAGATCCCGAAGGGTTCGCGGAACAAGTACGAGGTGGACCACGAGACCGGTCGCATCCGTCTCGACCGCCACCTGTTCACCTCGACCGTGTACCCGGCGGACTACGGCTTCGTCGAGGGCACCCTGGGTGAGGACGGCGACCCGCTGGACGCGCTGGTCATCCTGGACGAGCCGACCTTCCCCGGTGTTCTGGTGAGGTGCCGCGCGATCGGCATGTTCCGCATGACCGACGAGGCCGGCGGCGACGACAAGCTGCTGTGCGTCCCGGCGTCGGACCCGCGCATGGAGCACCTGCGCGACATCCACCACGTGTCCGAGTTCGACCGCCTGGAGATCCAGCACTTCTTCGAGGTCTACAAGGACCTGGAGCCGGGCAAGTCCGTCGAGGGCGCCGACTGGGTCGGCCGTGCCGAGGCGGAGGCCGAGATCGAGGCGTCCATCAAGCGCCTGAAGGAGCAGGGCGGCGCCCACTGAGGCAGCCCCCTCACCGCGTTCCGCCGGCGGGCGGCGCACCCCGAGCGTCACGGGTGCGCCGCCCGCCGTGCTGTGCGGGCGGGGCAAGGACGCCCATACTGGGCGGAACGGGCACGTCACGCGCGCGTGGAGGCGTGCGGCACCGGGAGTACGGCACGGCGCCCCGGGCAGGCGGAGACGACGCGACGGACGATCAGTGGGAGTGGGCAGGCACAGTGGTGGCGGAGCCGCACGGTCCGGAGGAGGACCGCAAACCGCAGCCGGACGAGGCGCGCAGCGCCTTCACCCCGCCTGCCGGTGTGGAGCCGCCGGGCCCGCCCGAGGACGACCACCCGAGTTCGGAGTTCGCCGTCCCGGAGGGGTTCGCGGCGGAGCCGTCCGGGGAGCCGGAGAGGTCCGCGTTCGCGCCGCCGTCCACGTTCGACGCGCGGCTGGCCCACCCGGCGTACACGCCCGCGCAGGGCCTGCCGGCGGTCCGGCTGTCGAAGGACGCGCCGTGGCAGGACCGGATGCGGACCATGCTGCGGATGCCGGTGGGCGAGCGTCCGCTGACCGAGCCGGCGCAGCGGCACGAGGAGGGCGCCGGCCCGGCCGTGCCCCGCGTGCTGGACCTGACGCTGCGCATCGGCGAGCTGCTGTTGGCGGGGGGCGAGGGCGCCGAGGACGTCGAGGCGGCCATGTTCGCGATCTGCCGCTCGTACGGGATGGACCGCTGCGAGCCGACGGTCACGTTCACGCTCCTGTCGGTCACGTACCAGCCGTCGCTGGTGGACGACCCCGTGACGGCGAGCCGGATCGTGCGGCGCCGCGGCACCGACTACACGCGGCTGACGGCCGTGTACCAGCTCGTCACGGACATCAACACCGAGGACGTCGACGTCACCCTGGAGGACGCGTACCGGCGGCTGGCGCTGATCCGCCGCAACCGGCACCCGTACCCCGGCTGGGTGCTGACCCTGGCGGCGGGCGGTCTGGCCGGTGCGGCGTCGGTGCTGCTGGGCGGCGATGTGACGGTGTTCCTGATCGCGGCCGCGGGGGCGATGCTCGGCGACCGGCTGGCGTGGCTGGCGGCGGGGCGGGGGCTGCCGGAGTTCTACCAGTTCGCGGTGGCGGCGGTGCCGCCCGCGGCGCTGGGCGTGGTGGTGAGCCTGCTCCACGCGGGGCTGCGGCCGTCGGCGGTGATCACGGGCGGGCTGTTCGCGCTGATCCCGGGGCGGGCGCTGGTCGCGGCCGTGCAGGACGGCCTGACGGGCTTCTACATCACCGCGTCGGCGCGGTTGCTGGAGGTCGTGTACTTCTTCGTCGCGATCGTGGTGGGCGTGTTGACGACGCTGTACGTGGGCGTGCAGGTGGGCGCGGAGCTGAGCCCGGAGGGGACCCTCGCGCCGGCGGAGCGGCCGGTGGTGTCGATCCTCGCGGCGATGGCGCTGTCGCTGACCTTCGCGGTCCTGCTCCAGCAGGAACGTTCCACGGTGGTGTTCGTGATGGTGAACGGCGCGGTGGCCTGGGTCGTGTTCGGGGCGGTCGCGGTGACGGCCGGGGGGTCGGCGATGCTGGCGACGGCGCTGGCGGCCGGGCTGGTGGGCCTGTTCGGGCAGCTGATGGCGCGGTACGAGCGGTCGACGTCGCTGCCGTACGTGACGGCGGCGATCGGGCCGCTGCTGCCCGGTTCCGCGATGTACTACGGCGTCCTCAACATCGCGCAGAACAACATGGACGCCGGTTTCGCGTCGCTGGCGCGCGCGGCGGCGCTGGCGCTGGCCATCGCGATCGGCGTGAACCTGGGCGGCGAGCTGGCCCGGATGTTCCTGCGGGCGCCGGCGACGGCGGCGACCCGCCGCGCGGCCAAGCGCACGAGGGGCTTCTGACGGCGCGCGGCCGGCCGGTCCCCCGGCCGGCCGCGCGTGGCCGGTGCGGCGCCCGGTGCCCCCGGGCGCGGTGGTCAGCGCCTGGCGTGGCGGCCGCGCTGCACGGGCGCGGCGGGGTCGGCCGGGAACGCCGCGCCGGACAGCGCGGCGGCCTTCTTCGCCTTCGAGCGTCCGCGCACGAACTCGATGATGATCGGGATCACCGACAGCAGGACGATCAGGACGAGGATCGCCTCGATGTTCTCCTTGATGAAGCCGATCTGACCCAGGAAGAACCCGGCGACGGTGATGCCGGCGCCCCAGAGCACGCCGCCGACGACGTTGTACGCGATGAACGTCCGGTACTTCATCCGGCCGGCGCCCGCGACGATCGGCGCGAACGTCCGCACGATCGGCACGAAACGGGCCAGCACGATCGCCTTCGGCCCGTACTTCTCGACGAACTCGTGCGCCTTGTCCAGGTTCTCCTGCTTGAAGACCTTGGAGTTCGGGCGGCTGAACAGCTTCGGGCCGAAGAACCGGCCTATGGCGTAGCCGACCTGGTCACCGGTGATCGCAGCGATCACGATCAGTGTGCAGACCAGCCACAGCGGCTGCTGGATGTAGTTGCCCTCGGCGACCAGCAGGCCCGCCGTGAACAGCAGCGAGTCACCCGGCAGGAAGGCGAAGAACCCCGATTCGGCGAAGACGATGAGCAGAATGCCGGGCAGGCCGTACTCGGAGATCAGGTAGTCCGGGCTGAGCCACTCCGGGCCAAGCGCAAGGGTCATCACGGGTTCCGGGCTCCTGGGTCGATGGGCGGGGGACGGCTGCCCAAACGTATCAACGCTCCCGGCGTGCCCTCGGTTCCACCGACCCTCCGCGCGCGCGGCCCGGGCGGCGCAGCGAACCGGACGACCGGATACCGCCCCTTCCGGTCACTCCGCGTGGCCGGTGGGCGGGGTGGAGGGGCCGCCCGGGGCCCGTGGGCCTCCGGCAGCCCCTCCACGGCCCGGCACCCCGCCCCGGTCCCGGGTGCCCCGCCCGGGGGCGGCGCTCCGCCGCGGGGCCGCCCGGACCCCGGGCCCCGGGTGTCCCGCGCGCGGGGCGGCGCGGGCCGCCGTTACGCGTGGCGGTCGGCGTTCGCGTGGATCGCGTCCCGCACGTGCTCGGCGAGGCCGGGGCGCATGCTGTCGTAGAACGCCTTGAAGCGCTCGTCCGCGACGTACATGTCGCCCAGGCAGCGGTGCATCTCGTAGGGGCAGTCGTAGAACCAGCGGCAGATGTGCTGCCGGTGCTCCTCCGCCATGGCCACGGCGCGCTCGCCGGACGGCTCCTCGCCCTCCTCCATCAGCGCCGTGTAGCGCTCGCCCCAGTCCTTCGCCTCGTCCTGGATGCGCTGCCAGTCCTCCTTGGCGTAGCGGGCGGCGCGGCGCTGGGACTCGCGGTACGCCTCGGTGCCGCCCCAGCGCTGCTCGGCCTCGTCGGCGTACTGCTCGGGGTCCTTGTCCCCGAAGACCTCGAACTTCTCCTCGGGGGTGAGGTTGATGCCCATCTTCTTCGCCTCCATGGCGTTCTCGACGGCCTCGGCCATCCTCTGCAGTTCGACGATCCGGGCGGTCAGCAGCCGGTGCTGGCGCCGCAGGTGCTCCTGCGGGTCCGTGTCCGGGTCGTCGAGGAGGGCCGCGACCTGGTCGAGCGGGAAGCCGAGCTCCCGGTAGAACAGGATCTGCTGCAGCCGGTCGAGGTCGTCGTCCTCGTAGCGCCGGTGTCCGGCGTGGCTGCGGCCGCTCGGGGAGAGCAGCCCGATCTCGTCGTAGTGGTGCAGGGTCCGCACCGTGGTCCCGGCGAGACGGGCGACCTGTCCGACGGAGTAGCTCATCGTCCCCCGCTCCTTCCTTCGGTACGCCCCCAGCCTGGTTCCTCACGCCGCGTGAGGTGCAAGCGGCTTTTCCGAGGAGGGCGTCAGCCCTGGTCGCCGGGGTGCCGGGAGCCCGTCGCGTACGGGTTCTCCTGGCCGTCCGCGAGGACGCCGACGAACGGGTCGCCCTCGCCGGCGAAGGTGTACGCGCCGCCCTCGACCCGCTCGATGAGGCCGCGGGTCCAGGCGGCGCCCGCGTCGGCCTGGTGGAGCCAGAGGTTCATGATCTCCCCGATGTGGCCCAGTTGCTCGGGGCCGCCCTCCGGCGTGTAGTGCTCGGTGACGGTGGCCCGCCAGCGCTCCAGGCCCGCGACCCGCTGCCGGAGCAGGCCGACCGCCTCCGCGCGCGGCAGGTCGACGAGGAAGCCGAGGGCGGCGGTGAGGCTGTCGGGCTTCTGGTCGTGCGCCGTGAGGGCCTGGCGGAGCAGGGCGAAGTACTCCTCGGTGCCCTGTTCGGTGATCTCGTACTCGGTGCGGGGCGGGCCGCCGGCGGTGCTGGGCGCGGTCTCGTGGGCGCGCAGCAGGCCCTGCTTCGCCATCTGCTTCAGGGCGTGGTAGATCGAGCCCGGTTTGGCGTTGGACCACTCGTGGGCGCCCCAGTACTCCAGGTCGTTGCGCACCTGGTAGCCGTGTGCCCGCCCGTGCTGGCGCACGGCGCCGAGCACCAGCAGCCGGATCGCCGACATTCGCGTCCCTGCCCTCCGTACCGTGACGTCAATTTTGACTAGGGTACGGGCAAGGACGCGCCCGCGCCGGGAGAACGCGCCGCGCCAGGGCCGAGGGGCCCGGGAGTGCGGGGCCCCGGGCCGAGCACGACCGGCCTCCGACACGGGCCGTCGACGCGAGCCGTCGGCGCAGGCCACCGGCGCGGGCCTTCGGCGTCCCGGGCCCGGGCGGTCCGCTACGCCTCCCGGCCGGCCTCCATCTCGATCAGCTCGAAGGAGGTCCTGCCGTCCAGGCACTCGCGGATGATGTCGGCGTGCCCGGCGTGCCGGCCGAACTCCTGCACCAGGTGCAGTGCCATCCACCGCACGGAGACCCGGCCGTCCTTGGGGAACCAGGGCGCCTCGGGCAGCGGGAAGGTGTCGTCCAGGCTGGGCACCGTGCGGATGAAATCCTCCAGCTCCTTGACGACCCCGTCCCAGAAGGCGAGCACGCCGGGGATGGTCTCGTCGCCGGACAGCCGGAAGCCCTCGGCCCAGGTCTCCGGGCTGCGCCTCCTGTCGTTGGGGCGCTGCTGGGCGAGGCGCAGCCAGTTGAGCTCGGCTTCCGCCGCGTGCTTGAGCAGCCCCGACAGCGACAGTTCGCTGGCGGTGGGGCGGCTCGCCGCCTGCTCCTCGGTCAGTCCGAGGACCGCGCGGCGGAGGGCGGCGCGCTGCGCCTCGATGAAGGAGAGCAGCGCGCCGCGCTCATCGCCGTGCGCCTCGGCGGGGACAAGAGCGACCATGAAGGGACCGCCTTTCCGGTGGGGTCGTGCCCTGACCTGACCTCCTCACGCTAGGGACCATCGCGGTCAGGTCCTGTCCTCGATGGGTGTGCGGGCCGGGTCAGATGGGGAAGGTGCTGCGCGCGTGCTGGACGGAGATCCACTTCTGCGTGGTGAACGCCTCGACGGTCGCGTCGCCGTTGAGCCGCCCGACGCCGGAGTGCTTCTCGCCGCCGAAGGGCACGATCGGCTCGTCGTGGATGATGCCGTCGTTGACGTGGATCATGCCCGTGTGGACGCGCTGGGCGAACCGCACGCCGCGCTCGACGTCGCGGGTGTGGACGCCGCCGCTCAGCCCGTACGGGGTGTCGTTGGTGATGCGGACGGCCTCGTCCTCCCCGTCGAACGGGATGAGGAGGGCGACCGGGCCGAAGATCTCCTGGGTGAGGACGGGGGCGTCGGCCGGGATGTCGGACAGGACGGTCGGCGCGACGACGTTGCCCTCCGAGACGCCGCCCACCAGCACCTTGGCGCCGGCCGCGACGGTCTGCTGGATGGCGCTCATGACCGACTCGACCTGCGAGGAGTTGATGAGCGGGCCGATGTGGGTCTCGGGCTCGGACGGGTCGCCCGTCTTCAGGGTCCGCACCTTCGCGACGAACTTCTCGGTGAACTCGTCGAGGACGGACCGGTCGACCAGGACGCGGTTGGCGGCCATGCACGCCTGGCCCTGGTGGATGAAGCGGCTGAAGACGGCCGCGTCGACGGCGTAGTCGATGTCCGCGTCGTCGAGGACGACGAGCGCGCTGTTGCCGCCGCACTCCAGGACGGCCCGCTTGAAGTGGTTGGCGCACACCGTGGCGACGTGCCTGCCGACGCGGTCGGAGCCGGTGAAGGAGATGACCCTCGGGATCGGGTGCTCCAGCAGCGCGTCGCCGATCTCCGCGATGTCGGTGACGACGACGTTGAGGACGCCGGGCGGCAGGCCCGCGTCCTCGAAGACCTTGGCCAGCATGGTGCCGCCGAGGATCGGGGTGTTCTGGTGCGGCTTGAGCACCACCGCGTTGCCCAGGGCCAGCGCCGGGGCGACGGACTTCAGCGAGAGCAGGAAGGGGAAGTTGAACGGGCTGATCACGCCGACGACGCCGACCGGCAGCCGGTAGAGGCGGTTCTCCTTGCCGTCGATGGGCGACGGGAGGATCCGGCCCTCGGGCCGCAGCGACAGGTGGATCGCCTCGCGCATGAACTCGCGGGCGAGGTGGAGCTCGAAGGCGGCCTTGCCGCGCGTGCCGCCGAGCTCCGCGACGATCGCCTCGATCAGCTCGTCCTCGCGGTCCTCGATGATCCGCAGGGCGCGCTCGAAGACGCCGCGCCGCGTGTACGGGTTGGTCGCGGCCCACCCGGCCTGCGCCCGCTCGGCGGCGCGGTAGGCCTGGTCCACCTCGTCGACGGTGGCGACGGTTATGGAGGCGAGCTTCTCCTCGTTGTACGGGTTGAAGTCGATGATGTCCCACGAGCCGCCACCGGCCCGCCATTCACCGTCGATGTACTGCAGGGCCAGATCTTTGAAGTAGGACATGACATCCCTTCCGAAGCCGCGTGGCCCGCAGGGCCGCTCCCGGGCATCTATGACGGGACGTCATACTACTTACGTATCAAATGAGTTGCAGGAGTCCTCTGAGGAGATCCCGACTTTCCTCCGGGCCGGGGCTGTCCGCGTGGAGCCTCTCCATGGCCCGCTCGTACTGGGCGACCTCGTCGCGCTTGTCGATGTAGAGGGCGCCCGTCAGCTGTTCCAGGTAGACGATGTCCGAGAGGTCGGACTCGGGAAACCGCAGCATGGTGAAGGCGCCGCTCTCGCCGGAGTGCCCGCCGAAGCTGAACGGCATCACCTGGAGCGTGACGTTGGGCCGTTCCGACATCTCGATCAGGTGCTTCAACTGGTCGCGCATGACGGACCGGTCGCCGTACGGGCGGCGCAGCGCGGCCTCGTCGAGAACGGCGTGAAACCGCGGAGCGCGCTCGGACACGAGGACCTTCTGCCGCTCCAGGCGCAGGGCGACGCGGCGGTCGATCTCGGCGGCCGAGGCGGTGGAGCACATCCCGCGGGCGACGACCGCGTGCGCGTACGCCTCGGTCTGCAGCAGGCCGTGGACGAACTGGACCTCGTAGATGCGGATGAGCGAGGCGGCACCCTCAAGCCCGATGTACGTCTGGAACCATCCGGGCAGCACGTCGCCGTAACTGTGCCACCAGCCCGCGAGGTTGGCCTCCCGGACGAGGCCCAGCAGCGCCTCGCGCTCCTTCTCGTCGGTCACGCCGTAGAGCGTGAGCAGATCCTCCACGTCCCGTGCCTTGAAGCTCACCCTTCCCAACTCCAGCCGGCTGATCTTGGATTCGGACGCCCGGATCGAGTAGCCGGCGGCCTCCCGGGTGATGCCGCGCGACTCGCGCAGCCTCCTCAGCTGAGAGCCCAGCAGGATGCGCCGCACCACGGAACCGCCGGATTCAGTCGCGGTCACGTCTCCAACCCTCCCCATCGCTGATGTGTACGACGGAGCACCCCCGAGCCCCGAGGAAGCGGATTCTGCCACCAAAACGCTTCACCCCGTACGCGAACGATTACAGAACGGCGACCACTTCGGCCACAGCCGCCGGAACGACCCGGGGAAGATATGGCCAAGAACCGCCACGGGGCAGGACACCTCGGGCGCGTGCACGTGCATCTGCCCTTGCATCTGCCCCTCCCTTTCGGAACCATGGTCCCCGCGCACCTGCGTAGTCGTTCGTGTTGTAGCACCACAGCCGCGAATCCGGGGAGTGCCTCGCATGGGGACGAATGGATCGACCATGCTCGAGCCGTTAAGGCAGGGGCTTCCCCCGATCGACGCCGCGTCCCTGTCGAGCTCGGCCTCGTGCGCCCTGCCCGCCCGGTACGAAGCGGTGCGCGGCGCCCGCCAGTTCACCAGCACGACCCTCGCGCAGTGGAACCTCAGCGACCGGTTCGACGACGTCGCGCTCGTCGTCTCCGAACTCGTCACCAACGCCCTGCGGCACGCGCTGCCCGCCGACACCCCGCGCGAGCACCCGCTCGACCCGCCCGTGCGGCTGCACCTGATGCGCTGGGCGGGCCGGCTCGTGTGCGCGGTGCGCGACCCCAGCCCGGACACGCCCGCGGCGCGCACCTCCGGCGAGGACTTCTCGGCGGAGTCGGGGCGCGGGCTGTTCCTGGTCGAGTCGTTCAGCGACAGCTGGGGGTGGCACCCGCTGGCGGGGACGCTGCACGGGAAGGTCGTCTGGGCGCTGTTCCGGCTCGCCGACCAACCGTAGCCGGGGCCGGCGCGCCGCACCGGAAGAGACGTCGGCCCGAGGCCACGGGGGACTCGCCGCCGATGAAAAGGGGCTCCGTTCGCGGAGCCCCTTTTTCCGTGCCCGGCGCGGGGGCGGGCCGTCAGCCGCCGACGAGGTGGTCGAACTCCCCGTCCTTGACGCCCAGGAGCATTGCCTCGATCTCCGCGGGGGTGTAGACCAGGGCGGGCCCGTCGGGGAACCGCGAGTTGCGTACCGCCACATTCCCGCCGGGGAGCTTGGCGAATTCGACGCACGAGCCTTGTGAATTGCTGTGCCGGCTCTTCTGCCAGACGACCCCGTGAAGCTCCGTGGCCGCCATGCCGTTGTACACGTTCAACACGTGGTGCACAGGACGCTCCCCGAGTCACATGAGTTACATGAGTGAGTGATGTTGCAGGTGTCAACTATCTGGGATCATAGCTGCGTTCACCTGCACATGCATGAGCAGATGCACGTGCACGCCGGGTGTTCCTTCGACTACTGAGACGCGTACCGGGCCCGTGAGGCTCCCTCTTTCCCCCGGCACACGGAAAAAGGCCCCCCACGCGCGCGGAGCGCGGGGGAGCCCCCTTGAGGAACGGCGGTGCGTCAGCGGGCCGCCGAGGCGTACGGCAGCAGCGCCATCTCGCGGGCGTTCTTCACGGCCCTGGCCAGTTGCCGCTGCTGCTGGGCCGAGACGCGGGTCACCCGGCGGCTGCGGATCTTGCCGCGGTCGGAGACGAACTTCCGCAGCAGGTCGGTGTCCTTGTAGTCGATGTACGTGATCCCTTCCCGGTCCAGCGGGTTGGGGCGGGCCTTGGTCGGCCTGCGGTCGGCAGAGCGGCGCGGGGGCACGGGGTCAGACCTCCAGGAGCGTGTCGAAGGCGGACGGGAGCCGCTTCCAGGCCGTACGGCCGGCGGCGTACTCCGCGTCGGTGAGCAGGCAGGAGCCGAGCAGCTCGGCGAGCCCCTCGCGGTCCAGGCCGGGCGAGGTGAAGACGAGGTGCTGGCAGCGGTCGCCGAACTCCGGTTCCCAGTCCAGCGCGGCGGCGGCCCGGCGCACCGCCGGCACCATCTCCCAGGCGGCGTCCGGCAGCGCGGCCAGCCACGGGCCGGCGCTCTCCACGCACAGGGCGCCGCCCGCCGCGTCCCAGGCGAGCAGCGTGTCGGGCCGGTCCGCGAGCCAGAAGCGGCCGCGGCTGCGGGCGGCGGCGCAGGCCAGGTCCTCCAGCGCCGCGTACAGCCGCCCGGGGTGGAAGGGCCGGCGGGCGCGCCACACGTACGTGCCCACGCCGGCCGCGTCCGCCTCCTGCGGGAGCAGCGCGCAGGCCGGGTGCTGGGCGGCGGCCGCGGCCTCCACGTCGAACCCGGCCAGGAGGGCCGTGGCCAGGTCCCCGTCCGGCACGGCGACCCGGCGGGCCGTCGGGTGGAGCTGGGAGAGCAGCGCGCGGTCCTCGTCGCCGGCGTCCGGGCCGTCCAGGACGGCGAGCACCGGCGCGTACTCCACCTGCCGGGCCCAGGTGTCGGCGATCGTCCGCCGGTCCGTGGCGGCGGACGCGAGTCCGGCGTCCGCCAGGTCGTCGCCGTTGCCCAGGTACGGGAGGACCAGCGCGGGGTCCACGGCGGTGGCGACCCCCGTCAGGTCGAGCCCGGCGGCGGCCACGGCCTCGGCCGTCGCCCGGGGCTCGACCGAGTCCCACAGCTCCACGACGGCCAGCCGGGTCAGGCCGGCGTCGGCGAGCCGCCCCAGCTCGGGCACCAGGTCCTCGCGGAGCGTGCAGCAGGCGCAGTCGTTGACGAGCGGCGCCTCGCCGGTGGAGAGCACGCCGCTCGCGTCGCGGACCGTCCGGACGACCGTGCCGCGCTCGACGGCGGCGGACAGGTCGTGGTGGAGCGCGACGCTGCCCGGCACGGAGGCGAGCAGCCGGTCGACGGCGGCGCGGCGGGCGTCGGAGTGGAGTCCGCCGACGAGGGCGACGGAGAGGGGGACGGACGGCATCAGCGGGCCTCGGGCCGCCCGGCGGCCCCGGCCGCGCCGTAGCGGCGCTCGAACCTCTCCACGCGCCCGGCCGTGTCGAGGACGCGCGCCTGGCCGGTGTAGAAGGGGTGGCTCGCCGAGGAGATCTCGACGTCGACGACGGGGTAGGTGCGGCCGTCCTCCCATTCCACGGTCTTGTCACTGGTCATGGTGGACCGGGTGAGGAAGGCGAAGCCGCCCGCCTTGTCGCGGAAGACGACAGGTCCGTACGCGGGGTGGATTCCGGGCTTCACGGCGGTCAGCGCTCCTCTCGGAAGTCGACGTGCCGGCCGACGACCGGGTCGTACTTGCGCAGGGTGAGGCGGTCGGGGTCGTTCCGGCGGTTCTTGCGGGTCACGTAGGTGTAGCCGGTTCCGGCGGTGGACCGGAGCTTGATGATCGGGCGTAGTTCGTTGCGGGCCATGGGGACAGAGTAAATGGAAATGGTTTCCATTACCAAGAGAGTTTCCCGAGAGGTGGGTCACTCTTCTCCGCCCGCTGCCGGCCGACCGGCGCCCGGCCGACCGGCACCCGCCGGGCTTCGGCGACCGCGCCCTGCCCCCGCCCCCGCCGGTACACGTACCGCCGGTACGCGTCCCGCCGCTTCGGCCCCACCGTCCGGCACGGGCACCACCGGCTCCCCGGCGAGGGCCGGTACGTGCGGCTCGCCCTCGGCGCCCGCGGCATCAGGACCGTCGACGCGATCGGCGGCGGAGCGGCCGGCGCCCGCGTCCGCGCGGGGGGGGTGAGGGCCTGACGGCGAAGGAGGGCATCGGCGGCGGGGCGGCCGGCGCAGGGCCGTCGTCGAGCGGTACGCCGCCCGTCGCGCCGAACTCAAGGAGCTCATCCGCCGACCGGGCACCCCGGAGGCGGAACGCCCGGCCGTTCGGGCCGAATCGCGTCACCGGCCGCGCGACGCCGGCGCCACGCGGGTTCGCGACCGGGACGCCGCGGGCGGCCGACCCCGCGGCCGCGTGCGGACGTCCGGCATCCCGCGGACGCGTCCGCGGGAGCAGGCGCACGCCGGATCCCCGCCCGGCGGGCGCACGTCGTCCCGATGGCGCTGTGAGCCCTTCCTGGTAGCTTGGCGCGAACTGATCATCCGACTAGGGGGACTTGATCGTGCAGAAGCTGGTACGGAAGGGTGCGGCCGTCGCGGCCGTGTTGGTCTCGGCCGTCGCGCTGACCGCCTGCGGCTCGAACGACGAGAGCGCGGCGACGGGCGGCTCGGGCGGCTCGGCCGCGCCGTCCGCCGGCACCTCGAAGGCCGCCGGGGTGGCCCTCGCCGATGCCGAGGGCACCTGGCTGGGGACGACGGACGGCAAGCCGGTCACGCTGACGGTCAACAAGGGCGGCCAGGCCGTGGTGATCAGCGAGGCGCACGTCTGCCAGGGCACCGCGAAGGAGGGCGACGCCCTGACGCTCGCCCTCACCTGCAAGGACGGCGACACCGACCGCGCGTCGGGCACGATCCGCTCCGCCGACGGCGAGCGGCTGGTCGTCGCCTGGGACTCCGGCAAGACCGACACGCTCTCCAAGCCGGCCGTCAGCGGCCTGCCCACGAACCTGCCGTCCATCCCGCCCCTGCCGTCGCTGCCGCCGCAGCCGTAGGACCACCACGGTCGCAGGACGACCACCGCCCCGCGACCACCGCCGCCCCTCGACCGCGACGGCTGCGGGGCGTACGGCTCAGGGCGCCGCGCGGCCCGTGTCGGCCCGGTCCGCCGCGGCCCTGCCGTGGTCCCAGCCGGCCGGGTCCGTGGCGCCCCTGACCCGGGTCGTCGTGGCGCCCGGGAACATCCGGTCCGTACGGGCGGTCACCGCCACGTCCCGCGCCGCCAGGACCGGCAGCAGCGTCGGCTCCCCGGCGGTGACCCGGCGGGACGTGGCCGACAGGCGGTCGCCGAGCCGCTGCGCGTACGCCAGCAGGAACGACTGCCGGAACGTCTTCGTCCGCTTCCGGCCCCCCGCCCGCTGCGCCGCCTCCGCCTTCGCCATCGCGGCCTGCCCCTGCACCAGCAGCGAGGTGTACAGCAGCTCCACCGCCTCCAGGTCCGCCTCGTAGCCGACGACGGTCGAGAAGCCGAACTCCTCGTTCCACACGGCGCGGCAGCGGTTCGCGCCGGCGACCGCGTCCAGCAGGATCGCCTTCGCCGTCTCGTACGGGGGCTCCACCCCGATCCGTACGGCCGACGGCTCGTCCGGGGCGGGACCGCCGTGCGCGCGGGCGGCGAGGGCCGCCTCGTCCAGGCTGTGGCGGGCCATCAGCTCCTGGGCCTTCGCCGTCAGCGCCTCCGCCTCCTCCGGGTAGTCCGTCGCCTCCGCCTTGGCCAGCAGGGCGCGGATCCGGGCCAGCGTGCGCGGCTCGCCCGCGACCGGCGCCGTCAGCGGGGCGGTGCCCGGCGGCGGGGCGACCGGCTCCAGGGCGGGCAGCCGGGCCAGCAGGCGGTACAGCTCCAGTACGGCCGTCGCGTACGAGAACCGGTCGGCCCGCCAGGGCTCGGTGTCCAGCGCGGCGAGCTGGTCCCGCCAGCGCGGCGGCACGTGCGCGTACCCGGCGGACTCGGCGGCGACCAGCGCGGACACGAGCCGCACGTGGTGCGCCTCCAGGTCCCGGCGGACGAGCCGCACCACGTCGGCGGGCTGCCAGCCGCGCGCCCAGGCCCGGCGCAGCAGTTCCTCGCCGCGCCGCGCCAACTCCGCGTCGGCGGACGGGTCGGCGGCGAGCAGCGACGCGGCGGTGTCGAGGGCGGCGGTGCCGTCCGCGTACAGGGCGGCGCCGAGGGCCCGTTCGACGGTCGGCCCGCCGCCCGGCCCGGCGTTCACGGCCGCTCCCGCTCGTCGTAGGCGCGGCGGGCGTCCGCGATGGCCTCGCGGTGGGCGAGGGACCAGTCGACGAGCGCCTTGACCAGCCCCGTCAGGTCGCGCCCGGTCGCGGTCAGCTCGTACGCGACCTGCGGCGGCACGGTGGGGCGCACGGTCCGCGTGACCAGGCCGTCGCGTTCGAGGCGGCGCAGCGTGAGGGTGAGCATGCGCTGCGAGATGCCCGGGACGAGCCGCTGGAGCTCCCTGAAGCGCCGCACGCCCCCGGCCAGTTCGACGACGACGTGCACCGTCCACTTGTCGCCGAGCCGGTCCTGCACGTCGCGTACGCCGCAGTCCTCCGCGCAGCTCAACCCGGCGGGTGCGTCCCCGCCGGTTACCTCCGTGTGCCCCACGGACATGAAAGTGCCTCCTTATGCATACGCCGCCACCACGACCACCATGGTCGCAGCGCACACGTCCACGGAACGGGGGGCATTCCCATGCTGTTGATCACCGGTGTCTCGGGCGGGCTCGGCGGGCTGGTCGCCGGGCACGCCGCGGGCCGCGACGACGTCCTGCTCGGCACCCGCTCGCCGGACGGCCGGCCCGGAGCGCGCCGGGTGGACTTCGACGACCCGGCGTCGCTGCCCGGCGCCTTCGCGGGGGTGGACACCCTGCTGCTCGTCTCCGCAGGCTACGGCGAGGACGACGTCGTCACGGCCCGCCACGGGGCGGCGATCGACGCGGCGGAGGAGGCCGGGGTGCGGCACGTCGTCTACACCAGCCTCTCCGGGGACGGCGACCACCTGCCGTACGCCCTCCCCCACCGCTGGACCGAACGGCGGCTGCGCGCCTCGCCGACGGCGTGGACGGTGCTGCGCAACGGCCTGTACGCCGAGTTGCTGGCGGCGCTCGCCGGGCCGGACGCCGACGGCCGGATCACGGCGCCCCTCGGCGGGGGCGCCCTCGCGGCGGTGGCTCGGGCGGACCTGGCCGAGGCGGCGTTCCAGGTGGCCGTCGACCCGGCGCCGCACACCGGCCGGGTGTACGAGCTGGTCGGGGAGGTCCCGCTGGGCGGCGCCGACCTGGCGGCGGCGGTGTCGGGGACGTACGAGCCGGGTGACGGGCTCGCCGCGGCCCGGGCGGCGATCGCGGCGTCGGGAGCGGCGCCGTTCCAGGTGCCGATGCTCCTCGGCACGTACTCGGCGATAGCCCACGGCTTCCTGGACGGCACCGGCGTGCCCCGCGGCCACCTGCGCGGGCTGCTCGGCCGGGAGCCGCGCCCGGCGGTGGACGTGTACGCGCGCGCGGTGGGGTAGGGCTCCCCGGGAGCCGGGCCCCCGGGAGCGGGGCGGCGGAGGCGGAGGGAGCGGGCCGTGGGGGAGAACAAGCGGAGGATGCTGGCCGGGGAGTGGTACCTGCCCGACGACCCCGAACTGGCCGCCGACACCGAACGGCGGATCGCGCTGTGCGCCGCCCACAACGCGCTGCCGCCCGCCCCGGCGGAGGAGGGGATGCGGATCCTGCGGGAACTGCTCGGCGCGGTCGGGGAGGGCGTGCGGATCAGGCCGCCGTTCCACTGCGACTTCGGGTACCACGTCAGCATCGGCGACCGAACGTTCGTCAACGTCAACGCCGTCTTCCTGGACTGCGCCCCCATCACGGTCGGCGCCGACGTCCAGATCGGCCCGAACGTGCAGCTCCTCACGTCGGAGCACGAGCTGGACACCGGGCGGCGGCGGGCCGGCTGGGAGCGGGCCGCGCCGATCACGATCGGGGACAACGTCTGGCTGGGCGGCGGGGTGATCGTCTGCCCGGGGGTGACGATCGGTGCCGACACGGTGGTCGGCGCCGGTTCCGTCGTCACCCGGGACCTGCCGGCCGGGGTGCTCGCGGTCGGCGGCCCGGCGCGGGTGGTCCGGTCCCTCGAACCGTGAGGACCGGCCCCGCCGCGCCCCGGCCCCGCCGCACCCCGATCCGCCGTACCTCGGCCCGTCGCGCCCCGGGGCTCCGGGCCTGCGGGTCCGTGGGTCCCGGGCCTCCTGGTCCTCGGGCTCTCGGCCCTCCGGGCTCCCTCGAGTCCCCGCCGTGCCCGCCGCGTCCGCCGTGCCCGTGAGCGGGAGCAGGAGCGCCCCGGCGACGGGCCGGGACCGACGCGGGCTGCGGGGGATTGTCAGTGGCGGGTGCCAGACTCGCTCCCGTGAGCGAGCGGTGGGCGCTGGACGGTGTCGAGGGCGGCGGTGCGAGGCTCGTCCCCCTCGGCCGGGACGGTTTGCCCGCCGGTCCCGTCGTCACCGAGCCCGACCTGGTGGCGGCGGTGCGGTCGCGGCCGGAGGTCGGCCGGTGGGTGTGGCGGTCCACGGCCGACCTCCATCCGCGGCTCCTCGCCGCGGGCGTGCGCGTCGAGCGGTGCTACGACATCGAGGCCGCCGAGCAGTTGCTCCTCGGCCACGAGGGACGGCTGGGCGAGCCCCGGTCGGCGGCGGCCGCCTGGGCGCGGCTGCACCACCGCCCGGTGCCGCCCGACCGACCCACCCGGGCGGCCGAGCCGGGCGCGCAGTCCCCGCTGTTCGACGCGGCCCCCGGCGGCCCGGAGGTCCCGTTCGAGGGCCTGCTGGAGGTGTACGCGGAGCAGCAGCGCAGGCACGGCGCCGCCGAGCACCCGGACCGGATGCGGCTGCTGACGGCGGCCGAGTCGGCGGGGATGCTGGTGGCCTCCGAGATGCACCGGGCCGGCCTGCCGTGGCGGGCGGACGTGCACCGGGAGGTGCTGCACGAGCTGCTGGGCGAGCGGTACGCGGGCGGGGGCGAGCCGCGCCGGCTGGCGGAGCTGGCGGCCGAGGTGTCGGCGGCGTTCGGGCGGCCGGTGCGGCCGGACCTGCCCGCGGACGTGGTGAAGGCGTTCGCGGAGGCCGGGATCAAGATCCGGTCGACGCGCCGCTGGGAGCTGGCGGAGGTCGACCACCCGGCGGTGGAACCGCTCCTCGCGTACAAGACGCTGTACCGGATCTGGACGGCGCACGGCTGGGGCTGGTTGCAGGACTGGGTGCGCGACGGCCGGTTCCGACCCGAGTACGTGCCGGGCGGCACGGTCAGCGGACGGTGGACGACCAACGGCGGCGGGGCGCTGCAGATCCCGAAGGTGATCCGCCGGGCGGTCGTCGCCGACGAGGGGTGGCGGCTCGTCGTCGCGGACGCCGACCAGTTGGAGCCGCGCGTGCTGGCGGCGGTCTCCCGCGACCCGGGGCTGATGGAGGTGGCGGGACACGACGGCGACCTGTACGCGCGCCTGTCGGACCGGGCGTTCTCGGGCAGCCGCGACCACGCCAAGCTGGCGCTGCTCGGCGCGATCTACGGGCAGACCAGCGGGGACGGCCTGAAGAACCTGGCTGCGTTGCGGCGGCGGTTCCCGCGCGCGGTGGCGTACGTCGACGACGCGGCCCGCGCGGGCGAGGAGGGCCGACTGGTCCGTACGTGGCTGGGCCGGACGAGCCCGCGCGCCGCGGGCGCCGGCGAGGCCGAGGAGGCGGGCCTCCCGCAGGACGGCGACCGGGCCCCGGCGGGTGCGGGCGCGGACGCCCGTGCGCGCGGCCGGTTCACGCGGAACTTCGTGGTGCAGGGCAGCGCCGCCGACTGGGCGCTGCTGATGCTGGCCGCGCTGCGGCGGGCGATCGCGGGGATGCGGGCCGAGCTGGTGTTCTTCCAGCACGACGAGGTGATCGTGCACTGCCCGGCCGAGGAGGCGGAAGCGGTCGCTGCGGCGATCCGCGCGGCCGGTGACCTGGCCGGGCGGATCGCCTTCGGGGACACGCCGGTGCGGTTCCCGTTCACGACGGCGGTGGTGGAGCGGTACTCCGACGCGAAGTGACCGGTCCCGGCGCGCCCCGGCGCGACGCGGCGCACCCCAGGACGACACTGCGGGCCTCGGCGCGGCCCGGCACGACGCGAGACATGCCTCGGCGCGCCCCAATGCGGCCCGTGCGGCCCGGCGCAGCCGACGCGGCCCGGCGCTCCCCGGCATGATGCGGGATGCTCGGCGCGGCCCGGCGCGGCCCGGGACGACACTGCGGGCCTCGGCGCGGCCCGAGGGACGCTACTTCTTCATCAGCTTCAGCCACTTCTCGCTGGTCGCGAGGGCCTTGAGCTGGTCGAGGGAGAGCGCGGGCTCCGCGCGCGTGGCGGGCTCGTGCTGGACGCCGGTGTTGAACGCGGACACGACGACCCGGTAGCCGCCGGGGCGGATCGTGTCGACGGTCCACATGACGACGCCCTCGCCGCCCTTCTCCCCCGGCTGCTGTCGGACGGTGACCTTGGTGCCGTCGGGCAGCGTCTCGTACGCGCCCTCCGGGAACAGCTCGCCCTCGACGTCGCGCATGTCGGGCTGGGCGTTGACCTGGACGAGGCTCTTGCCCTCGCCGTCGTCGACGACGGCGTACGCGTACTCGTCCTGGCCGCCCTTGTCGGAGACGGTGAGCTCCTTGGGCAGCAGGGAGAGCAGCGTGGGCCGCACGGCCGCGCCGTTGAACGCGGCCGCCGCGGAACCGTCACGCCCCGGCGCCTGCCCGGACTTCCCCGGGGAGCCGGACGCGCCATCCTCGGGCTTCCCGTCCTCCTGGTGCCGGACGGCCTCCAGGACGGGCGCCCACGCGGTGTGGGTGACGATCCGCTTCATCTCGGCGGGCGGGAACGGCGGGTCGGTGCGGGAGACGGCGGCGCCCTTCTGCGCGGGCGCGTTCCACGTGTTGAGGTCGACGACCAGGCCGTCCTCGCGGAGGAGGGTGGCCCGCCAGTTCTTCGTGTCCTCGCGGCGGTCCGGGTACTCGTAGCCCTGGTAGACCATCAGCCGGCCGCCGGGCAGGTCCTCCGTGGTGCAGGCGTCGTACGGGGTGAGCGCCTTGTCCGGGCACTCGGAGAGGCTCTCGTCGCCGGGGGACGCCTGGAAGAAGCCGATGCTCACGGCCGCCTTGCCCCGGCCGTCGTCGTAGACGCCGCTCGCCATCGGGCCGAGCGGGTCGGCGGTGCCGCGGGCGTGGGCGTCCTCCAGCCGTCCTTCCGCCGGGAGCACCCGGCGGAAGGCTTCGAGCAGCGCGTCGGCGTCGACGGGCGCCGCGGAGGGGCTCCCCGCGACGGCGGGCGGCGCCGCCGCGACCGAGGCGGGCTCCCCCCCGCCGCCGAGGGTGTCCGTCGCGTACGCACCCCCCACCCCGACCAGGGCGAGCGCCAGCACGCTCCCGGTGACCGCCCCGACCCGGCGGCGCACCACGCGGCGCCGCCCGCGCGCCAGTCCCCCGGTCACCAGGCCCTCCCCGTCGTCCGCCGTGAACCCGTCGCCGGTGCGGCGCAGGGCGACGGCGAACTCGCCCTCGAAACTCTCTTCGGCAGGCATGTCGAATCTCCATCCAGTCCGTGGTCCGTGGTCTACGTGGCTGTGCGTCGAACGGGTCAGCGGGCGGCGTACTCGGCGATGCCGCCGCCGAGTCGCTCCCGGAGCCGCGCCAGCGCGCGCACCGACCGGGTGCGCACGGCGGCGGAGCTGACCTGCATGGCGCGGGCGGTCTCCTCGATGCTGCGGTCCTCCCAGTAGCGCAGCACGATCACCGCGCGGTCCTTGGGGGCCAGCTCGGCGAGGGCGCCGAGCAGCGCGATCCGGAGTGCCGGGTCGTCCCCGGGGGTGCGGGCGTGGGCGCTGTCGGGCAGTTCGCCGAGCGGCCGCTCGTCGGCCGAGCGGCGCCGCCGGTGGCTCAGGAAGGCGCGGACGAGGACGGTCTGGGCGTACCCGGCCGGGTTGTCGATCCGGGCCGCCGCCCGGCCCATCAGGCCGGTGCGCCCCCACAGCGCGTACATCCGGCCCAGCGTCTCCTGCACCAGGTCCTCGGCGAGGTGGGTGTCCCCGCTGGTGAGCAGGCAGGCCGACCGGAAGAGGTGCCCGGACCGTGCGGCGGCGAACTCCAGGAACTCGTCCGTACGGGACCTTCTCATGCCCTCCCCTTCGCACCGCTGTCCTCGTTCACCCCACTGACGCGGTGGCCCCCCGGGAATGTTTCACGTCTCCACAGGAACGTTTCGGCACGCTCCCCGCGCGCACGGCGAGGGGCCCCGCGTCCGCCACGGCGGACACGGGGCCCCTCCCCACCCTCACCGGTGGGAGCTCCGTCAGTTCTCGTTCTCCGCGACGGGAGCACCGTTCTCGGAGAGGACGTCCTCCAGGAGCTCCGCGAAGGGGCTGTCGCCCTTGACCGCGGTGGAGTTCTCCGTGCACTGCTGGTCCTGCGTGTCCTTGAGGAGGTCCTGGACACCGATGTTGAGCAGAAGGTTCTGGACGTCGGCCTGGCCCGGCAGGGCGATGCACGGCTCGTTGAGCGAGTTCTGGATGAGCCCGATCTGCGGGCTCATGTACCCGTCCGAGTCCATGTTGTAGATGTGCTCGGAGATGCCGTAGTTCTTCACGTTCGTGTTGTCGTCACCGACGGCGGAGGCCATCGGAGCCCCCACGCCGAGGGTGAGAGCGGCAACGCCGACCGTAGTCACAGCCTTCTTGATCATTATGCGATCCTTCTCGTCGAGACCCGGTCTTGGGTCGCCCTGTTCAACCCCATTGCGCCATCCGGGTTGCGCTGGATCACCCGAAAGGTGCTGTCGCCGGGAAAGCCGAGTATCCGAATTGACGGCAGTACGACAGTACGAACGGAACACGGTTTCGAACGGCCGCGCCCCGGGCCCGCGCGCCCGGGGTGTCTGGTTCGCCCCCGGCGGGGTACGCGTGCCCCATGGACGCTCTCATCACGTACAGCGCGGAATTCGCCGCGAAGGATCACATCGTCGGGATCGGTCCGCTGGTGGCGGGCATCCTCCTCGTCGGCTTCCTCATCGGCGCGTTCTGGCTGGGCCGGCGGATCTGGTCCAGGGAGCCGGCGCCCCCGACCCCCAAGGAGCAGCCGCACCGGCCGCCGGACGCCGGGCTGCCGGGCGAGGTGGAGGGCCACCGGAGGCCCGCCGAGGTGCCGAAGAGCGAACGGCGGATGATGCCGTACGAGCTGAAGCACGAGAACACCGAGCCGGACACGTCCCCCCTGTCGGACGACGACCGCAAGTGGCGCGGGGCGCCCAGCGGCGGCTTCGGCAGCGGGGGGCCCACGACGGGCAGCTGACCCCGCACCGGCCGCGCGGTTCCCGGGCCGTCCCCTCCGGCCCGGGAACCGCTCCCGGCCCCGCTCCAGTCCCGCCGGCACGCCGGTGGCCGAGTGCCACCGGGTGTCGGCGTGTCCGCGCGCCCGCGTGACCCGCCGAAAGCCGCGCGCCCGGCGCCCGTGACCACGTCGCACGCCCCGTCTTCCGCGCCCCTGCGCCGCCGTCTTTCGCGTACCCGTGCCGCGTCCTCGCGGGGTGCGCATGCCGGCGCCGGGCGGGGGCACTCGGGCGCCATGGTGACGACGGAGACGGGCGCCGTGCGGGTCTCGGCGCGGGACGCGGCACGGATCGCCGCCGTGGTGGTGGCCCCCACGCTCGCCGCCGGGGTGATCGTACGGCGACGCGGCGGCATGGCCCTGGCGGAGCGGTACGCGGCCGACCGGCGGGCGATCGGCCTGCTCGGCGAGTTGCGGCGGCGGTACGGGCCCGGTCCCCTGCGCGCGGACGTGGCCGGACGGCACTTCGCGCTGGTGCTGCGCGCCGACGACGCCGTACGCGTCCTGGAGGGCACCCCCGACCCGTACTCGCCGGCCACCCGCGAGAAGCGGGCCGCCCTGGAGCAGTTCCAGCCGCACGGGGTGCTGATCTCCCGGGGCGCGGAGCGGGCCGGGCGGCGGGCCCTCAACGAGTCCGTCCTGGAGACCGGCAACCAGTTGCACAGCCTCGCGCCCGGGCTGGTGCGCACCGTGCGCGAGGAGACCGGGCAACTGTTGCGGACGGTGGCCTCCGGCCCGGGCGAACTGGCGTGGGACGACTTCGCGGCCGCATGGGACCGCACCGTGCGGCGGGTCGTCCTGGGCGACGGCGCGCGGGACGACACCGCGCTCACCGCCATGCTGGGCCGCCTCCGCGCGGCTGCCAACTGGTCGGTCGCCGCCCCGCGCCGCACCGGCCTGCGGGAGCGCTTCGAGCAGCGGCTGCGCGCCCACGTGGGTCGCGCCGAGGCGGGCAGCCTCGCCGCGGCGCTCGCCGCGACCCCCGCCGCACCGGGCCTCGACCCGGCCGGGCAGGTGCCGCACTGGCTGTTCGCGTTCGACGCGGCGGGCATCGCCGCGTTCCGGGCCCTCGCCCTGCTGGCCACCCACACGGCGCAGGACGCGCAGGTGCGCAACGAGGTGGCCGTCACCGACCTGACCGAGCCGCACCTGATGCCGTACACGCGCGCGTGCGTCCTGGAGTCGGTGCGGCTGTGGCCGACGACGCCCTTCCTGCTGCGCGAGGCGGTGCGGGACACCGACTGGGGCGGCGGCACGCTGCCCGCGGGGACCGAGTTCCTGGTCTACGCACCGCTGTTCCACCGGGACGGGGCGCTGCCCTACGCGGACCGGTTCGCGCCCGAGATATGGCTCGACGGGACCGCGCAGGACACCGCCGGGCTGTTCCCCTTCAGCGCGGGGCCCGGCGCCTGCCCGGGCGAGGACCTGGTGCTGTTCCTGACGTCGTCGCTGCTCGCCGCGCTCGTGGAGCGGCACGCGTACCTGCCGGACCGGCCCGGGCGGCTGCGCCCCGACCGGCCGTTGCCACGCACCCTGGACCACTTCGGGCTGCGGTTCGCGGTCCTCCCGCACCGCTGAACCGGGGCGGCTCCGGCCCGTTCCGGGGGTTCGGATGCGGGCGAGGCGAATGTGACATGATGCGATGGATCCGACACGCGCCGTGAACGGAAGGGTTGTCATGGCCTCAGGCACCGGCAAGTGGGAGCGCGTGCCCCCCGCTCCGCGCCCCGGTCTCCCCGCGTCGGCCGCGGCCCGTCCCGGGGCCGCCGACGCGTCCCCGGTCTTCGCGGCGCTCGCCCGGGAGTGGCGGTCGGAGGGCCGTGTGGTCCCGGGCGCGCGGGACCACGAGTGGGAGCTGCTCATGGGGCGCCCGGCGTGGCCCGGGCGCTGAGCGCCCGCCACCGGAACGCGCCCCGGCCCGGGGCCCGCCCGGCCTCGGCCTCCGGCTGAACCCGATCTCCCGCTGGACCCGGCACGCGGCCGCCCGCGCGTCGGCGGTCGCCCGGGTGCCGGAGGTCGTTCGCGCGTCGGCGGCCGGCGCGCGGGTGGTCAGCCCCGCGCGCGTACGCCGGCGCCGGCCGGGCGGCTCCCGGCCCGGTCCCCCGGCGCCTCCGCCGGCCCCCGCGCCCCCCGGAGCCGCCGCTCGACGCCCCGGACGAGCCGCTCGGCGGTGTAGGCGGCGCCGTACACGAAGCGCATGGCCGGCCCGTACGCCGGGGCGGTGAGGAGTCCCGCCAGGAACAGCCCGGGATGGGACGACTCGAAGTGGCCGCTCACCTGCGGGGCGCCGCTCGTGCCGACGGTGCGCAGGGCGTCCCGCACGTCCTCCGGCAGCACCTCCACCCGGTCCAGGCGGGGCGCGAAGCCGGTCGCGGCGATGACGTGGTCGGTCTCCACCTCCGCCGTCGGTGCGCCGGGCCGGGAGCCGTCGGCGAGGACGAGCCGGACCCGGTCGCCGCGGGGTCCGGCCGGAGCGGCGGCCACGACGGCCTTCCCGAGCCGCACGTCGGTCACGGCCTCGAAGCGGTGCCGCAGCCACCAGGCGCCGGCAGGGCCCAGGGCGGTGCCGAAGAGGTGCTCGCGGGTCGTGTCGGGCAGGTGCCGGAAGAGGCCGGGCACACGCGCGTACAGCACGTTCCGCCACCCGCTGCCCAGGCCGGTGTGCGGGGCGAGGGCGGCCTCCCGCAGGCCCCGGCGCAGCGGCGGCGGGACGGTGTTCCACACGAGGCGGCGGGAGCGGGCCACCACGCGCGCGCGGGCGCCGAGTTCGGTGAGGAGCACGGCGGTCTCCAGGGCGGCCTGGCCGGCCCCGAGGACGGTCACGTCCCGGCCCGCGAAGGCGGCGAGGTCGGCGTGGTCGCTGCTGTGGGTCACCCGGTGCGGCCGCAGCGGGCGCAGCCCGGCCGGTACGTCGGCGAACGGCACGACGCCCAGCGCAAGCGCCACCGTGCGGGCGCCCATCTCCTCGCCGTCCTCGGTCGTCACGGTGAACCCGCCGTCCGGGCGGGGGCGCACGGCGGTGACGGCGCGCGGGTCGACGGCGGGGGCGGCCCGCCGGGCGAACCACTCGCCGTACTCGGCGAAGAACCCGACCGGCAGCGGCACGCCGTGCTCCGCCCGCACCCCACGGGTCGCGGCGTACGCGGCGAGGCGGTACGCGCCGGCCGGGTCCGACAGGTCCGACGCCCAGGGCTCCGACTTCAGGAGCATCCCGGGCGGCATGTCCCGCCAGGAGCGCATCACCCGGCCGTGGACGCGCACGTCGAGGCCGCGCGCGGCCGCGTGGGCGGCCACCGACAGCCCGTACGGGCCGGCGCCCACGATCACCAGGTCGTCGTCGTGCATCGCTCGCACCGCTTTCGTCATCGTCGGGAGGAGGGGTCGGAGGGGGCCGGGCGGGGGGCCGCGGTGCGGGCCGACGGCTGGGCCGGGATCGGGGCGCGGGGGCCCGCCCCGCCGCGCCAGGCCCGGCGCGGCACCGTCCAGGCGTGGCGGGCCAGGTGGGCCGCCCAGGCGCGGGCCATGGCGAACGCGGGCGCCGGGTCGTCCGCCGCGTACCAGGCCGTCTCCAGGCCGCCCGACGGGCCGGGCGCGCGGGTGCGGGGCCGGGGGGAGGCGAGGACCGACAGGGCGGCGTAGTTCTCGACGGCGAACCGGCGCCCGTACGAGCGGACGAGGTCCGGCACCGGGCGCCCGGTCAGGTCCAGGTGCAGGGCGCGGACGACGTCCAGGCCCCAGGGGTCGGAGAACAGCCGGAACTGGGCGCCGGGCCGGGGGTTGAAGTCCAGCAGGTGGTACGCGCCGGTGTCCGGGTCCCGGCGGAAGTCGAGGTCGGCGACGCCCCGGTAGCCGAGCGCGGCCACCAGGCCGCGGGCCAGGCGCTCGACGGCCGGGTTCGGCGCCCACGTCCCCACGGCGGTCAGTCCGGCGCCGTCCGGCCAGGAGCGGACCTTCCGGCCGGTCCCGGCGACGCGGCACCCCCCGGCGCCGTCGCAGTACGCGTGGAAGAACCAGTCGCCGTCCCGGCTGGCGGGCAGGTACCGCTGCAGCAGGAGGGCGCTGCCGGCCTCCGCCCCGCGCGCGTGGAGGTCCCGCACCTGGCGGGCGGAGCGGACGAGGACGGTGCTGCGCAGTCCGGCGCCCGGGGGCAGCAACCACGGGCGGCTCCACTTGGCCACGACGGGCAGTCCGAGGGACGCGGCCATGGCGGCGGCCTCGTCGGCGTCGGCGGGGGCGAGGGTGCGCGGGTGCGGAACGCCGAGGCGGCGGCAGGTCGCGGCGAGCGCCGCCTTGTCGGCGACGAGCGCGGCGAGCCCCGGCGGCTGTTCGGGCACCAGGAACCTGCGGACCGGGCCGCCCGGCTCGCGGCGCAGCCCGTCCAGCGCGACGGCGGTCGCGTCGTCCAGGGGCAGGAGGACGGCGGGCGCGCCGGCGAGCGCGTCGGCGATCCGGGCGAGGGTGCGGCGGACGCCCGCGGGGCCGTCGCCGGCGGGGTGGAGGTGGCACCGCCGTACGTACCGGGAGCGCGCCGCGGGCTCCGCCGGGGAGCCGGTCACGAGGTGGACGGGGACGCCCGCGCGGCCCAGGGAGCGGACGGCGCCGAGCGTGCCGTGGTGGAACGGGTTCCGGTCGAGCCGCACCACTACGGCGGCGACCCGGGTGTCGAAGAGCGGCACGGCACGTCCTCGTCTCGATGCCCCGATCGGGCGATGAAATCCACTGATGGTCTAGGGAAGGGCCGGGTCGGGTTCCCGGCCGGCCCTCACGGAATACGTTCGGTGCAGATGGCCCGGTGACGGAGTGATGAACGGCGTGACACGGCGCGGCGGCCGGCGGAGGAGTGGCGATGACCATCCGGAACGGAAAAAGGACGAAAGCCTGGATCGGGGTGTGCGCGGCCGGCCTGCTGGTCTCGGGTTCCGTCATGACGGCCCAGGCCGCGCGGGCCGACGAATTCCGTTCGGGTCCTGATCCGGTGGCGACCGGCGAGACGGCGCTGGGCGCCTACCTCCACTACGGCCCCGCCGGAATCCAACGCATGGAGGAGCTCCAAACGTGGCTGGGCGGCACCGAGCTGCGGGTCGGCCACACCTACCTGCCGGGCGACCGCTGGTCCAACATCGCCGGGCAGGTGGGCTTCCTGGAGGACTGGGCGCAGTGGCGGCGGGCGCGCGCGGACCGGATGTTCGTCCTCAACGTGCCGATGGTGGAGCTCAACGAGGGCCGGCTGCCGGACTTCCTGGTCAGGCGGACGTTGCGGGCGGGCGCCGAGGGCCTGTTCGACCAGCACTTCCGCGCGCTCGCGGAGCGGCTGGTGGGGCTGGGGGTGCCGGACACGATCATCGTCCTCGGCTGGGAGATGAACGGATCGACGTACGGCCACCGGTGCGGGCCGGACCCGGAGGCGTGGAAGGAGTACTGGAAGCGCATCGTCACCACCATGCGTGAGGTGCCCGGCCAGGAATTCCGGTTCGACTTCGCACCCAATCGGGGCCGGGACGCCATTCCATGGACCGAGTGCTATCCGGGCGACGACGTCGTGGACATCGTGGGAATGGATTCCTACGACCAGCCACCGGGCCGGACATTCGACGAACAGGCGAACGAACCGTACGGGCTGCGCGATCACGTGGAATTCGCCGCCGCCCACGGAAAGCCTATCTCCTATCCCGAGTGGGGCCTGTTCCGAAACGGCGACAATCCCGAGTACATGCGGCGGATGCTCGAATGGATGAAGGTGCACAAACCGCTGTACCACTCGATCAGCGACTACTGCCCGCACGGCGTGTGGCAGTGCCAGGGCAATCCGAGGTCGTCGGAGGTGTTCCGGTCGGCGCTGTCGGGACTGGTCCCGGCAGCGGCGGGGCCGGCGCGCACGGGGACGGCACCGGCGGAGCCGGCACAGACGGGGCCTGCACCGGTGGAGCCTGCACCGGCGGACCGGTCCGCCGATCCGGTCGCGCCCGGGGGGCCGCCCCAGCCGCCCGGGTCCCCGCTCCCCGGGTCCCCGCTCCCCCCGTCCGTCCCTCCCGCCTCCGCGCCTCCCTCCGGCAGGACGGACGGGGCGGAGTGCGCCGAGCCCGTGGACCTGGGCTCCCGGATCAGGAAGTGGCTCGGCGCCGGCCCGTGCGCCCGGCGGGAGCGGTGAGACCCCTTCCGGTCCTGAGCCCGTGCCACAGCCGGCGCGCCCAGGGCCGGTCGCGGAGCCGGTCCGCCGCCCAGCACCGCCCGCCCGCGTGCGCCGCCCGCAGCCACAGCAGGGGCGCCGCGCGGCGGCGCGCCAGCAGCAGCCGCTGGTTGCGGACGGCGGAGGGGCGCCAGTGGTGCTTGTACGGCTCGTCACCGCGCAGCAGGCTCAGCGTGCCGCAGCCCGCCTCCCCGGCGAGCCGGACGCCGTTGCGCAGCAGCAGCGTCGCCACGTCCACCTTGAGGGAGCGCAGCACCGGGTCGACGCCGTACAGGTAGCCGCCGGACAGCCGGGGCGAGAGCAGGGTCAGGTCGGCCGCCACCACGTCGCCGCCGACGAGGAACTCCGTCACGCGCGCGTGCCCGCTCTCCGCCATCGCCCGCACGGCGCGGCCGAGGTGCTCGGCGAACCGCTCCGTGAGGTGCTCCTCCGTCACGTCGCGCCCGGCCCACTGGCGGCGGTGCAGGTCGAGCAGGTGGCGCAGCGCGCGGGGCGCCTCCTCGGCGGGGACGGGCCGCGCCTCGACGCCTTCCCGCTCGATCCGGCGGAGCTTCGCCCGGGCCCGCTGGGCCCGCGCGGACGGCAGCCGGCGGACGAGTTCGTCGACGGGTCGCGGCGGCAGTTCCAGGCACACGGAGTCCGGCAGGCGGGTGCGCGGGCCCGGCCAACAGGCGAGGAGCCGCTCGGCGGCGGCGCCGGGGCGGACCTCCCGCAGGTCGACCACGGTGCCCGCGGCGAGACCGGCGAGCGCCGTCGCCAGCACGGGGACGGCCCCGGGGTGGCCCTCGTCGACGAGCACGTCGCCGTAGTCGGTGAGGGCGCCGCCCAGGAACGCCAGGGTGGGCACGCGCGCGCGGGTGCGCCACAGGGGGGCGGCGGCGACGAGCCGCCCGTCGCCGGCCCGGCGCACGAGGACGACGCGCAACCGGCCGGGGCTGCCGTACGAGAGCCACCAGGAGTGCAGCCAGGCGTGCGTCTGGAACGGGGTGGCCGTGGAGCACCGCCCGTACAGGTCCGCCCACTCGGCGGCGAGGGCGGCGAAGTGCCGGTCGTCCCGGCAGACGGTGGCGGTGAGGTCCCCGGCCGGGCGCGCGCCGGCCGCCGGGGCGCGGGTGCCGACCGCGCTCATACGGCCCCCGTCTGCGACGCGTCGCCGACAGCGGGCCCCGGCACGGCGGCTCCCCGTCCCGTGGCGGCGGGCGCCCGCTCCGCGCCCCCGTCCGCCGCCCCGGCGTCCCGCTGCGGGCGGACCAGCAGGGACAGGCCGCCCAGGAGGCCGCCGCCGGCGCCACCCACCAGGGCCGCCAGCGGGGCCGACGGCGAGACGGGGCGCGTCGGGGTCGTCGCGCGCGAGAACTGGACGACCTTCACCCGGGTGCTCTCCTCCGCGTGCGCGCCCTTCTGCACCAGCGCCCGCGCCACCCCGTCCGCCATGGCGGCGGCCGTCGCGGGGTCCTCGGAGCGGGCCGTGATGGAGATCATCGGCGCGTCGGGCGAGGTCGCGGCCGACACGCTCGCCCGGAGCGTCGCGGGCGACACCCGCGCCCACACGGCGGCGTCCCCGGCGAGGGCGAGGTCCGTGGCGACCCGCCCGTACGCCTGTGCCAGGCCCATCGCCCCGGCCGGATCGGACCGCTCCCCGGGGACGACCACGACGTAGCCGGTGGCCGCGTACTCGGGCGTGCTCAGCAGCCCGTACGCGCCGCCGGCGACGGCGCCGGCCAGTACCGCGGCCGGCACGGTCCAGGCGCGGCCCGGGCGCTTGGCCCGGGCGGCCCGGCGGGCGAGCCCGGCGAGCAGGCGCCGTACGGGAAGGGTTCGCGGGGTCATCGGTCACTCGCTTCTCGGTAGAGGGTCCGGTACAGGGTCGTCAGTTGTCGCGCGCTGCGCGCGATGTCGTAGCGGTGCGCCGCCGGGGGCACCGGGCAGCGTCCGGGGCGCGCCGCGTGGGCGGCGCGGGTCTCGCGCACCGCCGCGGCCACGTCCGCGACGGTGCCGCCGATCCGCCGGGCGGCGGGCGCCTCCTCCGGCGGCAGGTCGTCGAGGGCGGGGCAGGCCACGTACCGGACGGGCAGCCCGGCGGCCAGCGCCTCGACGACGGCGAGCCCGAACGCCTCGTCGGCGGACGGGGACACGAACACGTCCATCGCGGAGAGCAGCGCCGGCAGGTCGCGGGTCACGGCCCCCGCCCACACCACCCGGTCGTCCACGCCGCTCGCGGCCGCCAGCCGCTCCAGCCGCTCCCGCTGCGGGCCCTCGCCGACGAGGAGGAGCCGTACGTCGTGCGGCAGTTCCGCGACGGCGCCGACCAGCGTGTCGAACCGCTTGCCGGGCACCAGCCGGCCGACGCCGCCCACCACGTACGCGTCGGCGGGGAGGCCGAGCCGGCGGCGGGTGGCGCGGCGGGCCGCCTCGTCGTGGGCGAGGCCCGCCGCGTCGATGCCGTTCGGGACGACGTGGACGCGGTGCGGCCGTACGCCCCAGTCGGCCAGGCGGCGGGCGACGGTGTCGGAGACGGCGACGGTGGCGCTGCCCAGCCGTTCCGTCGCCAGGTACAGGGCACGGGCCCCTGTGCCCAGGGGGCGGCCCTCGATCTGGACGGCGCCCAGGGAGTGCTCCGTCGCGACGACGTGCCGCACACCGGCGAGGCGGGCGGCGATCCTGCCGTACACGCAGGCCCGGTACAGGTGGGTGTGGACGATGTCGTAGCGACCGCGCCGGATGAGCCGGGTGAGGCGGGGCAGGGCGGTCAGGTCGCGGTTGCCGCGCATGCCGAGGTGGGTGACGGGGACGCCGTCCGCGCGCAGGGCGGCGGCGACGGGGCCGGGGTCGGTGAGGGTGACGACGGCGCTGTGGACCGGCAGGTGGCGCAGCAGGAGCCGCAGTTGCTGCTCGGCGCCGCCGATGCCGAGGCCGGTGATGACGTGCAGGACCCTCATGACGCGTGGGCCCCGGCGGTCGGCGGGCCGGCGGGGGCGCGGCGGCGCAGCGCGTGCAGGCGCCGCTTGGCGTGCAGCCGCAGGGCCGTGTCGCGCTGCCCGACGTGGACGCGGGGCAGGGCGTGGACCCCGCTCAGGGCGCCCGGGTCGATGGCGCAGGCGTACGCGTAGCCGGCGTCCCGCACGGCGTCCGCCACGCGCGCGTCGACGTGCCCGTACGGGTAGCAGAACCCGGCGGGCGGCTCGCCGGTCAGCGCGTGCAGCAGGTCGCGGCTGCCGCGCAGTTCGTCGTGGAGCGTCGCGTCGTCGGCGGGCGGCAGGGAGACGTGCCGCAGGCCGTGGGAGGCGACCTCCATGCCGGCGTCGGCGCAGCGGCGGAGCCCTTCGGCGGTGAGGAGGGGCTTGCGGGGGCCGAGCGGGTCCCAGGCGTTGTCGCCGCCGAGCCTGCCGGGCAGGGCGAAGACGGTGGCGGTGCAGCCGTGGCGGCGCAGCAGCGGGACGGCGTGGTGGAGGAAGTCGGCGTACCCGTCGTCGAACGTCAGCCCGACCAGTCCGGCGGCGCTCCCGCGCGCGCGGGCGGCGAGGAGGTCGCGCACGGCGACGCCGCGCAGCCCCCGCGCGCGGAGCCAACGCAGTTGGGCGTCGAGCCGGTCGGGGGTGACGGTGACGCGGTACGGGTCATCCCTGTCGGTGTCGACGGAGTGGTACATCGCGATCCAGGGGGGCGGCGGGGTGCGTCGGAGCATGGCGGTGCCTTCGCGGGAGGGGACGGCGGCGCGGGAGGGGGCGGTGGCGCGGGAGGGCGCGGCGCGTCGCCACGCGCGCGAGGTGGGGCACGCAGGGTGCCCGCAGCGCGTGCGCGGCGAGGACGAAGACGACGAGGACGGCGGTGCCCGCGAGGACCGCGCCGAGGAGGGGATCGGCGGTCCACGAGGCGCACAGCCGGCCGGCGACGGTCGCAGCGGCGGCTGCGGCGGCGAGCCGGGCGAGGCCGACGACGACGGCCCGGGCGGACAGCGGGACCTGCTGGCGGCCCGTACCGGCGAGGAGCAGGGCGGCCGTGAGGGTGATGCCGGCGGCGTTGGCGAGGGCGATCCCGGAGGTGCCCCAGCGGCCCGCCCACAGGGCGCCCAGGGCGGCGTTCGCGGCGACGCCGAGGCCCATCGCGGCGGCGGGGAACCACAGCGGGCGGGACGCGGAGAAGTAGCACCGGCCGAGCGCGCTGACCAGGGCGTGGCCGAGCAGCCCCAGCGCGTACACGCGCATGACGGAGGCCGTCGCCGCGGTGTCGGCGGCGTCGAACGCGCCGCGCTGGAAGAGGAGCCCGACGATCTGCGGGGCGGCGGCGACGACGGTCGCCGCGCCGACGAGGACGACGGCCCCGGCGAGCAGCAGGTCCCGTTCGGCGCGGTGCCGCGCGGCCTCCCGGTCGCCCGCGGCGACGGCCCGGGCGATGACGGGGAAGCTGACGGTGCACAGCATCAGCGACAGCACCATCGGGAGCTGGGCGACCTTCTGGGCGTAGTTGAGGTGCGAGATCGCCCCGGCGGGCAGCGGCGCGGCGAGGAACCGCTCGACGAGGACCTGCGACTGGCGGCCCACGGCGAAGACGATGACCGGCGCGACGAGCGCGAGGACCACCCCCGTGGCCGCCGCGGACCCGTCCCGGTCCGGTGCGCCGGTGGCGCGCTTCCGGAGCCGCCGCACCAGGGAGGGCGCCTGGACCAGCGCCATCAGCGCGCCGCCCGCCGCGACCCCGGCGGCCGCCGCGCGGACGCCCCAGGCGGGGCCGAGCAGGACGACCGCCGTGACGATGCCCGTGTTGTACGCGACGTAGATCGCGGCCGGGGCGAGGTACCGCCCGTGCGCGCGCAGCGCGGCGCTGAAGTACCCGGCGAGCGCGAACGACAGGACGCAGGTGGCGGTGAGCCGGGTGCAGTCCACCGCGAGCCGCTGTTCCGGCAGGCCCGGCGCGAGCAGCGGTACGAGGAGGGGCGCGGCGGCGGCGACGAGCGCCGCCGCCGCGGCGGTGCCGAGCGCGGTCCCGGGCAGCGTGGACCGTACGAGGCCCGACACCGGGTCCGGTCCGGTCGCCCCGGCCTCGGCGCGCCGGGCCAGGGCGCGGCTGAACGCGGGGACGAGGACGAGCGCCATGGCGTCCTCGATCAGCAGCGTCGACGCGAACTCGGGCACCGTCCAGGCCACGAGGAACGCGTCGGTGTCGGGGCCCGCGCCGAAGGTGCGGGCGAGGAGCTGGTCGCGGAGGAGGCCCAGGAGGGCGCCCGCGGCGGTGAGCGCCGCCGTGAGCAGCGCCGCGCGCGCGAGGAACCGGTTGGAGGGCGCCCACGCGGGGCCCCCGGACCGCGCCTCCTCCGCCGGCGGGGCGGTGCTCCCGGTCACGGGCGCCCCCCGGGGACCCCGCCGGACGGGGCGGCGGACGGGTCGCCGGACGGATGGTCGGACGGGCCGGACGGGCTGGCGGACAGGTGGCCGGACGGGCCGGACGAGCCGCCGGACAGGCCCCACCAGGCCGCCACGCCCAGCACGACGGCCGTCACGACCGTGGAGGGGCCGCCGATGTCGGCGTACAGGAAGTCCACCAGCTGCCACCCCAGCAGCCCCAGGGCGACCAGCGCGCAGTCCAGGCGGCGGCCCGTGCGGCGGGCGGCCGGGAGGCGGCGGCAGCCGCGCACCAGCAGCACCAGCCAGCCGCCCGCGAGCGTCAGGAGGCCCAGCAGCCCCTGTTCGCCCAGGACCAGCAGGTACATGTTGTGCGGCGACAGCAGCGGCTGCCTCCGGAACGCCGTGCCCGCGCCGCCCGTGTCGCTGCCCGACGACAGGGCGAGCGACGCGTGGCTGTCGCGGTGCGCGGGGAAGCCCTTCAGGCCGACGCCGGTGAGCGGCCGGTCGCGCCACATCCCGGCGGCGGCGGCCCACAGCGCGTACCGGTCGGTGACGGACCGGTCGGGCGCGGCGGCGACCCGCGTGATGCTGGCGGCCCGCTCCTGGACCATCGCGGAGCCGACGCCGAGGCCGCCGACGAGGACGACGGCGAGCGCCCCGGCCGCCAGGGCCGCCCGCAGGGCGCGGCGCACCCCGGTCGCCGCGAGCTGCGCCGCGCAGGCGAGGACGGTGGCGATCCAGGCGCCGCGGCTGAACGACAGCACGAGCGGGACGGTGAGGAGCGCCGCGCAGGCGAGGGCCGCGGCCCGGGCGCGGCTGCGGGCCGGCGCGCCGAGGGCGAGGCCGACGGCGGCGACGATGCCGTACGCGACGACGGTCGCCATGCCCATCACGTCGGCCGGGCCGAACGTGCCGACCGCGCGGACGTCCTCGCCCCGGTACGAGGCGCCCGTCCCGGTGGCGTACTGCACGACGCCGACGCCGCCCTGGACGAGGGCGAGGCCGATGAGCGCCCAGGCGACGGCGACCAGGTCGCGCCGGTCGCGCAGGGTCAGCACGACGGCAGCCGGGACCAGCACGAACACCTGGAGGTGGCGGACGAGGCCGGGCAGGGCGGCGGCCGGGTCGTGGGCGGTGACGGCGGCGACGCAGATCCCCACGACGGGCAGGCCCAGGACGACCGCCGCGACCCGCGTGAGGGGCCGCACGCGCGCGCGGGCGACGCGGACGAGGCACCACAGGACGAGGACGCCGGACGCCGCGTCCGCGACCGTGCCGCCGCCGGACGCGGGGGCGCTGCCGGGCGGCACGGCGAGGAGCGCCACGACGGCGAGGAGCGGCACGAGGCGCGCCCACCGGGCCAGGGCGGCCGGCCGGGCCGACGGCACGCGCACGGCCGCGGGGAGGCGGAACCCGTACGGGGCGGGGGCGGCGGGCGTGGCCATCAGCCACCCGCCGGGCGGATCAGCGTGGCGGCGGTGCGCAGGAGGATGCGCACGTCCTGCCAGAGGGTCCAGTGGTCGATGTAGTGGTTGTCGAAACGGCAGCGGTCCTCGATGGAGGTGTCCCCGCGCAACCCGTGCACCTGCGCGAGGCCGGTCAGCCCGACCGGCATGCGGTGGCGGGCGGCGTACCCGGCGTGGAGGCGGCTGAACCGCTCGACGAAGTACGGGCGTTCGGGGCGGGGGCCGACGAGGCTCATGTCGCCGCGCAGGACGTTCCACAACTGCGGCAGCTCGTCGAGCGAGGAGCGGCGCAGGAACGATCCGACGGGGCTGAGCCGTTCGTCGTGGGCGACGTTCCAGCGGGTGGCGGCCTCGCGCTCGTTCTCGGGGCGCAGGGTGCGGAACTTCAGGAGGGTGAACAGCCGCCCGTTCTCCCCGACGCGCTCCTGCCGGAACAGGACGCCCGGCCCGTCCGCGAGGCGTACGGCGGCGGCGCACAGCAGCAGCACGGGCGCGGCGGCCAGCAGCAGCAGCCCGGCGCCGGCGATGTCGAGGGCCCGCTTGGACAGCCGCCCGGCACGGGCTTCGGGAGGTTCCAGGAGCCGGAACTCGTACCCCCACAGGTGCCGCCCCATGGGCGCGGGGGCGGCCTCTTCGCGCGCGGTGGGGCCGACGATCCAGAGGGCGCAGCCGTTCCGGCGGAGCATGGCGGCGTGGCCGGGGTGTGCCGTGCCGTCCTCGCCGGCGACGAACAGGGCGTCGCGGACGCCGTTCTGGATGACGGCGCGCTGGACGTCCTCCGGGGAGGTGAGCACCGGCAGCGCGGGCCCCGGCGGCGCGGCGTCGGCGGGCTGCGGGATGTCCTGCGCGGCGTGGGTGACGAGCCCGACGGGGCGGACGCCGTACTCGGGGTGCTGGTGCAGCAGCGCGGCGAGGCGGTGCGCGGCGGGCGCGGCCCCGACGACGAGGGCGGCGCGCGGCTGGCCGCGGGCGACGCGGCGGCGCCGGTGGTGGACGGCGCCCCGGAGGACGGCGGCGGAGACCAGGTGCAGGGCGTACGCGGCGGCGAGCGCGCCGGGGCCGAGGGCCAGCTCCGGTGACCGGGCGGCGAGCAGCGCGGCGACCGCGCACCACAGGAACGCGAGCCGCGCGGCGACGGCGGGGAGTTCGTCGAGGAGGGTGGGGTACGCCCCGGCGCGTACGGCGCCGAGCGCGGCGGGCCGGTACAGCCCCCCGCGCGCGTGGAGGGCGACGGCGGCGACGGTGATCTGGAGGAACAGGGCCGCGGACCGCTGGACGGGGGTGAGGGCGACCGCGGCGGGCAGCACGGCGGCGCAGTCCGCCGCGACCAGGGCGGCGGCGAACGGGGCCTCCGGGAAGGCGCGGGGGCGCGGCGGGGCGGTCCGCGCGGTCCCGCCGCGCGGCGGGGCGAGGGCGGCCGGGCGGGCGGTGTGGGGCCCGGACGTGCTGGTGCTTTCCGTGGTCACGGGAGGGTCGGCTCTCCGGGCTCGCGGTGGCGCGGCCCGGCGGCCACCTCTCGGTACACGTCGGCGATGGCGGCGCCCGCGTGGCGCACGTCGAAGCGGGCGAGGACGTGCTGGCGCGCCTGGCGGCCCAGGACCTGCCGGAGGACGGGCCGCCGCAGGAGCCCGACGAGCGCCGCGGCCAGCGCGTCGACGTCACCGGGCGGTACGAGGCAGTGCGCGGCGTGGCCGGGCGGCAGGCTCTCGCGGGCGCCGTCGACGTCGGTGAGGAGGACCGGGCGGCCGGACGCCATGGCCTCCAGCGGGGCGAGCGCCATGCCCTCCCAGCGGGACGGCAGGACGGCGAGGTCGGCGGCCCGGTACCAGGGCAGCGGGTCGGCGACCGACCCGGCGAGGACGACGGACGGGTGGGCGGCGGCGCGCAGTTCGCCGGCGGCGGGGCCGTCGCCGACGAGGACGAGCCGGGCCCGCGGCACGCGCGCGTGGACGGCGTCCCAGGCGCGCAGGAGGAGGTCCTGTCCCTTCTGGCGGCACAGCCGGCCCACGCAGACCACGACGGGCGCGGTGGCGGGCGTCCCGGCGAGGAGCGCGGCGCGCGCGGCGGCCCGTTCGGCGCCGGTCGGGTACGGGCCGAACCGGCCGGTGTCGACGCCGTTGTGGACGACCGTCCAGGAGGCGCGCACACCGGCCCGCTCGCCACGGCGGCGTTCGGCCTCGCTGACGCAGATGACCCGGTCGGTCCACCGGGCGGCCCACCGCTCCCAGCGGCGGGCCAGGACGGCGGTCGGCCCGTCGACGGCCTCGAACGACCAGGCGTGCGGCTGGTACACGGTGGGGAGGCGACCGCGCACGGCGAGGCGGGCTGCGAGCCCGGCCTTGGCGCTGTGCGCGTGGACGAGGCGGGGACGTAGGCGCGCGACGAGGGCGGCGACGGCGCGGCTCTCCGCGACGACGTCCCGGACCGGTTCGCGGCGGGCCGGCCAGGGGTGCACCTCGGCGCCCCCGGCGCGGGCCGCGGCGGCGAGCGGGGTGCCGGGCGGACAGGCCACGGCGACGCGCATGCCCTGCGCCACGTGGGCGCCGACCACTTCGGCGACCACCCGGGCCACCCCGCCGTCCCCGGGCTGGACGACGTGCAGTGCGGTGAGGGGAGGACGCACGCGTGCCCCTTTCTGACGGAGTGGCGGCTGGGTGGTGGCGGGGGCGGCGAGGCGGTGGCGGGCGACGGCGGGACGGCCTGGTGCCGGTCAGTCGCGGGCGCGGGCGTCGGCCTCGACGAACAGCGCGCCGAGCCACAGGTAGTCGCGTGCGGCACCGATGCGCACGGCGGTGTCGCTCGCGCCGCGGCGGAGCGCCGGGGAGAGGTCGATCACGTCGGAGTCGTATCCGAGGGTGTTGCGATGGTCGGGTTCACGCCGGATCCGCGCCTCGCCGAAGTCGGTGATCGTCGAGTTCAGGGCGCCGTCCGGGGCGTTCGCGGAATCGGTGAGCGGCACCGTCCGGCGCGGGTGCGGTTCGAACGCGACGGAATCCCCGGCGATGTCGCGATCGCCGTCGTACGTGATCATTCCGAGCCGTCCGGAGCCGCCCATAGGAACGCGCATCCGCCCGGTTTCCACGCGGAACGACCGGCGCCCCTCGGCGAGCGTCTCGAATCCGTCCCAAAGGGAGAGGTGACGCAGCGGGGCGTCCTTCTTCGCGTACGCCACGACGAGCGTCCAGCCTCCCCAGGCGCCGACGGCGGAGCGCCCCATGGCGACATTGACCTGGGCGACGGTGTACATGCCGGGACCGGAGTTCCTGACGAGTTCCGTGACGTCCGCGGTGGCCTGGAAGGCATCGGCGCCGTTGGCGGTGCGGTGGCCGATGACGGAATCGGCGAGAACGTCCTTGTAGGAGCCACCCGGTTCGGCGACCAGGACCCGCCCGTTGTCCTTCGGCGGTTTCTGCTCACCGACCCGGAGGTTGCCGCCCCAGTACAGCCGGGCGTACGTGACCTGCGCGTTCTTGGGCAGGACGAGCTCGGCGCGACTGGAGTTGAACGTGTTCGGGTCGTCGTCCACGTCCGTGTAGAACATGTCGTACCGATGGTTGGCGGCGTCGCCTTTACCACCGCGTGCGGAAAGGCAGGGGATCTCCGCCACCCAGTCGTTCGCGGCGGATTTCCGGCAGGTGATCGCCGAATTGGCGGCGCGCACCAGACCGCCGTGCTGGAGCTTGTAGTAGCGCTGGACGAACGGAATACGCGGCTGCTCTTTCATCGGGGGCGCGGCCGCAGCGGGCAGTGCGGCCGCCAGGGCGGCACAGAAAAGGACGCAGACAATCCCGCGCCGCACGGCTGGAACCACTGGAATCCGCATAGGGCTCTCCGCCTTGAGGAGTAAGGAAACAGCTCCCACCGGGATGGACCGACGCAACAGAACGCACTTATATCAGACAAAGGAAAGGCGGAGCGTCGAGGACACTCGCGGCACTCGTGCGTCTTCGTCGGCAGATCCGCTTGTCAGCCCGGGTGGCGGCGGCTCCGGTCGCGGCGCGGGCCCGCGCCGCGCCTTCCCCCCTGCGGCGGCATTTCGCCATTCTCTTCACTCGTTCGTGACTCGACCGGCGAGGGGTTCACGCACCCTCGACGCGGCCCGCCCCGCGGACCGCGCCGGACCGCCGGATCCGGCCTCCGGAGACAGCCACGCGACGACCGGGGCCGCTTCCCCGGCTCCACACCGGACCCCGTCTTGTCGTTTTTTCACATCCGTCCGAGGCCCAGACCGTCCCGCGTCATTCGGGTGCAGCACGCGAGAATTCCCGCGGTACGGAGTTTCCGGCGCGCCCGGGGCTCGTTACAGAGGGCAGAAGCGCGCCGCCGAGACCTGCCAAGTGCCGGTCCCCAGGCGTCAGTTGCCCCGCACGATGCCCTTTCCAGGAAGGACTCCCCGTAATGAAGCCCATGAAGGTTGCCGCGGTTCTCGCCGGCTCAGTGATGGCGATGGGCGTGGCGGCGCCGGCCTTCGCCGCCGACACCCTCACCCCCTCCAGCCTGAACGGAGCGGTCGACACGCTGGGCAAGCGGGGTCTGGCCGAGGCGGTCCCCTCCGACGAGGTCGACCAGGTCACCAACCACGAGCTGGTCGGCAAGGTCGCGGACACCGCCGGCGAGCTCGACGCCCAGCGGAAGGCCGCGCCGCTGCTCGGCGGACTGCCGATCGGCGGCTGACGCGCGCGTGCCGGTACGGCGGCCCCGGCCCGGGCGACCCACCCCGTCCGCGCCCCGGGCGGGGTGGTGCGGGAGCGGGAGGGTGAGGAAAGCACCCGTGCCCGTCACGCGTGCCCCGGAGACCCGCCGCACCCCGCGACCCGCCGCGTGGTCACCGCCCGCGGGCCCCGCCGGGCACCGGCGCACCCAGCGCCGGCGCCCCGGAGCCCGCGGGCTTCCCCCTGCCCGATCCGACACGGGCGCGCCCCGGAGCGGGCGCGACGGCACCACCGGTGAACCCTTCCGGAGCGCGAGACCGGATTGCACACGTCAAGGCGAAACGAGCCGAACGAGTAACACCCGAACGGGTGAAAAACCACCGGGTCGCTCCCTTTCGCCCCATTAGCATCCGGCCTCATGACCTCTTCCACCGCCGTGTCCCCGGACAGCCGGCGTTCCCCGCTGGGGACGCTCACCGTCATCCCCTGGTGCAGCGAGCCGACCGCCGACGACCCGGGCGACCCGCTGCTGATGGTGTACTCGCTCGGTGACGGCCGGGACGGCCCGGAGGCCGGCGAGGAGGCGATGCGGGCCCAGTTGGACCAGTTGGGCCTGCCGATCGGCGAGCGGCTCGTGGACCTCGGCCGCGACAGCGGCTTCTCGTCCTCGCTGCTCGTGGAGGCCGAACAGGCCGTGCTCACGCTGCCGTTCCTGCGCGTGCGGTGCCCCGTCCCGCCGGAGTGGCAGCGCGCCGCGCACGCCAAGGGGCAGGTGTACCTGATCATCGCGGTCCGACCGTGGCCGCGGGCCGTGCCGGGCCGGGCGGTCCCGCCGGAGGAGCTGCGCGCCTTCGTGTCCGGTGAGGGGTTCCTGGAGGGCAGCGCGCACTGCCTCCTCCCCGTCCTGCGCGTGCGCACCTGACACCGAGAGGACCGGTGGAGAGCATGACGACGATCCGCGGCGCGCACACGAGACCCGCGCACACACGGCCCGCGCCCGCCCACGCACACCCCGCCGCGCCGCCGCCGACGACGGCACCGGAGGACGGCAGGACGGGGGCGGGCCGCGCCTTCGCCTGGCTGCTGGTGGTGACCGGCGCGGCGGGCGTGCTCGCCTCGTGGGTCATCACGCTCGACAAGTTCAGGCTGCTGGAGGACCCGCACTTCACCCCCGGGTGCAGCCTCAACCCCGTCGTGTCGTGCGGCAGCGTCATGAAGAGCGAGCAGGCGGTGGTGTTCGGGTTCCCCAACCCGATGCTCGGCCTCGTCGCGTACGGCATGGTCGTCGCGGTCGGCGCCGGGCTGCTGGCGGGCGCCCGCCACCGGCGCTGGTTCTGGCTCGGCCTCCACGCGGGGACGCTGTTCGGGGTGGGCTTCTGCACCTGGCTGATGTGGCAGTCCCTGTACGAGATCAACGCCCTGTGCCTGTGGTGCTGCCTCGCCTGGACCGCGACGATCGTGATGTTCTGGCACGTCACCGCGGAGAACGTGCGGCACGGCCGGCTGCCCGCGCCGCACGGGGTCCGGCGCCTCCTCGACGACCTCCCCTGGGTCCCGCCCGTCCTGCACCTCGGGGTCGTCGGCATGCTCGTCCTGACCCGCTGGTGGGACTTCTGGACCGGCTGACACCGGTTCGACCCGGCGCCGGCCGGAAGTCGCCCGGTCCGCCGCCGAACCCGCGCGACCGGCTGCGCCGGACGTACGGGCCGATGCACACCGATCCGCGCGGCACGCGTCTGCGCCCGCCGCGCGGAGTGCTGCTGGTGGGCGTACCGAGGTGCGGCGAGTCGCTGTCGGCGCAGGCCGTCGCCGCACAGTGGCGGCTGCCGCTGAGCCGGCTGGACACGGCGTCGATCCGCGGCACGTACCTGGGCGAGTCGGAGGGCAGGCCCCGCGAGACGCTGCGGACGGCCGATCGGGTCGCGTCGTGCGTGCTGCGGATCGACGGGATCGAAAAGGGCCCGGCCGGCCAGAACGACGGCACGGGCGTGCCGCAGCGCATCATCGGCCACTTCTTTTTCCGGCTCCAGGAGTCCGGTTCGCGGGCGGTCGTCGTGGCGACGGCGAACGACGTGCGGGGGCGCTCAGGCCGTCGTTCGTGCTGGACCAGTTCGCCGACGCGACCCCGCTGAGCCGGACGAACCCCGAGCAGATCGAGGACGTCCGCGCGTGGGGCCGCGAACGCGCCATCCCGGCGGGCCGCACGACGGCGACGGCGGCGCGGGGGACGACGGGGCGCCGTCGCGCCGGACCGTGTTCACGGGCGACTGAGGGGCGGTACGAGCCGCCCCACGGCGGCCGGACGGTACGCACCGCCGCACGTCGACCGGGTGGGACACGTCGCCGCACGTCGACCGGGCGGCGCGGGGCGCCCCACGGCGGCCAGGCGGGGCGGGCCGCCGCACGGGACCGGGCGGGGCCGTCAGTGCGCGGCGGCGCGGGGTGCCGAGGTGTCGGCGGCGAGGCCGACGGCGAGCGCGCCCAGCACGGCTCCCATGGCGTACCGCTGGACCCGCAGCCAGCCGGGGCGGCGGGCGAGGAACACGGCGACGGCTCCGGCGGCCGTGACGATCACCAGGTTCACCCCGACGCTGACGACGACCTGCACGGCACCGAGGACGAGCCCCTGGGCGAGCACGTGCCCGCCCTCGACGTCGACGAACTGCGGGATGAGCGACAGGTACATGATGGCGATCTTGGGGTTGAGCAGGCTCGTCATCAACCCCATGGCGAACAGCCTGCGCGGCGGGTCCGGCGGCACGTCCTGCGGGGTGAAGACGGACACCCCGCCGGGCCGCAGCGCACACCAGGCGAGCCAGCCCAGGTACGCGGCACCGGCCAGCTTCACGGCCAGGTACAGCTGCGGCACCGCGACGAACAGCACGGACAGGCCGAGGTTCGTGGCCACCAGGTAGACGAGGAATCCGACGGCGACCCCGCCGAGCGAGACGGCCCCCGCGCGACGGCCCTGGGTGAGGGACCGCGAGACGAGGTAGATCATGTTCGGCCCGGGGGTGAGCACCATGCCGAGCGCGATCACGAACACGCCCATCAGGGCGCTGCCTTCCACCACGGTGCCTCCCCCGCCCACTTCCGCCGCCGAGGGTTCGAGCATATTGACACTCAACAACTCGGAGCAATAAAAACATTGCTCTCGGTGCAATGTTCGGTGACAGAGGGAGCGGGCCGAGTTGAGCGACTACCGGAGCGTGGCGGACGCGGTGGCGGCGGAGATCGCGGCGGGCCGGCTCCGACCGGGCGACCGGCTGCCGCCCCAGCGGCGGTTCGCCCGCGACCGCGGCATCGCCGCGTCCACGGCCGTCCGCGTGTACCAGGAGCTGGCCCGCCGCGGCCTGACGGTGGGCGAGGTCGGACGGGGCACGTTCGTCCGGGCGACCGAGCACCGGTCCGCCGCACCCGCCCTGAGCGACCCGCCGGACCAGCGGGTCAACCTCGAACTGAACTACCCCGTGGTCCCCGAGCAAGCGGCCCTCCTGGCCGAGGGACTGGACGGCCTGCTCCGCGCCGACGTCCTGGACGCGGCGCTGCGGCCGGTGGGCGCGACCGGCACCCCCCGGTCCCGTACGGCCGCCGCCCACCTCCTGGCCCGCGCCGACTGGCGGCCCCACCCGGACCGGGTGCTGTTCACCGGCAACGGCCGCCAGGCCATCTCGGCCGCCGTCGCCGCGCTGGTCCCGCCGGGCGGGCGGCTGGGCGCGGAGGAACTGACGTACCCGGTGCTGAAGTCCATCGCGGGCCGCCTCGGCGTGACCGTGGTCCCGCTGGCCATGGACGAGGACGGCGTACGGCCGGAGGCCATCGCCGCCGCCCACCGCACCGCACCGCTGCACGCCGTCTACGTGCAGCCGGCACTCCACAACCCGCTCTCCCTCACCATGCCCCCCGGCCGCCGCGCCGACCTCGCCGCGACCCTGCGGCGGCTGGACGTGCCGGCGATCGAGGACACCATCTGGGCTTTCCTGTACGACGACCTGCCGCCGCTCGCCGCCCTGGCGCCCGAGCGGACGGTCGTCGTGGACAGCCTGTCCAAGCGCCTCGCCCCCGGCCTGACCGTGGGCTTCGCCGTCGTACCGGACGCCCTGGCCCCCGCCGTCGAGGCGGCCGTGCGCTCGGGCGGCTGGTCACCGCCGGGCTACGCGCTGGAGGCGGCGACGCGCTGGCAGTCGGCCGGGACGGTGGACGCCCTGGTCCGCGCGAAGCGCCAGGAGGTCGAACACCGCCAGTTCCTCGCCCGCGACGGCCTGTCCGGTTTCACCCTGCGCACGGACCCGCGCTCCTGCTTCTGCTGGTGGGAGCTGCCCCCGGCATGGCGCGCCGACCTGTTCGTGGCGGCGGCGTCCCGCCACGGCATCGCGGTGACCCCGGCGTCGGCCTTCACGGCGGACCCCCACCGCGCCCCCAACGCCGTCCGCCTGGGCCTCGTCTCGCCCTCCCGGGAAACCCTCGCACGGGCCCTGCGGACCCTGGCCGTCCTGGCCCGCTCCGCCCCGGACGCCCAGGTCACAGCGTGACCCCCGCCCCGGCCACCCCCATGGCCGGTCCTCACCGGCCACCCCCGCGACCGGCCCTCATCGACCACCGCCTCGGCTCTCCCTCACCGGCCCGTCGCGGCGGCGCCGTCGACCAGGACCCTCCCGGCCCCGATCCGCCGCATGCGTTCGGTGCCCCACTCCCCCAGCGGGGCCAGGGCGGCGTTGAGCGAGACGCCGTCCTCCGTCAGGGAGTACTCGACCTTCGGCGGCACCTGGTGGTACACCTCGCGGTGGACGAGGCCGTCCTCCTCCATCTCCCGCAGGTGCTGGATCAGCATCTTCTCGCTGACGCCCGGCAGGCCGCGCCGCAACTCGGCGAACCGACGGGTGCCGTGCTGGTGCAACTCCCAGAGGATCAGCGACTTCCACTTCCCGGCGACGACGTCCATCGCCGCGTCGATGCCGCAGAAGTAGGGTCCACGCCGCGCCGATGCGCCCATCCGCTCCTCCAAGGAACCCTCGCCGAAGGGCACTCGCCCGCAGGTACCCGCCACGGGCACTGGCCCACTGGTACTTACCCGCAGGTGCGTACCCCACTAATTAGTCCGTACTGGTCAACTCTACCGGCGGCAGAGAGGATCGAAACGAAGGACGAACCCGAGGGGGAGTACCGAAATGACGAAGGACAACAGTGTCCAGGTGAGCGTTCTCGGTCTGGGAGCGATGGGCAGCGCCCTGGCGGAGGCCCTGGTGAAGGGCGGCCACGCGACCACGGTCTGGAACCGCACACCGGGGAAGGCGGACGGCCTCGTCGCGCAGGGTGCGACGGCCGCCGACACGGCGGGGGACGCCGTCCGGGCCGGTCGGTTGGTGATCGCGTGCCTGCTGGACCACGCGTCGGTCCACGAGGTGCTCGACCCGCTCTCCGGTGAGCTGGCCGGACGCACCCTGATCAACCTGACCACGACGTCGCCGGCCCAGTCGCGGGAACTGGCCGCGTGGGCCGCCGACGCCGGGATCGCGTACCTGGACGGCGGCATCATGGCCGTACCGCACATGATCGGCCGGCCCGGGGCGTCGATCCTCTACAGCGGATCGGCCGACGTCTTCCACCAGTACGAGCCGCTGCTCGGCCTGTGGGGGGCGAGCACCTACTTCGGCGAGGACGCCGGCCTGGCCTCCCTGTACGACCTCGCCCTGCTCGCGGGCATGTACGTCATGTTCGCCGGTTTCCTGCACGGCGCCGCCATGGTCGCGCCGGCCGGTGTGACGGCACGCGAGTTCGCTTCCATGGCCGCCCCGTGGCTGACCGCCATGACGGGTGAGTTCGAGGGGTTCGCCACCGTCGTCGACGGCGGGGACTACACGGTCGAAGGACAGCAGAGCCTGGAGTTCTCCAGCCTCGACGACATCCTGGCCGCCAGTTCCGACCAGGGCATCAGCACCGAGGTGGTCGACATGGTCCAGCGGCTCATCCAGCGCCAGATCGACGCGGGCCGCGGAAAGGAGGGCTTCGCCCGGATCATCGAGAGCATCCGGTGAATTCGGTACCGCGGCCCCCCGTGCTCCCGTAGCGTCCGCCTGATGACGCTTGCCTACGACACGCTTGCCCACGACATGACGGGGGACGGGCCCGCCGTGGTGCTGCTGCACTCCTCGGTGTGCGACCGCCGCATGTGGGACCCGCAGTGGCCGGTCCTCGCCGACGCCGGATACCGGGTCGTCCGGTGCGACTTCCGGGGGTACGGCGGGTCCCCGGTGGCGGACCGCCCGTACAGCGACGCCGCCGACGTCGCGGACCTCCTCGCACACCTGGGCGTCGAAAGCGCCGCGCTCATCGGCGCCTCGTACGGCGGCGCGGTCGCCCTCGAACTGGCGGCGACCCGCCCGGACACCGTCACGGGCCTGGCCCTCCTCTGCTCGGGGATGCCCGGACACGTGCCCGGTGCCGCGCTGCGCTCCTTCGACGAGCGGGAGGAGGCCCTGTTCGAGGCGGGCGACATCGCGGGGGCCGTCGAACTGAACGTGGAGACGTGGCTGGGTCCGGAGGCCGACGACGAGACCCGGGAACGGGTGCGCCGCATGCAGGGGCACGCGTTCGAGGTCCAGGCCGCCGCGGAGGAGGACTTCGCCCCCTCCGCGGCACGGGTCGACCTCTCCCGGATCACGGCCCCCTGCCTGGTCGTCTCGGGCGCCCACGACCTGCCGGACTTCCGCGAGATCGCCGCCACCCTCGCACGGCGCGTCCCCGGCGCCCGCCACCTCGAACTCCCCTGGGCGGGCCACCTCCCCAGCCTGGAGCGCCCCGCCCAGACCACCGCCCTGCTCACCGGCTTCCTCGGGGAGACGACCACCGCCCACTGAGCCGGCCCACCCACGGCTCCCCACCCCCACCCCACGAGAAAGCCCGGGCCAGAAAAATCTGACCCGGGCTTCCGACTGACCCGCCTCCGGCATCCGAACCCGGGACCACGCACGACGAACACCGGCAGGACCACGTCGAGCGGCGATCGGCAACCGCCCTCGGTCCGGTGTTCCCGGCCGATCACCAACCCCTCCTCGGCGCCGTGACGCCCGGCCCAGGAGGTACCGATCGGTCCGCTCACGCACCGTTCGCGCGATCACACCCTTTCCCGGCGGCTCGCACCGCGCGACGGGCTCGATTCGTGCGAAGTGCCCGTTCCCGGCCGAGGACTCGCTCGACCGGAACGCCCACCAGGCGGTTCCCCTTACGACCTCGGACTCCAACAACCTCACGTTCCCCTCGACCGACGCCGGACGAATCGCTGCCCGCGTCCAAGGTGAGGAGGTGCAGCCAGGCCCTCAGGTCACCGGCGAGCACGCCCACCACCTGCTCGCCGCCCTGGAGTACGCCACCGACTGGCCCTCGTGCGGTCGGTTGTCGGCGAAAGGGCGAACGAGCTCAGCCTTCCAGCCGCTGTTGGACATCCCCGTCGACCCGATCGGACCCGCGGCCACCAGCGACGCGACGCTTGCCCGGCCATCCAGACCAAGCGGCGGCGCACCGCCCGCAAGATCGGAAAGGCCGCCGTCAAGACGGTCTACGGCGCCGTCAGCTCACTCAAGGCATTGACGCGGAACGTCTGCTCGCCCCTGCAGGCATGGGCCACCGGAACGGACTGAACACCCCGACACAGAACAGCAAGAGGAGCAAAAGACCCAGAACAGAACTTCTCGGCTTCTCGGCGCGGAACGGCCACTGGCCGACAACCTCAGATCCACCCATTGCGATACATGGACCCCAGGTGTCCGACGAGACCGGATCGCAGAAGCCCAGAAAAAAGAAACCCCAGGTCAGAAGCTTGACCTGGGGTTCATCATGGAGCCGCCTTCGGGATTCGAACCCGAGACCTACGCATTACGAGTTGTCCGACCTCGTTCCGCCAGCATCCACGAAGGTCCGCCCTCTCGGCAAAACAGCAGCTCACGCCGCATCTCGTACGGTGCCGGATGTCGACGGACGGCTACATACGACCCGCCTTCTGAGACCACGACTGAGACCGTCTGACGCCTGCGCCTTCCGGCTCTGCGGCCCGCGGTCGCACGATGCCTACGGCGCCACCGCCTGCCACGGCCCGGCGCTCCTCAACGGTCACCCTCAGCTCTGCCGGCGTCGGCCAGGGGGCAGCACCATGAGCTTGGGAATCACTGGTGCCTACGGCCGCTTTGGGGCTGTGACCTGCTGAAACGGCTGTCATCGACGTAGGGTCGCACCCCTGCACGAAACCGCTGTTGACCGCTGTTCTCCGCCCCACCTGGTGCACTTCTGGTGCGGCCGTGGTGCGCACACCACGGCCGCACCTTCTGATCCGTAGCTCTACAGACATCGGTCAGCGGAGGTCATAGAGGGCACCGTTCGGCTCCTGGGAATGGCTGTCGATCATGAGCGGTTGCGGAGGTCGCTGTACTTCGTTGCTGTACCACTGGCTGCGAGGAGCACGTAGCGCTGCGGTCGCATCGAACTTTTGATCCATTTTGATGGCGTCCTCAGACCATTGTCAGTGGCGGGCCGTAGCATCACTTGATGGTGACCCTGTGGCACGCAGATGCTTGCAGCAGACGCGTGCTGTACAGCCGGGGCCAGCCAGGAGAAAATACGCAGGGGCGGGCAGTCTAACGAAAGCAGGGGGAAGTCATGGCACGCGTCTCCGAGTACTACAGGTTGGGGCGAACCCAGGGCACGCTTGATTTTGTAGACGTGGACACCGTAAATGACATTCGAGTATACGTAGATCCTGGGTTGATCCGGTATCTTGAGGACGACTGGGGCAAGCAATGCCTCAAAATGCTCGAAACCTTCTTCGATAGCGTGCTTGATTCCGTTCGCTCGAACGATAAGCGGCGAACGGTTTACCTGCTTAGCCAACTTCGGGAACCCAATGAGACGCACCTGGGCATCTCGCGTGGTCCGAGTGCAGGCAGGGGTTTCGGAAGCAAAATGGGGGCCGCGTTCGCGCAGAAGCTTGCGGAAAGTGAAGCTGCGAAAACTGGGCTAATCCAAGACCTCGAAGATACAGCGTTCTTTATCGACGGTGTCGACATGGACATCGTCTCCGACGTTACGACAAATATTATCCGCGGCCCTCTCATCACCTACACCCAGCAGATGGCGGAACTCTTCGACATCCCTCTGGAGGAGGGTGTCGTGAGCGGACCGGTTTGGAACCCCAACACCTTGGAGTGGGAGAACGGCTTTACGGAACTGCCGACCCCCGATGGAAATAAGTTGCTCCTGGTGCCCAAGATGATCGTACGCCGCTCCATGCATATGTCCCGCAGCGAGTACTATCGGAACCATCTGGTGCCAGTGCTCCAAGAAGAGGAGGCTAAGGCCGCCCTTAGGGGTCTCGCGGATACAGTTCGTTCCCGCGGCAGGGTCATTGTCACCAAAAAGCAGATCAAGCAGAAGTACGGCAGCACAAAGCCTGACGTCACACGCGAAACACTTAAGCGGCCATCCGTGTATGAGCACTACCGGGCCATTAAGAGGGAAGTGGCCCCCCAGCCACTGTCCCACAGGGAACTGTCTGACACGGCAGACACACCAATGCCCGACTACGAGCAGCTACTGCAAGCAGTTCTAGACGTTCCGCCCGGCAAGCCGGATGCAACGCGCTACCACGATGCCGTCGAAGCCCTGCTGACTGCGATCTTCTACCCCTCACTCTCTATGTCGGACAAGGAGAGTGAGATCCATGATGGGCGCAAGCGGATCGACATCACATACACAAATACCGCGAGGGACGGATTCTTCCGGTACCTGACTCGGCATAGGATTCAAAGTCGGTATGTGTTTGTCGAGTGCAAGAACTACGGCAAAGACGTCGCTAACCCGGAGCTTGATCAACTCTCCTCTCGGTTTTCAACGCTCCGTGGCCAGTTCGGTATCCTTTCTTGCCGCTCATTCAAAGACAAGGACCTCTTCCTGCGCCGCTGCCGCGACACTGCCAGGGACGGGCGTGGTTACGTCGTTGCTCTCGATGACGAGGACCTCAAAAGGCTTGTAGCAGACGTCTTGGCCGCCGTGAAACCTGCCCCCGTCGACCTGGATGGTGCCGAACCTGAGCCAATCCGTCGTGTGTCTGACTATCCGCTGCTCCATGAACGGCTCAAGCAATTGCATGGTTAAGTCGTCGCCCTCCAACACCCACCACTTAACCCAGCTTCCATCCCGTCCGCCGTCGACCCACACTCCGTGGAGCGGGCGCGGTGCCGGGCGTCTAGGTGGAGCGCCCAACTGGACGAACGACCTGGACGCCCGGTGCCGTGTCTGCTCGGCTCTGCCTGGGTCGACGGTGGACGGGATGGAAGCTTCCCCGCGCACGCCCCTACGGACCCGCGGCCGGAAGCGGCGCCCCCTCCATCCCGGTGCCGGCCGGTCCCCCGCCGGAGGCATCGTCTTGACCGTGGGCCGCGCTATGCGGTGCTCGACTCATGGGCCGTAATTCGTTGCGGCCCCAGGGGTCGGCCCCTGCGCCGAAGGCGTGTGGGGGGCCGGGCCCCAGGGGCCAGCCCGCGCCTTGCGCGGGCACTTGAGCAAGTAGGGGAAGAAAGTTCTACCGTCCTCGGCGGCGACGGTTTTCAAGACCGGTCGACAACCAAGGTCACCCAGCCTTGCGACCTCGCCTTTCTCTCATTCGGGCCCTCCGAGACGGGCCTCTTTGGCCACAGGTTGGCCAGAGAGGCCCGCTCACGGCTTAGGAGGAGCCCAGAGCTTCGGCCACTGCGGTCATGGCGGTTACGACCACATCAGCGCCCGCATCGCCCAGGGAGCGCTCTTTGCCGGGCTTGTTGGCGAAGCCGATAGAGCGTCCGCCGGTCGCCTTGGTGGCCTCTACGTCTGTCACCGAGTCCCCGATGAGTGTGCAGTCGTGTGGGTGCGTCTCCAGTTCGCTGGAGGCCAGTAGCAGCGAGTGAGGGTCAGGCTTCATCGCGTCCGGCCAGTACGGGGCTCGTCCAACAACTGCATCTACCAGGTGACGGAGTCCGTGGAGCATCAGGAAGGCCCGGACGCACGCCGTCGAGTTGTTGCTGACGATGGCGATCTTCCGGCCAGAGGCATGGGCCGCTTCGAGTGCGGCCACAGCGCCCGGGATGGGCGGGCCCGCCAACCGGACGGCTGTCACCTCAGCTTTGGTCAGCTCTTCCTCGATCGCCCGCAGGGCGGGTTCTCCGCCCTGCGGGGCAAGGCGGAGGACTTCCATTGGGTCGTCGGTGCCGTGCGCCTTGCTTCCTAGGGTCGCGTCATACCCCGCCAAAGTCTCCGCGAGGTGGCGCGCGACATCGGGAGCCGGGCGCCCCGCGAATACATCGCAGATGGGCCCGTCGAAGTCGAAGAGGACTGCTCGGGTGGCTCCGAGAACTTCCGAGAGGGTGCTACTTCCCATTCGGGTCAAAGTCCCTTCCGATCGTCTCCCACACACTGTCGAACCACATGCGCGCCTGGCTCACTTGCTGGGCGCCGCTGGACGACTCACCCTCGTTCAGTGAGTAGTGGAACAAGGTGGCATCAGCGCCCACGAGGTCATAGATCTCTATGGTTTCGCCCTGGGTGACGACCTTGTTCGGCCGGATCGGGTAGTACCCGAAGAAGGCGTCCTCTTGGTTGATCACGTAGAGCTTGAAGAACTGCGTTCCGCTGTGGACGCGCACGCTGACCTTCGCCTCACTGACCAGCCCGAGCACGCTGAGTTCGTGCATCGTGTTGGAGATGCTTCGGGTGAAGCTGACCATCATGTCGTGCATGCGGGCCCGAAGCCGCGGGTCGTCACTTCCGTCCTCGCGCCGGACAGGTGCGGCTTGAGGCACTGACATGTCCGGAACCAAAATCCGGATGTTGATGGTCGACGGGGTCAGGCGTCCGATCCGAATCTTGTCGATCGGCTCCTGAAGCGCCCCGTGCAGCGTCTCGCTGGAGAACCCCGCGAAGTCGATCGATACGTTCTGTCGCGCGAACGCCTGCTCGACGTACGGCCGCAGCCCTGCCGGCCGCTCGGTGCGGTTCCGTACGTATACGCCGCTCCCCTTGCGGGAGACGATCAGCCCTTCGTCCTCCAGCTCGCGAAGGGCGCGTTGGATCGTGGCGCGGGCGAACCCATATGCCTCCGTGAGCTCCTTCTGTGACGGGATCTTGTCGCCGGGGCCCAGCTTCCGGGTGCGGATGGCGGCGCTCAAACTGCTCGCCACCTGCTCGTACGGCGGCCGGTCGTCGTCCGGATCCAGGGGTTCAGGCGTGAACGTCATGCCGTCGATGCTACGGCCTCCCCTGCCGATTAGGGCAGTCAACATAGCCAGGTGTTGACATGGCTAGCCAGGATGGCTACGTTATTCCCATCCGAGCCAGGCTAGCCAGGTTGGTCAGGTCGATTCGGTGAGCTCTGCCAGAAAGACGCCATCAGTGCTCGGTGAGTCCCGTCTCGACGGGAGCCCCAGGGTTACCGCGCTCATCGAGTAGCTGCCGGTCATTGAAAACTCAACAGAGGATGTTTCAGGCATCTGCGACAAGCTGTAGGCCCTGCCGCGCGAGCAGCAAGCACCTTCTCCAGGGCCGCCCTTGCGGGGCGGCCAAGTGATCCGTGCGCGTGGTGAGACAAGGGCAAAGATCGCGGGCCCCTCTGGGGCCGTAGAACGCTTCGCCACCCCGCAGCTCCTGGCTGCGGGCCGGTTGCCTCCTCCGCCTGTCCGGGCCCCTTTGCGAGGGGTGTCCGTACGGGCGGGGTTGAGGGGAGCCGGACGGCCCGTTCCCGATTCCGTAGGAGTCCGTCAATGACCTGCGTCTTTTGTTCCATCGTTGCCGGGGAGGCCCCGGCAACGATCGTCCGTGAGTGGGATGACGCCATCGCGATCCTGCCCCGTGCCGATGAACACGGTCGGCGCGGCTGCACCCCCGGCCACGTCATGGTCCTGCCGCGCGTTCATGTGGAGGACGCCGGTACCGACCCGGAGGTCACCGCCGCGGTGATGCGCCGCGCCGCTGAGCTGATGGCCAAGCTCCCCGCCGCGAACCTGATCACCTCGAAGGGCGCCGAGGCCACTCAGAGTGTCTTCCACCTTCACGTTCACCTGCTGCCTCGCCGGGCTGACGACGACCTGCCCCTGCCGTGGACCCCGCAGCACGCGGCCCGCGCCTCCGCCGGGAAGGGAGCGCGCCGGTGACCATCAACCTGATCATGGCTCGTGAACCCCTCCCGGCCGGGCCGTCGGTGTTCCTTGCCGGCCCCACCCCGGACAAGAGGGCACCGGTCCCGTCCTGGCGGCCCGACGCCATCCGCGCCTTAGCCGAGCAGTGGAACGGCGACCAGCCGCTGAACATCCTGAGCCCGGAGTCCCGCCACGGCCAGCGCGCGAAGCGCTACGAGGACCAGGTCGACTGGGAGACCAACGCCCGCGGCCGTGCCACGGCGATCCTTTTCTGGATCCCCCGCGATCTGCGTGCCCTTCCCGGGATGACGACCAACGTGGAATTTGGCCTGGACGTCACGACGGGCCGGGCGGTCCTCGGCTGCCCGCCGGATTGCCCCAACCCGGAACGCAACAGGTACCTGATCTACGTGGCTCGTCGTCATGGCGTACCGGTGTGCACCACCTTGACCGACACGGTGGCCGCGGCCCTCGCGGTGGTCGCCGCCCAGAGCACCCGTTCCTCCTCCTGAACGGCTGCCCGTGGCTCCGGACTCGCTTCCGGGGCCGCTGGGAGCCGGGACAGCCCCGAGCCCACCACACCCCAGGAGATCCGCATGAGTGCCGCCCGTCACTTCTTCCGCCGCTCCGAAGTCTTGTCCGACGAGCAGGTCGCCGCCGACATCACGGCCGACATCAAGTCCTCCCGCAAGGCCGAGCGCGAGCTGAAGGCCGCCGGTCAGCACCGTCTGGCCGAGGACATGCGCCGCGCCACCGACGAGTACCTGGACGAGTACACCGACCTGAAGTCGGGCCGCTGGTCCCCCAAGCACGCCCGCTGACCCCACACCCCAAAACGGCGCGCGGCCCCGGTGTCCTACCACCGGGGCCGCTGTTCGGGCCGTTCCACCTGCGAAAGGAACCACGACCCAATGGAGCACATCGTCACTGTTCAGGACGCCGTTACCGCGTTCGCTCCGTGGATGGAGCCGACGGCCGTCGAGCTGGACGCGATCGAGCGCGAGATGCCGGTGATCCTGGCGGACGTCGAGCTGCTGGACGCGTACATCGTCACCCTCGACCGCACGCCGAGCGAGCTGGACGAGCGCCGCATCCGCCGGGCCCGGCGCCGTGCGCTGGCCGCCCGGGTCGCGCTGATCAACCACGCCGCCGAGACAGGCCTTCACGGGGGTGCCGCGTGAGTGCCGCCGAACTGCGCATCCTGCTGGAAGCCGTGCGGGAGGCGATCGCCATCCCGTACGCCGCGACCGTGGGCGACGACCAGGCCCGTGCCCGCGTTCTCACCGAGCGCGTGACGCACGCGCAGATCGCCCTCACCAACGTCCTCGACCGCGGGGACGACCCCGGGTGGTCCGCGGACTACCTGCGAGCCCGCCTCGTCGAGCACCCCACCACCGGCTACCGCCACTGGAACACGGCCAGCACGCGGGTCGGCCGGCGGATCGGGGGTGGCGCGTGATGAGGACCCTCTACCGCCGCCTGGCGCTGGCCGCGCACCACCTGGCCACCAGCGGCGAGACGCTGGTCTACCTGGCCGTCGCCGCTCTGGTCGCCGTCGCCTCCCGGCTCCTGGTCGTGGCGGTCGTGGTCGGGGCGCTCGCTCTGGTGCTGCTCGCGGCGCTGGCCACCGTGTCCCCGGCCCCGGCCGGCGCTTCGCAGGGCTGCCCGCTGTGCACCCGCACCACACGGAAGGGCGCGGGCCGGTGAGCGACTACCGTGCAGAGCGCCGGCGGGATGCCGCGGCTGCCGCCCGGCAGCGCCGGCAGGACGCCGTGGCCGCCGAGGAGCTGCGGGCCGCCCGGCAGCGGGAGGCCGACGAACGCGCCGCCCGACTGCGTGAGCAGCGGCGCGTCGAAGCCGAGCAGCGCCGCCAGGACAAGGCGCGGCGCCGTGCTGAGCGGGCCGCCCGGCGGGCGCAGTCCCTGACGGCCGGGAACGTCTACCGGACCGGGACGCTGGCTCTGGTCGGTGCGTCCGCGGCTGCCGCTCTCCCGGCGCAGGTGATGCACTTCGTCGGTATCTCCCCGATGCTGCTGCCGCTCCCTCTCGCGATTGAGGGGGCGGCGTGGGTGATGGCGGCCGGGGTCGCGCACGCCGACGAACGCGGGCTCCCGGGGTGGGTGCGGTGGCTGCTGCGCGCCCTGGTCGCCGCCGCCGCCGCGTTCGCCGCCGCCATCAACTGGAGCTACGGCCGCCACATCGAGGGCCTGTCCGAGGCTGACGCGACCGTGGCCGGCGCCGGGCTCGCCGCTGTGTCGCTGCTCGGGCCGCTGGTCTTCGAGGTCCGCCAGTGGGTGTCGACCCTGTCGGCCGCGACCGGGGAGGGCGACGAGCGGGAGCTCCGCCGGCACGCCCGGCGCCGGCGCCGGGATCACCGCAAGGTCGCCCGGCTCGCGGACCGGCTGATCTCCGCCGCCCCGTTCGGCAAGCTGTCCGCCGAGGACGCGTGGGCGCGTGCGTGGGAGATCGTGCACGGCGCCGCCGAGCCCGGGATGACGCCGGACCTGCACCGCCGTGCGGTCCGCTCCACCACGGCGCTGGCCGCCGCCCGCCGGCCCAGTGCCGCCGAACTGCGCGAGCGCATCACCGCCGGACTGCGACCCCCGGAGTGGGTGCTTCCCACCGGCGCCGACGTGGTGCCGATCCGGCGCACATCACCGCAGGTCGCGAACCAAATGCCCCCCGCTTCCGACGCGCCGAAGAAGGCGCCGCGCAAGCGCTCGGCTCCGCCCCGTCGGCGCAAGGGCGACACCCCCCGCTACAGCACCGCCGCACGGGTCGCAGCCGCCGACACCGCCCGCCGCACCACCGTCACCGCACTGGTCGGGAACGCCCGATGAACACCATCCCCACCTACCGTTGGCGCCTGGCCCCGGACGGGCTGGCCACCCGCCGCCAACTGCGCGCCCGCGGACTGCGGCCGGGCGGCCAGCCGGTGGCCGCCCAGCTCGAACGGCCGCGCCGGCGGAGCGGCCCGCTGGTCGCCTACCTCTACCGCGTCGACCTCGCCCGGCCCGTCCGTCCGATGACGCCCGGCCGCGCCGCCGCCCTTCAGCGCGCCATGGCGGCGCGGCGCCTCTGCCCGCAGTGCCGGCGGGATGCCGGGTACTGCATCCCCCGGTCGCTCGGCATGTGCGTGCCCTGCGCCTACCCCAACGAGGAGACCCCGTGATCCCCCAGCCCCATCCCGTCGACCACGCGGCCATCGAAGCCGCCGCTGCCGCGCAGCAGTCCGAGACCTACGCCCTGGTCCTCGCCGCCGTCCAGGCCGCCCAGCACGCCCAGCAGCCGGCGCCGGCACCCGTCTGCCAGCACGCCCCGCACTCGACCGTCCACCCCGGCCGGTGGCTGGCACTGGGAGTGGGCGGCTCGTTCCTGGCCGTCTCGCTCGCCGTGTCGGTCATCGCCGTCGCGGTCTCCGCCGTGGCTCTGGTCGTGGCGCTGCTGGTCCTGCGCTCCGTGTGGCAGAGCGGGAGGGCCTGAGATGTCCTTCCAGGCTGGCGACAAGGTTTTGATCATCTCCTGCGAGGACGACCCCCGCGCGGTCGGCAGGACCGGCCGCGTCCTGGACGAAGTCCCGCCCGGCCCGCTCACCAACGGCCGCTGGACCGTGGACCGGATCGCCTTCTGGATCGCCCCGGTCCTCGCCCACACCCACGAGTTGCGGCGTATCTGACGGCTGCCCCTCGCCGCCTGCCCCACGCGGCCGGGCGGCGGGAGGGAGCCGGACCGTCCGGCCCCGCCACAGAGAAGGGGTCTGCATGACCCGCAAGCAGCAGCTCGCCGCGCTCGCCGTCGCCACCGGGCGGGACATGGTCCGCATCGGCGCCGAGCACGGCATCACCAGCGACATCGCCCAGCACGCCGCCCACCTCGCGGACGTGGCGGCCGACGCGGCCGAGGCCGCCGGGTGCACGGCCGCCGACTACGCCCGCGCCCGCTCCACCCACTGACCACCCACCCCACGAAGGAGCCTCTATGACCCGTCGACAGTCGATCATGCGGGAGGTCGCGGCCAGGCAACTCGGCCAGCGCAGCGCCGACCGACGCCTCCGCGCCCTCCGTGACGCCATCGACCGCGTGCGTACCCTCCACGCCCCCATCGAGCACGACGGGGGCACCATCTGCGGCCACTGCACCGGCCACGCCGGCGGCGGCGCCCCGGTCGCCCACCCCTGCCCGACCATCACCGCCCTGGACACCGACCCCACCGAGTCGGCCGACCAGCAGCAGTAGCCATGCCCCGGGGCGGCCGTCACCCGGCCAAGGATCGTCGGCCGCCCCGGGCCTTATCCGCCTGCCCCGAAGGGCAGGCAGGAGGGTTCCATCATGACTGATCCGGCCTCCGAGGCGCCGGTCTACAGCCTCGACGAGCACCGCGCCGCCCGCGAAGCCGCGGGCCCCGTCTCCCTGGTCAAGGACGAGCCGACCGCCGAGGGCACCACCCCGGGTGTGGAGGCGGTCGACCGGGCCGACAACCCGCTGGCGGATTGGCTGACCGTGCCGGACGTGCCGATGCTGCCCGCGTGGGCCCGCTCGGCCGCGTCGATTCGTGCGAACGCCGTCGCGTTCGGGCGGCTGGTCGGCTGGCACGCCGCCTACCACTCGATCCGCACCCCGAAGTACGCGATCAAGGCCGCGTGGCTGGTGGCGCGCGGCTTCTACCGGGCCTGCAAGGGCCTGTGGCCGGTGTTGTGGGCCAAGGACCACACCGCCACCGTCCGGGCGCTGGCCGCGCAGCTCAAGGCACGGCCCGAGGACGCCGAACTCGCGGTGCGGCACCAGATGGCGCACCGGGCCCGCACCACCGCCCGGCGCTGGCGCTGGGGCGCCGCCGGCACCGCGGTCGCCGCCGCCACCCTCGGCATCGTCCTCGCCCCACCGGTCCTCGCCGCCGGCGCCACCGCGGCCGTCGCGGTCCCGCTCGGCTACCTGGGGCGCGGGGAGGATGCGCGGCTGCTGGATCAGGCGGCGCCGCCCCTGCGGGTGGACATGTCCGCGCAGCAGCTCAACGACGCGTTGCGCGCCGCTGGCCTCCTCAAAAGCGGCAAGAGCGGTGACGACGAGAAGGATGCTCCGCGGGTGGCGTGCGTCATGGGCCCGGTGCGCGACGGCCGCGGCTGGTCGGTGATCTTCGACCTGCCCCGCGGCGGCGGCAAGACCGCCTCCGACGTCCTGGCCAAGCGCGAGGTCATCGCGCAGGAGCTGGGCGTGGACGAGATCCAGGTCATCATGTCCCGCGTCCGCGCCGCGCAGGGCGGCAACGCGGGCAGGGTGTCCATGTGGGTCGCGGACGACGACCCCTATCTCGGCACGCCGAACCCGTCGCCGTTGGCGAAGGCGGAGCGGTTCAGTGTGTGGGAGCCGATCCCCTTCGGGCAGGACGCCCGCGGCACCCGCATCAGCGTGCCGGTCATGTGGCAGTCCATGTTCTTCGGCGGCCTGCCCCGCCGGGGCAAGACGTTCACGCAGCGGCTGATGACGGCGGCCGGGCTGCTGGACCCGTGGGTGCGGCACTACGTCGCGGACGGCAAGGGCGGCGCCGACTGGATGCCCATGCGGGCCGTCGCCCACCGCCTGGTCATGGGCGCCGAGGACGACGCGATCGAAGCCCTCAAGACCATGCTGGATGAGCTGCTGGTCGAGATGGAGCGGCGGTTCGCGATCCTGCGGGAGCTCCCGACGAGCATCTGCCCGGAGGGCAAGCTCACCCCGCAGATCGTCGAGAAGTACAACCTGCCGGTCATCTTCGTCACCATCGACGAGTTGCAGGAGTACTTCACCGCGATGGAGAAGGACGACCGCGAGCAGGTCATCAACAACCTGTGCCGGATCGCGAGGAGGGGGCCGGCCGCCGGGTTCGTCTCCAACTTCGCCAGTCAGAGGCCGGACGCCGAGAGTGTGCCGCCGAAGCTGCGGGAGATCATCACCATCCGGTACTGCACCCAGGTCGTCGACCGCACCTCCTCCGACATGGTCCTCGGCAAGGGCAAAGCCGCCCAGGGAGCCGACGCCTCCGTGTTGTCGGAGGACCACAAGGGCACCGGCGTCCTGGTCACCGGGCCCGCGAGCTTCGTGACCGTGCGGGCCGACTACCTCGACGGCCCCGGCTTCGCCCAGCTCTGCCAGAAAGGCCGCACCCTGCGCGAGCTGGCCGGGCAGCTCACCGGGGACGCCGCCGGCGACGTCACCGCCGCCGCCGAAGCACACGGCGTCAAGGTCCCGCCGGTCCTCTCCGACGTCCTGGAGGTCATGCGGCACTCCCCGAGGATGTTCACCACCGACCTCCTCAACGGGCTGGTCAACATCGACGAGGACACCTACGGCGACTTCGACGCCGCACGCCTCGCCGATGAACTGGAAGCCGCCGGCGTCAAGCGCACCAGCAAGCAGGTGAAGATCGCCGGGGAGAACAAGGCCGGGTACCAGCGGCGCGACATCGAAGCCGCCGTCCCCGCCGAGATCCTCCTCGGGTAGAGGGGGACCCCACTACCCCACCCCAAGATCACACCCCTGCGCCCGGCCCTCCCCGCACCTTCCGGAGGGCCGGTGAAGTAGCGGGGGCCCTCTACCCCGGTCAAGGGGCAGGTAGAGGCCCCTGACCTGCAAGGTAGCGCCGGTAAAGGGGGCCGTGACCACCCCTGCTGGGCCCTGCCAAAGCCCGGATTCCAGCCCCGTCCGAGGAGCCCCGTGTTCGAGATCCGCATCATCTGCGCCCCCGACGACACCGACCACATCCACGCCGCCCTCGCGAAGGTGTTCACCACCGGGCCGGCCCGCCAGTACCCCACCCGCACCCCCGGCCGCGTCCGGCTCTACCTCACCGCCACCCACCGCACCACCGACCAGTAACAGCACGAGGGCGGCCCCCACATCCGCCAAGATCCGGGGCCGCCCTCACTCCCAGCACGTTCCACCGAACTGGAGGTTCACCCAGCATGACCCAACACGCCGACACTCGTCGAGTGTCGCTGCTGAACGCCGCCCTGGACGCGGTCGCCCGCGGCTGGCACGTCTTCCCCCTCCGCCCCGGCAGCAAGGTTCCGGCCCTGCACGGCGAGAAGTCCTGCACCCGCACCGGCCCTTGTACGGGCGGGCACGTGAAGTGGGAGCAGCGCGCCACGACCGACCCCGGCCGGATTCGGGCGGCGTGGTCGTCCGCGCCGTTCAACGTCGGCCTTGCGGCGGGTCCGTCCGGGCTGCTCGTGGTCGACCTGGACACCCCGGAGCACAAGGGCAATGGGGACGCGCCTGACGGCGCGGCGACCTTTCAGGCGCTCTGCGAGCGCGCCGGACACGCCGTCCCGCCCACCTACAGGGTGCGGACCGCGAGCGGCGGAACCCACCTCTACTTCACCGCCCCGGACGGAATCCGGCTGCCCAACACGGCGGGCACGGTGGCCACTTCGGTCGACACCCGGGCGTGGGGCGGTTACGTCGTCGCCGCCGGCAGCACCACCCCAGCGGGACGGTACGAGGCCCTGTGCGCCTCGCAGGCGGCTCCTCTGCCCTCCTGGCTGCTGAGCATCCTTTGTCCGGCTCCCGTGCGCCCTGCGGGCCCGTTGCGGCTGCCTGCGGTCGACGGCAGCCGCGCCGCCCTGGCCGCGCTGAAAGCCGAATGCGCGGCAGTGGCATCGGCCCCGGACGGGCTGCGGAACACGACGCTGAACCGCAGCGCGTTCAAGGTGGGGCGGTTCGTCGCGTGGGGCGACCTCCCCCGCCACGTGGCAGAGGCCGCCTTCCAAGGAGCAGGCGAGGCGGCCGGCCTCACCGCCGCCGAGTGCCGCGCCACGATCCGCAGCGCCCTGGACAGCTCCCTGCGCACCGCCCGCCCCCGGGAGGCAGCATGACCACCCCCACCGCCCCCCGCTTGGAAGGCCAACCCACACCCCCGACCAACCCGAACCCCGCCGAACCGGCCCCCGCCCGCGGCGGCAGTGGTGCGCCGAAGGTCGCCGCCGAAGGCGTCCTCTTCAGCTCTGAGCCGCAGCCGGGCGACGGCCGGCGCATCGTCGCGATGCTCCACGTCACCGCGCCCGGCCGCGGCGCCGTGCCCACCGCCACGTCCGTCTGTGCCTGCGGTCGCAACCGCTCCGCCGTCGGTCACCGCCGCGTCCTGGCCTTGATCGAGGAGCACGCCGCCCACCGCACCGCCTGCCCCCTGCGCCACCACGCTGAAAGGACCGCCGCATGACCCAGCAGCACATCGACGGGGCGGCCCTGCTGGACGAGGTGGAAGCCTTCCACCGTCGCTTCAACGTCTTCCCCACCGAAGCCGCCTACGTCGCCGTCGCCCTGTGGGACGCCCACGCGCACCTGGTGGAGTGCTTCGAGACCACGCCGAGGATCGCGTTCCTCTCCCCCGAGCCGGGGTCGGGCAAGTCCCGGGCGCTGGAGATCGTGGAACTCCTCACCCCCCGGCCGGTCAGTACCGTCTCGGCGTCTGCGAACGCCCTGTACCGGCTGGTCGACTCCGCCGCCGGGTTGCCCACCGTCCTGTTCGACGAGGTGGACACCATCTTCGGCCCCAAGGCCGGAGCCGACGAGGCGCTGCGCGGGTTCCTGAACGCCGGCTACCGCAGGATCGGTGGCGCCCTGCGCTGCGTGGGGGAAGGCTCCAACCAGAACGCGGAGCTGTTCGGCTCCTACTGCGCGGTCGCCATGGCCGGGCTCGGGTCCCTGCCCGACACCGTCCTGACCCGCTCGGTCATCATCCGCATGCGCAAGCGGGCGCCGAACGAGAAGGTCGAGCCCTACCGGCAGCGCATCCACGAGAAGCAGGGCCACGCCCTCCGGGATCAGCTCGCCGCGTGGGCCGACACCGTCCGCGACCAGGTCGCCAACGCCTGGCCCGAGATGCCCGAAGGGGTCACCGACCGGCCCGCCGACGTGTGGGAACCGCTCCTGGCCGTCGCGGACGCGGCCGGGGGCCGCTGGCCGGCGCGGGCGCGGGCCGCGTGCCTGGAGCTGGTCCACGCCGCCCACGACAACGACGAAGCCTCCCTCGGCGTTCGGCTGCTGACCGACCTGCGCGACAAGGTGTTCTGCGGCGCCGACCGGATGCCCACCGCCGTCATCCTCGAATGTCTCCTCGCCATGGACGACGCCCCCTGGGCCGACCTGGACGACAGGCCGATCAACTCCCGCATCCTCGCGCGGCTGCTGGCCCAGTACGTCACCCCGGCCAACAAGCCCATCAAGCCCCGCGGCATCCGCACCCCCTCTGGCACCCCGAAGGGCTACTACGCCGAGGACCTGATCGACGCCTGGACGCGGTACTGCCCCCCGCCCCCCACAGAATCCGCAACATCCGCAACGTCCGCCACACCGCAGGTCAGCGGGGGTGAATCCGTGGCGGCAACCGCCACACCCATCCGCCACACGCCCGCGGAAACCGCCACACAGCTCACCACCACCGGCTGACCGAACCGGCCCAGCCCCGTGCCGCCACACCATCCCGGTGTGGCGGCACCCATCCGCCACAAAACCGCTATCCGCCACACGATCAAGGCCCTGACCTGCGATGTGGCGGCGTGGCGGACGTTGCGGATCTGACGGAGGGAGGGCGGAAGCCCTCACGTCCACTCGGTAGGAGGCAAGTTCTGATGAGCACCCCGACGCACCCCGTCGAGCCTCTTCTGTACAAGCCCGAGGAGGCCGCCAAGGCCCTCGGCCTCGGCAGGTCCACCGTGTACGAGCTGATGGCGGCCGGCGTCCTGGTCTACGTGAAGGTGGGCCGCTGCCGCCGCATCCGGCGTTCGGACCTGGAGCGGTACGTGGCCGGGCTGATGCCCGCCGCCGCCTGACGTCACAGCACAGCCGAAGCGGCCCCAGGCATCCTGGGGCCGCTTCCTTCTGGAGGAGTGCATGAGCCCCCGCAAGGCCAACATGGAGTCGACCATCTACCTAGGCGCGGACGGCTGGTGGCACGGCCGCGTCACGATGGGCGTCAAGAACGACGGAAGCCCGGACCGCCGCCACCGCCGCGCCAAGACCGAGGCCGAAGTCAAGCGCAAGGTGAAGGAGCTGGAGAAGCAGCGCGACGAGGGGCGCGCGCCCGTGGCCGGCAGGAAGCCGACCGTGGAGGCGTGGATGACGACATACCTCGACACGATCGCGAGCCTGAAGCTCAAGCCGCGTTCGCTGGACGACTACTGGTCCAAGACGCGCAACGACATCATCCCGGGTCTTGGCCAGCACCGGCTCGACAAGCTGGCCCCGGAGCACTTGGAGCGGCTGTACGCCGACATGCTGGCCGAGGGACACGCCCCGTCCCACATCCTGAAGGTGCACCGCATCCTGTCGCGTGCCCTGAAGATCGCACACCGTCGCCGGATCATCGTGGAGAACGTCGCCACGCTCGTGGACCCGCCGACCGTCGACGAGACCGAGGCGAACCCCTTCACGATGGAGGAGGCCAAGGCGTTCCTGCTAGCGGCGGGGAAGCGTCCCACCTTCATGCGGTGGCTGGTCGGCGTCGGCATGGGCTTCCGGCAGGGGGAGACGCTGGGGCTGCGGTGGAAGTACGTCGACCTGGACAACGAGCTGTTCCACCCGCGCTGGCAGCTCCAGCGGCTCACCTGGCGCCACGGCTGCGTCGACCCGCGCGCCTGCGGTGCCCGCCTGCACCGGTTCGAACCGTGTCCGCCGCGGTGCGCCACCCACCGGGGCTACAAGCGGGGATGCCCCGAGCCGTGCCCGGCGGACTGCGTGCGGCACGCCAGCGCGTGTCCGGAGCGCCGGGGCGGCGGGTTGGTGTTCACCCGCCCGAAGACGAAGAAGAGTCGGAACCCGGTGCCGATCCCGCCGCCGTTCGTTCCGTTCCTGCGCGAGCACCGGCAGCAGCAGGAGGACGCCCGGGCCGCCGCGGGTGAGCTGTGGCAGGAGCACGACGTGGTCTTCGCCCGGCCGGACGGCCGGCCGCTGGACCCGCGGGCCGACTGGGAGGAGTTCAAGGAACTGCTGGAGGAGGCCGGGATCAGTGACCGTCGCCTGTACGACGGGAGCCGCCACACCGCCGGCACGATCCTGAACGAGCTGGGGGTGGACATGCCCACCATCATGGAGATTCTCCGGCACACGCAGATCAGCCAGACTCGGCGTTACGTCAAGGGCAGGTCGGCTCTGTCGAAGGACGCGATGCGGCGGGTCGGGGACGCCTTCCTGCCGCCGCAGAAGGGATCGTCTGAGACCAGAACTGAGACCGGGGACAGGCGCGCCGAGCGCGCACGACGGCGACGCCGCGTGATCTGAACGAGAAAGCCCAGGTCAGCAAAGACTGACCTGGGCTTTCGACTGAGCCGCCTTCGGGATTCGAACCCGAGACCTACGCATTACGAGTGCGTTGCTCTGGCCAACTGAGCTAAGGCGGCACACCGCGCGCTCCCCTGGGGGGTGCAGCAGCGAGGACAAGTCTACACAGGTGGAGGGGGTGCTCATGCACGCCCTTTTCCGGGGGCCTACGGCCGGCGGCAGCGCTTGGCCGGGGGCGGGGGTGTGCCTTCCAGGAGGAAGGTGTTGATCGCGGTGTCGACGCAGTCGTTGCCGCGGCCGTACGCGGTGTGGCCGTCGCCGTCGTAGGTGAGGAGGGTGCCGGAGGAGAGCTGGGCGGCGAGGGAGCGGGCCCACTTGTAGGGGGTGGCCGGGTCGCGGGTCGTGCCGACGACGACGATCGGGGGCGCGCCCGCGGCGGTGATGCGGTGCGGGGTGCCGGTGGCCTTCACCGGCCAGTACGCGCAGGCCAGGGACGCCCAGGCCAGGCTGCGGCCGAAGACGGGGGACGCCTTCTCGAAGGACGGTACGGCGGCGGCGACCGCGGCGGGGGTGGTGAAGGCGGGCGGTTGGTCCAGGCAGTTCACGGCGGCGTTGGCGGACATGAGGTTGGAGTAGCCGCCGTCGCCGTCGCGCTCGTAGTAGCTGTCGGCGAGGGCGAGGAGGCCGGAGCCCTCGCCGTCCATCGCGCGCGTGAGGGCCGTGCGGAGCCGGGGCCAGGCGGCCTCGTCGTACATGGCGGTGATCACACCGATCGTGGCGAGGGCTTCGCCGAGGGTCCGGTCCTGGCCGGTGGGGGCCGGCTCGCGGTCCAGTCCGGCGAGGAACGTCCTCATCCGGGCGGTGGCGTCCCGTACCGACGCGGTGCCGAGGGGGCAGTCAGGGTGGGTCAGGCAGTCGGCGGCGAAGGCGCGGAACGCCGTGTCGAAACCGGTCGCCTGGTCGAGGTTCAGCTGCTCGGCGGTGAGGGACGGGTCCATGGCGCCGTCGAGGACGAGGCGGCCGGTGCGGGAGGGGAACAGCTCGGCGTACGTGGCGCCGAGGAACGTCCCGTACGACGCGCCGACGTAGCTGAGCTTCTCGTCGCCGAGCGCGGCGCGCAGGACGTCCATGTCGCGGGCCGCCTCGACGGTGGACACGTGCGGCAGGATCCGCCCGGACCTCTTCGCGCAGGCCGAGGCGAACCCCTTGAAGGACGTGGCGAGCAGGCCGGTCTCCCGCTGGTCGTCCGGGGTCTGGTCGACCTGCGTGTACGCGTCCATGGCCGGCCCGTCGAGGCACCGGACCGGCTCGCTGCGGGCCACGCCGCGCGGGTCGAGGGCGACCATGTCGTACCGGGCGCGGACGGGGGCGGGGTAGGCGAGCCCGGCGTACCCCTGGAGGTAGCCGATGGCCGAGCCGCCGGGGCCGCCCGGGTTGACCAGCAGGGAGCCGAGGCGCTCGCCGGGGCCGGTGGCCCTGACGCGGGCGACGGCGAGCTCGACCCGGGCGCCGCCCGGCCGCGCGTAGTCGAGGGGCGCCCTGAGCGTGGCGCACTGGAAGCCCGGCGCCCCGCAGTCGCGCCAGTTCAGCCGCTGGGCGTAGTACGGGCGGAGCGCGGCCGGGTCGGACGGGAGGGACGCGGTGGGAGCGGTGGACGCGACGGAAGCGGCGGGCGCGGTGGCGCGCGGCGCCGAGGCGCCCGCGGGGTCACCGCTCCCGGCACAGCCCACCGCGAGGAGCAGGGCGAGCGTGACGGCGGACACGGACGTGCGGAGCGGACGACATGGGTGCATTCACCGGAGAGTAGCGGCGCGGTGACGGTGCGCGACCCGGTGTTCGCGCGCGTCCTACCCGTACGGGTTAACCGGCGCGCAGGGCCATGGTCATGGCCTCCACGGCGAGCAGCGGTGCCACGTTCCGGTCGAGGGCCTCACGGCAGGCGAGGACGGCCTCTATGCGGCGCAGGGTCGACTCGGGCGTGCTGTCGCGGGCGATCCGGTCGAGCGCGTCGTGCACGTCCTCGTTGGCGATCGCCGCGCGCGTGCCGAGTTGGAGGGCGAGGACGTCCCGGTAGAAACCGGTCAGGTCGCTGAGGGCGAGGTCCAGGCTGTCGCGCTGCGTGCGGGTCCTGCGGCGCTTCTGCTTGTCCTCCAGCTCCTTCATCACGCCCGCCGTACCGCGCGGCATGCGGCCCCCCTGAGCCGCGCCAAGGGCCGTCTTCAGCTCCTCGGTCTCCTTGACGTCGGTCTCCTCGGCGAGTTGCTTGGCGTCCTCCCCCGCGGCGTCGATCAGCTCCTGGGCGGCCTTGAGGCACCCGCCCACGTCCTGCACGCGCAGGGGCAGCTTGAGGACGGCGGCACGGCGGGCGCGGGCACCCTCGTCGGTGGCGAGGCGGCGGGCGCGGTCGATGTGGCCCTGGGTGGCGCGCGCGGCGGCGGCGGCCGTCTCCGGGTCGACGCCGTCGCGCCGTACGAGCACGTCGGCGACGGCGTCCACCGGCGGCGTGCGCAGCGTGAGGTGGCGGCAGCGGGAGCGGATCGTGGGCAGCACGTCCTCCAGGGACGGGGCGCACAGCAGCCAGACCGTGCGGGGCGCGGGCTCCTCGACGGCTTTCAGCAGGACGTTCCCCGCGCCCTCCGTGAGGCGGTCGGCGTCCTCCAGGACGATGACCTGCCAGCGACCGCCGGCCGGGGAGAGCTGCGCGCGCCGGACGAGCTCGCGGGTCTCCTTGACGCCGATGGACAGCAGGTCCGTGCGGATGACCTCCACGTCGGCGTGCGTGCCGATCAGGGCCGTGTGGCAGCCGTCGCAGAAACCGCAGCCGGGCTCCCCGCCGAGCGCCCGGTCGGGGCTGACGCACTGGAGGGCGGCTGCGAAGCAGCGGGCGGCGGTGTCCCGGCCGGCGCCGGGCGGGCCGGTGAACAGCCAGGCGTGCGTCATCTTCGACTTCGCCGCGTCGGGCGGCGCGGCGCCCTGCGCCTCGGCGGTGACGAGGGCGTCCGCGTCCCGCGCGGCGGCGGCGAGCTGCGCCTGGACGCGCTCCTGGCCCACCAGGTCATCCCATACGGGCACGGGTCACCACCTTCTCCTCACGCCGCGGCCCTTCCACCGGCGCCACCCATTGTGACGGAGCCCTCTGACAACGCCGCCCGCTCCGGCGGCACGGGCGGCGCCGCGGTCCGACGGCGGCGTACGGCCACGACATCCGACCACCGCGTACGGGCGGGACGTTCGGCCACGGCCCGGCCTCGGTGTCCCACCACGGCGCCCTCTGCTACGGCCCGGCCACGACATCCGACCACCACGTACGGGCGACGTCCGGCCGCGGCGTCCGCGCCCCAGCGGGGCGCGGCGGGCCTCAGCGGCGGCGTCCGCCCCGGCCGTCGCCCTCGTCGTCCTGGCCCCCGAGCAGTTCGTCGGCCAGGGACGGCAGGTCGTCCAGCGGGGTCTCCTCCGCCCAGTCGGGACGGCCGCGCCGCGGCCTGCCCTGCTCGTCGACCTGGGGCAGCTCGCGGGTCCGCTCGTTGGCGCCGGGCGGCTCGGGCGCCGCACCGGGCCGGACCTCGTCGCGGAAGAAGCCGGGCGGCACGCGGTCGTCCGGCCGCTCGTCCCGTACGGACGGCAGGACCGCCGTCTCGGCGACGTCCGGGGCCGGGTCGTCCTTGCGCATGCTGATGCGCTGCGTCTCGTCGTCGTCCTTGCGCAGGTCGATGCGGGCCGCGGGCAGGGGCTGCGTGATCTCGTCGGGCCGTACGACCGGGGTCGGCACCGTCACGTCGTGCGGCGAGACGGCCGGCCGGGCCGCCGCGGCGGCAGCGGCGGCGGCTGCGGCTGCCGCCTCGGCCTCGGCCGCCGCCCGGCGGCGGGCCTCCTCCGCGCGCAGCAGGGCCTCCTCGGCCTTGCGCTGCTTCTCGCGGCGCCGCTCCTCGGCCTCGGCGCGCAGCCGGGCCTCCTCCTCGGCACGCTTGCGCAGCCGCTCCTGCTCCTCGCGGCGAGCCTTCTCCTCGGCCTCGCGCCGCCGCCGCTCCTCCTCGGCGAGCCGCCGGGCCTCGGCCGCGCGCTGGCGGGCCTCCTCGGCCTGCCGCTCGGCCTCGCGGCGCCGCGCCTCTTCCTCCTCGCGGCGCTTGCGCTCCTCCTCTTCGGCGCGCAGCCGGGCGAGCTGCTCCTGGCGCTCCCGCTCCAGGCGCTCCTCCTCGGCCTTCCGCCGGGCCTCCTCCTCGGCCTTGCGGCGGGCCTCCTCCTCGGCGGCCTTCCGCGCCTCCTCCAGGGCCTTCATCTCGGCCTCGGACAGCGGCAGCAGCTGGTCGAGCCGGTGGCGTACGACGGTGGTGACGGCCTCCGGCTCCTGCCCGGCGTCCACGACGAGGTACCGGGCGGGGTCGGCGGCCGCGAGCGTGAGGAAACCGGCCCGTACGCGCGCGTGGAACTCGGCCGGCTCCGACTCCAGCCGGTCCGGCGCCTCCGTGAACCGCTCGCGTGCCGTCTCCGGCGGCACGTCCAGCAGCACGGTCAGGTTCGGGACGAGCCCGCCGGTCGCCCAGCGGGAGATGCGGGCGATCTCCGTCGGGGACAGGTCCCGGCCGGCGCCCTGGTAGGCGACGGACGAGTCGATGTACCGGTCGGAGATGACGACGGCGCCGCGCTCCAGGGCGGGGCGGACCAGCGAGTCGACGTGCTCGGCGCGGTCGGCGGCGTACAGCAGCGCCTCCGCGCGGTGGGAGAGGCCGGCGGACGAGACGTCCAGCAGGATGGAGCGGAGCCGCTTGCCGATGGGCGTGGCGCCCGGCTCGCGGGTGACGACCACCTCGTGGCCCTTCGCGCGGATCCACTCGGCGAGCGCCGCGACCTGCGTGGACTTCCCGGCGCCGTCGCCGCCCTCGATGGCGATGAAGAATCCGGTGGGGGCCGGGGCCTGCGCCGGATCGGCGCCCCGCAGCGCGTCGCGCAGATCGCGGCGGAGCGGTACGCCCGACCGGTCGTCGGTCTTGGCGAGGACGAGCGCGGCGACGGGCAGCAGCAGCGCGCCGACCAGCATCAGCGTGAAGGCGGCGCCGCCGTGCGCGAAGACGCCGTCCCCGTCGGCGAGGCGGTGCGGGCCGATGGCCGCGGCGAGCAGGGGCGCCGCGAGCGCGCCGAGCGCGATGGCGACCCGCACGGCGGCTTGGAGGTGCTCGGTCAGGCGCGGCCGGCGGAACTCCTCCGTCTCCTGGTCGATCAGCGTGTGCCCGACGTTCGCGGCGACGCCGGCCGACAGGCCCGCGGCGAGCGCGAGGAACAGGACGGTCGCCGTGTCGGGCACGAGGCCCATCACGAGCAGGAGGATCCCGGTGACGGCGGTCGCGAGGGCGAGGAGCCGGCGCCGGGACAGGGCGGGCAGGACGGCGCGGGCGGCGCGGACGCCCAGGCCCGTCCCCCCGGTCAGGGCGAGGACGAGCAGCGCGTACGCGACGGGGCCGCCGCCCAGCTCGGCGGCGTGCAGTACGGCGACGGCCGCGGCGGAGGCGACCGCTCCGGCGACGGCGGCGCAGGCGAGGACGAGCAGCGGTATGGCGCCCGTGCGGCCCTTCTCCGCTCCCGCGCCCGTCGACGGCCGGCGCAGGCCCTCCAGCGGGGAGCGGGGGCGCGGCGTCTGCGTGTCGGGAAGCTGGAGGAAGTACAGGATCGACAGGGACCCGGCGAACAGCCCGGCCGCCGCGTACGAGCCGAGCGCCGCCTGGTGCGTCGCGAACCAGTCGACGCCGAGCGCCAGCAGCTTGCCGGCGAGGGCCGTGACCAGCAGGGCGGCGGCCGCCGCCGGAATGGCGGCGAACCCGGTGCGCAGCGAGAGCCGGCGCAGCGTGCCCAAGTGGTCCGGCAGGGGCCGCACGGCGGCGCCCCCGGCGGGCGGGGCGGGCAGCAGAGCGGGGGCTGCGCTCTCCTGGGCGATCGTCCAGAACCGCTCGGCGGCACCGGCCAGGAAGGCGGTGATCAGGAGCAGGAGGACGGCCTGGTCGGGCGTCCAGACGATCCAGAGCGGGGCGGCGACCAGCAGCGCGACCCGCACACCATCCGCGGCGATCATGGTCCAGCGGCGGTCGAGGGGGCCGTCGGACGCGACGAGGCCGCTCATCGGGCCGAGCAGCACGGCACCGAGGAGCAGCGTGGACAGCGCGCGGGCGCCGAGGACGGCGGCGACCGCGAAGGCCGCGCCGCGCACCCCGCCGCCGAGCGTCTCCTCCGCGACGGTCGCCCGCACGGTGAGGAGGACCAGGACGAGCAGGGCGAGGGCGTCGGCGACGCCGCCGACGAGCGACGCGCTCCACAACCGGCGCAGCCGTGGGTTGCGCAGCAGCGCCCGTACGGCGCGCTCGCGGGAGTCCGCGGCGAGTGCGGCGTCGGAGACTTCGGGGTCTGAGGTGGGGCCCAGGGCCGTTGGCTGCTCGGCTCGCGTCATCCCCTCAGCCTATCCGCCCAGGCCGACACTCATACGCCCCGACCGGCCGCGCGATCACACGGCGGCCGGCCCCCGGTACGGCGCGCGCCGCCCCGCCCCGCGCCGCGCTGTCGCGGTACGGGGCCGGGCGCGGACCGGTCGGAAGGGCGCGGACCGGCCCGGAGGGCGCGGGCGGGGTCCCGGGAAGGGCACGGGCGCGCCCGGCGGGTCCGCCGGCGGGCCTGTGGGACCGTCCGTCCCGCCTCCCCCGGCGCCTACTCGTCGGAGGCGCCGGCCTTGGCGGCCGTCGTCGTCTTCGCCGTCGCCTTCTTGGCCGTGGCGGTCTTGGTGGCCGTCTTCTTCGCCGCGGTCTTCTTCGCCGTCGTCGTCTTCGCCGTCGTCTTCTTCGCGGCGGTGGTCTTCTTCGCGGCGGTCTTCTTGGCCGCCGCCTTCTTGGCGGTCTTCTTCGCCGGGGCCTTCGCCCGCTTCTCGGCGAGCAGCTCGAAGCCCCGCTCCGGCGTGATCGTCTCCACGCTGTCGCCGCTGCGCAGCGTCGCGTTCGTCTCGCCATCCGTCACGTACGGGCCGAAGCGGCCGTCCTTGACGACGACGGGGCGCTCGCTCACCGGGTCGGTGCCCAGCTCCTTCAGCGGCGGCTTGGCGGCGGCGCGGCCGCGCGCCTTCGGCTGGGCGTAGATCGCGAGGGCTTCTTCCAGCGTGATCGTGAAGAGCTGCTCCTCGCTCTCCAGGGAACGCGAGTCCGTGCCCTTCTTCAGGTACGGGCCGTAGCGGCCGTTCTGCGCGGTGATCTCGACGCCCTCGGAGTCCTTGCCGACGACGCGCGGCAGCGACATCAACCTGAGCGCGTCCTCCAGGGTCACCGTGTCGATGGACATCGACTTGAAGAGGGAGGCCGTGCGCGGCTTCACCGCGTTCTTGCCGCTCTTCGGGGTGCCCTCGGGCAGGATCTCCGTGACGTACGGGCCGTAGCGGCCGTCCTTGGCGACGATCGTGTGGCCGGTCGCCGGGTCGGTGCCCAGCTCGAACTCGCCGCTCGGCTTGGCGAGCAGCTCCTCCGCGTACTCCACGGACAGCTCGTCGGGCGCCAGGTCGGCGGGGACGTCCGCGCGCTGGTGGCCCTCCTCGTCCTTCACGCCGCGCTCGACGTACGGGCCGTAGCGGCCGACGCGCAGCACGATGCCGTTGCCGACGGGGAAGGAGGAGATCTCCCGGGCGTCGATCGCGCCCAGGTCCGTGACCAGCTCCTTCAGGCCGCCGAGGTGGTCGCCGTCGCCGTTGCCCGCGTCGGCCGCGCCGCCCGCGCCCCCGGCGGCGAAGCCGCTGTCGGGCACCGTCTCGCCGAAGTAGAACCGCTTCAGCCACGGCACGGCCTGGGCCTCGCCGCGCGCGATGCGGTCGAGGTCGTCCTCCATCCGCGCGGTGAAGTCGTAGTCGACGAGCCGGCCGAAGTGCTTCTCCAGCAGGTTGACGACGGCGAAGGAGAGGAACGACGGGACGAGCGCCGTGCCCTTCTTGAAGACGTAGCCGCGCTCCAGGATCGTGCCGATGATCGACGCGTACGTCGACGGGCGGCCGATCTCGCGCTCCTCCAGCTCCTTGACCAGGGACGCCTCGGTGTAGCGGGCCGGCGGCTTGGTCGCGTGGCCGTCCGCCGTGACCTCCTCGGCGGTCAGGGGGTCGCCCTCGGCGACCTGCGGGAGGCGGCGCTCGCGGTCGTCGAGCTCGGCGTTCGGGTCGTCGGCCCCCTCCACGTACGCCTTCATGAAGCCGTGGAAGGTGATCGTCTTGCCGGAGGCGCTGAACTCGGCGTCGCGGCCGTCCGCGGACCGGCCGCCGATCCTGACGGTGACGGAGTTGCCGACCGCGTCCTTCATCTGGGAGGCGACGGTCCGCTTCCAGATCAGCTCGTACAACCTGAACTGGTCGCCGGTCAGTCCGGTCTCGGCGGGCGTGCGGAAACGGTCCCCCGAGGGGCGGATCGCCTCGTGCGCCTCCTGCGCGTTCTTGACCTTCCCGGCGTACGTGCGCGGCGCGTCCGGCAGGTAGTCGGCGCCGTACAACTGCGTGACCTGCGCGCGGGCGGCGGCGACGGCCGTGTCGGACAGCGTCGTGGAGTCCGTGCGCATGTAGGTGATGAAGCCGTTCTCGTACAGCTTCTGCGCGACCTGCATCGTGGCCTTCGCACCGAAGCCGAGCTTGCGGCTCGCCTCCTGCTGGAGGGTGGTGGTGCGGAACGGCGCGTACGGGGAGCGGCGGTACGGCTTGGACTCGACCGCGCGGACGGCGAACCGCGTGTCGGCGAGCGCGGCGGCCAGGGCGCGGGCGTTCGCCTCGTCGAGGTGGAGGACCTGGTCGCCCTTGAGGCGGCCGTCCGCGCCGAAGTCGCGGCCCTGGGCGACGCGGCGGCCGTCGACCGAGGCGAGGCGGGCCGTCAGGACCGACGGGTCGGAGGGGTCGCCGGCGCGGCCGGTGCCGAAGGTGCCGGTGAGGTCCCAGTACTCGGCGGAGCGGAAGGCGATGCGCTCGCGCTCCCGCTCGACGACGAGCCGGGTGGCGACGGACTGCACGCGGCCGGCCGACAGCCGGGGCATGACCTTCTTCCACAGGACCGGCGAGACCTCGTAGCCGTACAACCGGTCCAGGATGCGGCGGGTCTCCTGGGCGTCGACCATCCGCTTGTTCAGCTCGCGGGGGTTGGCGACGGCCTGCTGGATCGCGTCCTTGGTGATCTCGTGGAAGACCATCCGGTGGACGGGGACCTTGGGCTTGAGGACCTCCAGGAGGTGCCACGCGATGGCCTCGCCCTCGCGGTCCTCATCGGTGGCCAGGTAGAGCTCGTCGGACTCGGCGAGCTGCTCCTTCAACTTCCTGACCTGGGCTTTTTTGTCGGCGTTCACGACGTAGATCGGCTGGAAGTCGTGCTCGACGTCGACGCCGAGCCGGCGCACCTCGCCGGTGTACTTCTCGGGCACCTCCGCGGCACCGTTCGGAAGGTCGCGGATGTGCCCGACGCTCGCCTCGACGACGTAGCCGGGGCCGAGGTAGCCCTTGATCGTCTTCGCCTTGGCAGGGGACTCGACGATGACGAGTCGGCGGCCGCCCTGTGCGGTCTCGCGTGTCGGGGACAACTCTTCGCTCTTCTCTCCGGTCGGCGCTCGGTGCGTGTACGGCGCGGTGCGGCCCCGCCTGGGGAGCACCGCGGGCACTGCGGGCACTGCGCCACGGCTGTGACGCTGCTGTCGCTGCGGAGTGTGACGGTACAACCCGCCCCCGTGTCAAACGGCGAAAGCCCGCAACGGCCACTCGAACGGTAACCCGACTTCTGGCATTCCTGCCGCCCGGACTCCCGTCATGACGCGGAGGGTCACGTTCCGACCGGGGGTGCCCCACGCCGCGCGACCGGCTCCCCACCGGTCCGTCCCGGTCTTCCGCCCGGCCCTGCCGATCGCCGGCCCTGACCCGATTCGGCCTGCTCAGCGGGTGTACGCCCCCGGTCGTGGCGGTACCGGTCGCGGTGGCTGCGGGAGCCGGCCGGGGCGATGCCGGTCAGATCCGGCCGAAGCACCACACGCCGAGGGCCAGGAACGCCGCTCCGGCTCCGACGGCGAAAGCGGCGGCTGTGGCCGGACTCACCCCGTGTGCCACTGGTGCACGGTGCGTCACACGAGCCACGGTCCACACCAGCAGTCCCGCGCCGAAGACCGTGAACGCCGTGCCGGCGAAGATGGCCGGTCCGCTCTCCATGCCCGTACCCCGTTTCGTCGTACCAGTCCCCGGGGCCCCGCGGGCCGTGCGCGGTGGCCGGCCGCGTGCCCGTGGGACCGTGAGCCTGGGCCGCGCTGCGGGGCGCCCCCGGGGAGGCTGACACCTCCGGGCGTCGGAAGCGCGAATTACGGGTGAACGGCGCGGGGCCCGGGGCCGTTCACCCGCCCGGCACCGCGTCGGCTCCGCGCCGGTCCCGCGTCGGCTCCGCGTCAGCCCCGGCCGTCCGGCCGCGCGGGCTCCAGGAAGCCCTCCCCCACGAGGAGGCGGATCGCCTGCGGCGTGCGGTCCCGCAGCACGACCGGGTCCTCGCCCATCAGCTGGGCGATGGCGTCCAGGATGCGGCCCGCGCTGAGCGTGCCGTCGCAGACGCCGGCGAACCCGGCACCGACCGTGTCGACCTTGGTCGCCCGCCGCATCCCGCGGTTCTGCCGCAGGATGACGTGCTCGGGGTCCTCCGCGCCCGGCAGCCCGACCTGCTCCTGCACCACCTCGGGCGCGAGCACGAAGTGGTCGGCGAGCAGAGCCGCGTCGTCCCGCGCCCGGAGGTAGTCCTGACGGGCGAAGTGCGCCCTCACGGTCTCGCCCAGCGGCTGCTCCACCGGGTGCGGCCACTCCTCGACGACGATGGACGGCTCGTCCGTGCCGGACTTCCGCAGCGTGATCCAGCCGAAGCCGACCGCCTTGGTCGCGCGCGCCTCGAACTCGTCGAGCCACGCCTCGTACCGCGCCCGGTACTCCTCCGGGGCGGCCCGGTGGTCCCCGGCGTCCCGCAGCCACAACTCCGTGTACTGGGTGACGTCCTGGACCTCCCGCTGGATGATCCACGCGTCGCACCCGCGCGGCACCCACGAGCGGACGCGGTCCTTCCAGTCCTCCCCCTCGACGTGCTGCCAGTTGGCCAGGAACTGCGCGTGGCCCCCCTTGTTGAGCCGCTCCCCGGCCTGCTGGACGAGGGCGCGGCACAGGTCGTCACCGCCCATCCCGCCGTCCCGGTAGGTGAGCCGGGCGCCCGGGGAGATGACGAACGGAGGGTTCGACACGATCAGGTCGTACGTCTCCGACGCGACCGGCTCGAACAGCGACCCGGCCCGCAGGTCGGCCTCCGGCGCGCCGGACAGCGCGAGCGTCAGCCGGGTGAACTCCAGCGCCCGCGGGTTGAGGTCCGTCGCCGTCACCCGCGTGGCGTGCCGCGTGGCGTGCAGCGCCTGGATGCCGGAGCCGGTGCCGAGGTCCAGCGCGGAGGCGACGGGCGTCCGTACGGTGAGCCCGGCGAGCGTGGTGGACGCGCCGCCCACGCCGAGGACGACGCCCTCGCCCCTGCCTCCGGCTCCGCTCGCGCCGCCCACGGCGCACCCGAGGTCGGAGACGATGTACCAGTCCTCGCCGTCGGGGCCGCCGTACGGGCGCACGTCGACCGTGGCCCGGACGCCGTCCCCGTCCTTCACCGCCCAGCCGTCCGCGAGCGCCTCGTCCAGCGGGAGGGCGGCACGCGCCCACGCGTGCGGCACCCGCTGCTGGAGCAGGAACAGGCGGACGAGGGTGTCCAGCGGTCCGTCCCCGCGGGTGGCGCGCAGGGCGGGCACCGTCTCGCTGCGGGCGAGGGCGGCGTAGGCGGGCGCGCCGAGCCGGTCGAGGAGCCCGTCCGCCGTGAAGCCGGCGTCGAGGAGGGCGGCGCGCAGGCGGTCGGCGTGGTCGGGCACCGGGAGGCTGGGGGTCAGGCTGGTCGTACTCACACGCTCATTGTGACCGGCGCCACGGACAATGACGAACGGCCCGGCTTCCCTGTGGACAACCGGGCCGGACGGGCGGGGCGCGTACCGCTACTCGGACTTGGCGCTCGCTGACGCGGAGGGCTTCGCCGAGGCGGAGGGCTTCGCCGACGCTCGGCCGGAGGCCGCGGCGGACGGGGAGGCGGGCGCGGCGTCGCCGGGCTCGGCCGCGGGGCCGCCGGTCGAGGTGGGCGCGACGGACGCCCGGGCCTTCTGGCAGCCGGGCTGCTTGGCCATGGCCTTGCCCAACTCACCGGACTGGAGCTTGGCCAGCGCGTCCTGGTCCATCTTCTCGATGCGCTTCAGGCCGTTCGCGACACCCTGCAGGCCGTCGGCGAACTTCTGCTGGTCCTTGGGGTCGAGGGCGTCGACCTGCTTCCTGAGCCCCTCGTAGGCGGTGGCGGTGGCGGTGAGCTCCTTGACGGCGTCCTGCTGGAGCTTCTCGCCGTTCTCGACGGGCGGGACGCCGGCGCTCTCGACCGCCTTGGCGAGCGCCTTGTCCGTGTCCGCGATGTCCTGGAACGCCTTCGAGTCCGCCGCCTGGACGTCGGCGGGCTTGCCGTCCGCCGCCGTCGAGATGATGGTCTGCTGGGCGTCGGCCCGCTTCTGGATCTGCGGCTTCGCCTGGTCGCAGAACGTCTTCGCCCAGGCGTCCACCTTGCCTTCGTCGCCTTCGTCACTGCTGCAGCCCGACAGCGCGAGTACCAGCACCGCACCACCGGACAGCACGGCTGCAAGCTTCTTGTTCACCGGATCGGTCCCTTCCGAGGCTCTCGGCCCCGGAACATACACGCCACGTGGGCGGCAACCGCGTGCCGGGTGGCCACTGCATGCGCTTTTGCACCGTTTGCACCAAGGGAGAGAAGGCTCACCGAGACGGCCCGGAGCCACGTGTCCGCGGTCTTGCGGCACCCCGCCCTCCCCCACCTGACCAGGTGTCATGTCATGGCGCGGTCAGTCATCACCGTACGGGGGCCGTCTTGTCCGGGGAGCCGGTGAAGCGCCCGGGCGTGTCCTCGCCGTCCCCGGCGACCGAGCGGCGCTTGGACGCGTACACCGCCGCGACGACGACGACGATCGCGACCGCCGCCACCACGGCCCGCACACCGGCGCTGGCGTCGGGACCGTGGCCGAACCGGACGACGGCGGGCGCGATGAGCAGCGCCACCAGGTTCATGACCTTGAGCAGCGGGTTGATCGCCGGCCCCGCGGTGTCCTTGAACGGGTCGCCGACCGTGTCGCCGATCACCGTCGCGGCGTGGGCCTCGCTGCCCTTGCCCCCGTGGTGGCCGTCCTCGACGAGCTTCTTGGCGTTGTCCCAGGCGCCGCCCGAGTTCGCCAGGAAGACCGCCATCAGGAGGCCGGTGCCGATGGCGCCCGCGAGGTAGGCGCCGAGCGCGCCCACGCCGAGGGCGAAGCCGACGGCGATGGGCGCCATCACGGCCAGCAGGCCCGGCGTCGCCAGTTCGCGCAGGGCGTCCTTGGTGCAGATGTCGACGACCCGCCCGTACTCCGGCTTCTCCGTGCGGTTCATGATCCCGGGGTGCTCGCGGAACTGGCGGCGCACCTCGTACACCACCGATCCCGCCGAACGGGACACCGCGTTGATGGCCAGCCCCGAGAAGAGGAAGACGACCGCGGCGCCGAAGACGAGGCCGACGAGGTTGTTGGGCTGCGAGATGTCCATGCTGAGGGTCGTCTCGGTGGCCCTGGCGCCCACGTCGGCGACGGCGGTGGCGATGGCCTCCCGGTACGAGCCGAACAGCGCCGAGGCCGCGAGGACCGCCGTGGCGATGGCGATGCCCTTCGTGATCGCCTTGGTGGTGTTGCCGACCGCGTCGAGGTCGGTGAGGACCTGCGCGCCGGCACCCCGGACATCGCCGGACATCTCGGCGATGCCCTGCGCGTTGTCGGAGACGGGCCCGAAGGTGTCCATCGCGACGATGACGCCGACGGTGGTGAGCAGGCCGGTGCCGGCGAGCGCGACGGCGAACAGCGCGAGCATGATCGAGGCGCCGCCGAGCAGGAACGCCCCGTAGACGGCCAGTCCGATCAGCAGGGCCGTGTAGACGGCGGACTCCAGACCGAGGGAGACCCCTGCGAGGATGACGGTGGCGGGACCGGTCAGTGACGACTTCCCGACGTCCTTCACGGGCCGCCGGCCCGGCTCGGTGAAGTACCCGGTCAGTTGCTGGATCAGCGCGGCGAGGACGATGCCGAGGGCGACGGCCACGAACGCCAGGACGCGGGGATCGCCGTCGTGCGCCCGCACGGCGGTGTCGGTGACGCCCTCCAGCTCCGCGAACGAGGCCGGCAGGTGGACGAACGCGGCGATCGCCACGAGCACCAGCGAGACGGCCGCGGAGAGGAAGAACCCGCGGTTGACCGCCGACATGCCGCTGCGGTCGGCGCGCCGGGGCGCGACCGCGAAGATGCCGATCATCGCGGTGACGACGCCGATCGCCGGGACGATGAGGGGGAAGGCGAGGCCGAGATCGCCGAAGACGGCCTTGCCGAGGATCAGCGCGGCGACCAGTGTGACGGCGTACGACTCGAAGAGGTCGGCGGCCATGCCGGCGCAGTCGCCGACGTTGTCCCCGACGTTGTCGGCGATGGTGGCGGCGTTGCGCGGGTCGTCCTCGGGGATGCCCTGCTCGACCTTGCCGACCAGGTCGGCGCCGACGTCGGCGGCCTTGGTGAAGATGCCGCCGCCGACACGCATGAACATGGCGATCAGGGCGGCGCCGAGACCGAAGCCCTCCAGGACCTTGGGCGCATCGGCCGCGTAGACGAGGACGACGCAGCAGACGCCGAGCAGACCGAGGCCGACGGTGAACATGCCGACCACACCGCCCGTGCGGAAGGCGATCCTCATGGCCTGGTGCGAGACGGCCGTCGGATCCCTCCCCTGTTCGCCCGGCACTGCGGCGGCCTCGCGCGCCGCCGCCGCCACCCGCACGTTGCTCCGTACGGCGAGACGCATGCCGGTGTATCCGGTGACCGCGGAGAAAAGCGCGCCGACGAGGAAGAACAGCGAACGCCCCGCCCGCTGGGACCAGTCGTCGGCCGGGAGCAGCATGAGGAGGAAGAACACGACGGCCGCGAACACCGCCACGGTTCTCAACTGCCGTGCCAGATAGGCGTTGGCGCCTTCCTGGATCGCGGCGGCGATCCTTTTCATGGATTCGGTGCCTTCGCCGGCGGCCAGCACCTGGCGGACGAGCAACTGGGCGACGACCAGGGCGATCAGCGCCACGAGGGCGATCACGACCACGATGATCCGGTTCCCCGCGGTGAGAACCGCGGCGGCGAGCGGCACCGGGTCCTGGAACCGCTGTGGGTCGAGGAGCCCCGCCATGCGTCCTCCTCGACGTCGGCTCAGGACATGGACGGCTCGTAGCGAGCGGAACCCGATCGGTGCGGGGCGCCGAAGAACAGGATCGACCGTGTCCCACCGGACGGCAAATGATCCGTTTCCGAAATCCACCCGGGCGCGGTGACGGGGTGGCGGAACCGGCTCCGGAGGGACGGCTCCGGAAGATGCCGGAAAAGGAAAAAAGGCCCTGTTCAGCAGGGCCTTTACGGGGATTACGGGGCGGGCGGGCTTTTCAGAGGACTTCCGCGGAACCCGGCCTGGGCCAGCTCATCCGAATGAGTCCGCCGTGCTCCCCCGCGGACACCTCGACGTCGTCGACGAGCCCGCTGATCACCGCGAGCCCCATCTGGTCCTCGCCCTCCGCGTCGTCGAAGCCCCCGGTCGGCGCGCCGCTGCGCGAGCCGGGCACGCCGGCCGCGTCGGCTGCCGCGACACCGGCACCGGGCACCTCGTCGCCGACCTCGATGGAGAACGCCTTCTCCTCCTCGGTCAGCCGCACCTTGACGGGCGCGGTGACACCGTTGCTGCGGTGCAGTCCGACAGCGCGGGAACACGCCTCGCCGACGGCGAGCCTGACCTCGTCCAGCACGGCGTCGTCGACCCCTGCCCGGCGTGCGACGGCGGCCGCCACCAGGCGGGCGGTCCTGACGTGCTCGGGCTGGGCGCTGAAGCGGAGTTCAACGGTGGCCATGCGGTCCCCCTCGGGCGTACGAGCGTGCGTCTCAGCGGTCCGGGCCGGCTGCCCGGCACCCCTGCCGTTCCACCGGACGTCCCGGGTCCGTCCGGCACGTCCGCACCGCTGGGGGCGCGGGGCCACCAGCGGCGGTATCGCCTCCGGCGCGTCCTGGAGCCGCGCGGTCCCGGCGCCCTCCCACAGGTCATGTGCCCTGCGAGCGGGCCTTCACGCCCCGCCCAGGGGGCTTGTGGGCCCGTTTCCGGCTCCGCGTCGTTCCCTCACCGGGAAGGGCGCGAGGTGTCGCGGTCCCGGCACCGGGCCCTGGCGGGAGCCCGGCGCGGGCCTGCGACGGCGCGTAGCCGCCGCGACTTCGGGCATCCGGTCCGCGGGCTCCCGGGCGTCCGCCGTCGCCGGGGCACCGGGCCGCCGGAGCGCCCGGACGGGACCCGGCAGGGCCCGTGAAGCCCGCGGGCTTCACGGGCTTCGGGACGGCGCGGCACCCCGGCCACCGAGGCACCGGGCACCGGCCCGGCCCCGCGGTGTCGCCGGTCACCGCCGCTCGGGCGCCGCAGGGGCGGCCCGGGCGCGGTGGACGACACGCGGCGGCGTCCGGCCCGCGCGGGGCCGGGCGTCGTCGCCCTGGTCAGTCGGTGGCGGCGACGGCCTCGTCGACCGTGGTGTGGATCGGGAACACCTTGGTCAGACCCGTGATCCGGAAGATCTTCAGGATGCGCTCCTGGTTGCAGACCAGGCGCAGCGAGCCCTCGTGGGCACGTACGCGCTTCAGCCCGCCGACCAGGACGCCGAGGCCGGTCGAGTCCAGGAAGTCCACGCCCTCCATGTCGACGACCAGGTGGTAGCTGCCGTCGTTCACCAACTCGACCAACTGCTCGCGCAGCTTGGGCGCGGTATACACATCAATCTCGCCACCGACCTCGACGACCGTACGGTCGCCACCAGGGCCGGACACATTGCGAGTCGACAGGGACAGGTCCACGGATCCTCCAGCACCTTGCTATCGAGCGGTCGCCCCCGGGTCTCCCCGACGGAGTCAGGGGACGGATCGCCAGCCGCGATGGCATTCAATCACTTACCAGCAACCATGCACGACGCCTTGGGAGCATTGTCCGTCACGCCGGTGACACACTCGGTGCCGATGGCCAGGAATCACCGCCCCAGTCGTTCCCCCGAGAACGGGGACGCCCGCCCCTCCCCCGGTACGGTCCTCGACCGGCTCGCCGCGCGGGCGAACCGGGCTGCGCGCATCACTCATACGGAGCACCTGCCCCCGAGAGAGGGACGCCATGCCGTCTGGCCGGATCGCGTCCGGCCGGAAGTGATCGATGCCATTCACCAGGCCGGTGTCGGCCATCCGTGGACCCACCAGGCGACCGCCGCCGAGCACGCCCTGGACGGCGAGTCGGTGGTGATCGCCACGGGCACGGCGTCCGGGAAGTCCCTCGCCTACCTCGCGCCCGTCCTGACGACGCTCCTGGACGGCTCCGAGGCGGCGAACGGCCGGGGCACCACCGCGTTGTACCTGTCCCCCACCAAGGCGCTGGCCGCCGACCAGCGGCGCGCCGTGCGGTCCCTCTCGGCCCCGCTCGGCAATCGGATCCGCCCGGCCGTGTACGACGGGGACACGCCGGTCGAAGAGCGCGAGTGGGTCCGCCAGTACGCGAACTACGTGCTGACCAACCCCGACATGCTCCACCGGGGCATACTCCCGTCCCATCCGCGCTGGGCCTCCTTCCTGCGCGCGCTGCGCTACGTCGTGATCGACGAATGCCACACGTACCGGGGGGTCTTCGGCTCCCATGTCGCACAGGTGCTGCGGCGGCTGCGCCGCCTGTGCGCCCGGTACGGCTCCGACCCGGTGTTCCTCCTCGCCTCGGCCACCGCCGCCGAACCGGCCGTCGCCGCGAGCCGCCTCACCGGCCTGCCCGTCCGCGAGGTGGCCGACGACGCGTCACCGCGCGGTGAGCTCGTCTTCGCCCTGTGGGAACCACCGCTCACCGAACTGGAGGGCGAGAACGGTGCCCCCGTCCGGCGCACCGCGACGGCCGAGACCGCCGACCTTCTGGCCGACCTGGCGGTGCAGGGCGTCCGCTCGGTCGCCTTCGTCCGCTCCCGGCGGGGCGCCGAGCTGATCTCGGTCATCGCGCAGGAGCGGCTCGCCGAGGTCGACCGCTCCCTCGCCCGCAGGGTCGCCGCCTACCGGGGCGGCTACCTCCCCGAGGAGCGCCGCGCCCTGGAGCGGGCGCTGCACTCCGGCGAGCTCCTCGGCCTCGCCGCGACCACCGCCCTGGAACTGGGCATCGACGTGTCGGGGCTGGACGCGGTCCTCATCGCCGGCTACCCGGGCACCCGCGCCTCCCTGTGGCAGCAGGCGGGTCGCGCCGGACGGTCTGGCGAGGGCGCCCTGGCGGTGCTGGTCGCCCGCGACGACCCCCTGGACACCTACCTCGTCCACCACCCGGAGGCACTGTTCCGCCGCCCGGTGGAGTCCACCGTCCTGGACCCCGACAACCCCTACGTCCTGGCCCCGCACCTGTGCGCGGCGGCGGCCGAGTCGCCGCTCTCCGACGACGACCTGGCGCTGTTCGGCCCGTCCGCCCCGGAGCTGCTGCCACAGCTGGAGGCCGCGGGGCTGCTGCGGCGGCGGGCCTCCGGCTGGTACTGGACGCGCCGCGAGCGGGCCGCCGACCTCGCCGACATCCGGGGCGAGGGCCGCAGCCCCGTCCAGATCGTCGAGGAGGGCACGGGGCGCCTCCTCGGCACCGTGGACGCCTCGGCCGCTCACACCACCGTCCACGAGGGAGCCGTCCACCTCCACCAGGGCCGCACGTACCTGGTGCGCCACCTCGATCTGGAGGAGTCGGTCGCCCTCGTCGAACAGGCCGACCCGCCGTACTCCACCACCGCCCGCGACACCACCTCCATCTCCGTCCTGGAGACCGACACCGGGATCCCGTGGGGGAGCGGCCGTCTCTGCTACGGCTCCGTCGAGGTCACCAACCAGGTCGTCTCCTTCCTCCGCCGCCGTCTGTTGACCGGCGAGGTCCTCGGTGAGACCAAGCTCGACCTGCCGCCGCGCACCCTGCGCACCCGGGCGGTGTGGTGGACGGTCACCGAGGACCAGCTGGACGCGGCCCGGGTGAACCCGGAGCAGTTGGGCGGGGCGCTCCACGCCGCCGAGCACGCCTCGATCGGTCTGCTGCCGCTGTTCGCCACCTGTGACCGCTGGGACATCGGCGGAGTGTCCGTCCCGCTCCACCCCGACACGCTGCTGCCGACGGTGTTCGTCTACGACGGCCATCCGGGCGGTGCCGGGTTCGCCGAGCGGGCCTTCCACACCGCCCGCGCCTGGCTGGACGCGACCCGTGAGGCGATCGCGTCGTGCGAGTGCGACGCGGGCTGCCCGTCGTGCATCCAGTCACCCAAGTGCGGCAACGGCAACGACCCGTTGCACAAGCGCGCCGCCGTGCGTCTCCTCACCGAGCTCCTCCGGGGGGCTCCGCAGGACCCGCCGGGGCCGGCCACGCCTCCGGAGGGCCCGCCCGTGACCTGACCACCGGGGCGTACGGGCCGAACCTCGCCTGCGCCGCCACCTCCGCGATCTCTCCCCGCAGGGTGCACCGCACCACCTCCGCCCGCTGCGCCCGGGCGACCCGGACGGCGGCGTCGCAGGCGGCTCCGGCGCCCCGCAGGGCGTGATCGGCCGCCGCGAGGGCCGCCAGGTCGGCCGCGCCGCCCGCCCGGTGCCGGGCCGCCACAGCCTGGCCCAGGGCGAGTACGGCGGCGAACACGGCACACAGCGCGCCCGCCGCCATGGCCGTCCACACGCTCGCGGAGCCCCGGTCGCCGCGCCTCAGGGACCGTCCCGCGTGGCCGTGTCGCCCACCGCGTCCTCCGCGAGGGCGGCCGCCTCGGCGCGGAGGGCCAGTCCCCAGGCTGCGGGCCCCGGCGCGGGCGCCTCGACCCGTACCCGCCACAGGTCGCCCACGCGTTCCACCGCCACCCGCGCCCCCTCCGGTGCGGCCGCCCGGGCCGCTTCCACCGCCGACGCCTCCGGCTCCGACCGGGCCACCGCCCGCGCCCCGGCGCGCGCCGCGTCCACGCACTGGATCTGCGCGGCCGCCGCGACGAGCCCCCAGAGCAGCGCCGTCGTGAACACCACCAGCGCGGGCACGGCCAGGGCCGCCTCCGCCGTCACCGAGCCCCGGTCCGCGCGCCACCGGGAGCCGGGACCTCGTCCCAGAGCGGGACCTCGTCCCAGAGCGGGGCTTCGTCCCAGAGCGGGGCCTCTCAGAACGGGGCATCGAGCGCCCTCTCGATCGTCGACCGCAGTCCTGACGACACGACGTCGCTCGTCACGACCTTGTACAGCACGGCCGCGAAGCCGCACGCGGCGATCGTGCCCATCGCGTACTCGGCCGTGTTCATGCCGGCGTCCCGTCGCATGCCCGTCTGGGCCTTCGTCCAGCGCCGCTTCGTCCATTCCGCCATCCGGTGCCACACGGCGACCTCCTCGTCTCGTACCACTCGTGTCCTTGCCACCGGCTCCAGGGGCCGGTGTCCCTCACAGCAGCCGGCCGGCCAGCCCGATCACGACCGGCGCGACGCCGACCGCGAGGAAAGCGGGCAGGAAGCACAGCCCCACCGGCGCGGTGATCAGCACCTGCGCCCGCTGGGCCCGGGCCGCGGCGGCCCTGGCCCGGTCGGCGCGCAGTCCCGCGGCCAGCCGGGACACCGGTGCCGCCGCCGGGGCCCCTGAGGTGGCCGCCCGCTCCAGGCAGCGGGCCAGTGGCCGCGCACCCGGGATGCCGCCGAACCGCCCCCACGCCTCTCCCGGGTCACCGCCCAGCGCCAGTTCCGCCGCGGTCCGTATGAGCTGCTCGCCCACGGGACCCCCCATCGACCGGCCGACCGCCTCCGCCGCTTCACGGGGCCCGGCCCCGGCCGAGAGGCACGCCGCGAGCAGTTCCGCGGCGAGCGGAAGCCGGCCCGCTGCCTCGGCATCGATGGCCGGGGGGCGGGGGCGGCGGCGCCACTTCCATACGGCGTACGCCCCGGCGGTTCCGACCGCGCAGCCGACGATCCCGCCGAACAGCACCCACCCGGCCGTCACCGCCGCAACCGGACCCGCCCACCGGCGTGTCACGGCCGCGACGCGGCCCGCCCACCGAGGGCGGGGGCGGCGAGGGCACTCGGCCGCCACCAGGGCCGCGAGCCGTCCGCGTGTCCGACGGACCCGCCGTGCGCGGGCCACCGCCCACGCCGTCCACAGGATGCCCGCGAGCAACACGAGCGCCGTCCACAGGTGGTGGACAACCTCTCCGGTCTCCCCGGTCACGGTTCCTCCCCCGCCCTGACGATCCGCCCGGCCCACCACAGCCCCGCCGCTTCCAGGGCCCCGCCGACCGCGAGGCAGGCGAGACCGGCCGGGGTGTGCAAGAGGACCCCCAGCGGATCGGCGCCGAGGGCGGCTCCCATGGCGAGGCCCGCGACGGGCAGCAGGGCGAGGAGGACGACGGTGGCCCACGCGCCGGACAACTGGGCACGGAGCCGCTCCCGCTGCTCCCGTCGCTCGCGCAGCGCCGCCTCCAGCCGGTCGAGTCCGGCGGCCAGTCCCGCACCACCGTCCACGGCGACCTGCCAGCACGCCCCGAGACCGGCCAGCCCGTCGGCGCCCTCGGCCCTCGCCGCGCAGCGCAGCGCCTCGGGCACGTCACCGCCGAACCGCGCGGCGGCCAGGACGGCGGGCTCTTCACCTCCCAGCGCCCCGGTGGCGCGGGCGGCGAAACGCAGCGCCTGGGCGGGCTGGCTGCCGGCGCGCAGCTCCGCCGCGACCGCGGCGCACAGTTCGATCACAGCGTCGGCACGCCGATCCCGCTCCCGGGCACGGGCCCGCGCGCGCAGCCGCCCGCCGACCAGGGGCACGGCGGCCACGCCCGCGAGCAGCGGCAACAGGGACTCTCCCAGCAGGGCCGGTACGAACGAGGCCGCGAGGCACAGCCACTCCGGCCGGAGCCGTGACGCCGACCGCCCCGGCCACCAACCGGCCGGTGGCGGACCGACGCGGGCAGCACCGGCCTCGAACAGCAGCCTCCCGCGGCGCGGCCCCCGGCCTCGTCCCGCGCCGAGCCGCGCCGCCAGGCCCGCGTACAGCGCCGCCGCGTGCACCGGCCGGCCCGTCACCATCGCGCGTCCCCGATCAGGGCGCGCAGCCGTTCCCAGCCCCGTTCCTCGGTGAAGCCGGTCGGCGCCCACCGCAGCGCGGGCACGGTGGCGACCAGCCCGTCGGCCCCCCGCTCCAGCACATGGACCTCCGCGACCCGCCGCCGACCGCCCGGCGCGCGCACCAGGTGCACCACGGCGGACAGGCCGGCGGCCAACTGGCTGTGTAGCGCGGCCCGGTCGAGCCCCGCGGCCGTTCCGAGGGCCTCCAGGCGCGCGGGGACGTCCGCCGCAGTGTTGGCGTGCACCGTCCCGCACCCGCCTTCGTGGCCCGTGTTCAGGGCGGCGAGCAGGTCGGCGACCTCCGCGCCCCGCACTTCGCCGACGACGAGGCGGTCCGGTCGCATCCGCAGTGCTTGGCGCACCAGGTCGCGAAGGGTCACCCGGCCGGCACCCTCCTGGTTCGGTGGGCGGGCCTCCAGCCGTACCACGTGCGGGTGGTCGGGACGCAGTTCCGCCGAGTCCTCTGCCAGGATGATCCGCTCGCGTCCCCCGACGAGCCCGAGGAGCGTGGACAGCAGCGTCGTCTTCCCCGTTCCCGTGCCACCGCTGACCAGGTACGACACGCGGTTCTCGACGAGTGCCCGCAGGACGTGGTCGCCGCGTGGCGGCACCGTCCCGGCACGGACGAGTTCGGTGAGGGTGAAGGCGCGTGGCCGTACCACGCGCAGGGACAGGCACGTCGAACCGACCGCGATCGGCGGCAGCACCGCGTGCATCCGCGTACCGTCCGGCAGCCGGGCGTCGACCCAGGGGCGGGCGTCGTCGAGGCGCCGGCCCGCCACCGCCGCGAGCCGCTGTGCGAGCCGGCGTACGGCCTCGGCGTCGGGGAACGAGACGCCGGACAGTTCCAGGCCGTCGCCCCGGTCCACCCACACGCGGTCCGGCGCGGACACCAGCACGTCGGTGACCGCGGGGTCGGCGAGCAGCGGCTCCAGCGGCCCGGTGCCCACCAGTTCGCAGCGCAGTTCCTCCGCCGTACCCAGGACCTGGGTGTCGCCCAGGAGCCTTCCCTGGGCCCGTAGTGCCGCCGCCACCCCGGCCGGTGTCGGTTCGGTGCCGCTCTCGGCGAGCCGCTGCCGTACGGCCTCCAGCAGTCCGACGGTCACGACACGGCCTCCGGGGCGAGCACCCGCTCCCAGAACGCGGAGCAGAACCGCCCCAGTGGACCGGAGGCGCTGCCGCCGGGCGGGGTTCCGCCGTCCAGCGTCGCCCGGAGCCGCGGTTCCTCGGGCAGTTCCCCGGCGAGCGGCAACCCCAGCACCTGGGCGATCCACGCCTCGTCGACCCCGGCGGCGTACGGGCCGCGCGCCACCACGCGCAGGTCGTCGAGGACCATGCCCACCATGGACGCCACCCGCTTCGCCGCGGCGACCGCCCTCAACTCTCCCGGCACGACGAGCAGCCCCATGTCGACCTGGGCGAGCGCCTCGACGGTGGCGTCGTCGACCCGGCGCGGCAGGTCGACCACCACGACACCGCCCCGTCGGCGCGCCGCCGCGAGCACGGACCGCATGGCTTCGGGTGGGACCACCGCGGTGTCGCCCCGGTCCCAGCTCAGCACGCGCAGGCCGCGCGGCGACGGCAGGGACTCCTCGAGCGCCGCGCCGGCGACCCGCCCCTTGGAAGCGGCGAAATCCGGCCAGCGCAGCCCTTCCTCCCGTTCGGCTCCGAGGAGGACGTCGAGTCCGCCTCCGAGCGGGTCGCCGTCGACGAGCATCGCGCGGTGCCCACCGCGGGCGGCGCTGACGGCCAGGGCGCACGCCAGGGTCGACGCTCCCGCCCCTCCGCGACCGCCCAGCACACCGACGGTCAGCGCCTGCTGTCCGACGCCCTCGACGACATCGGCGATCCGGTCGACGAGCCAGCTCTCCGCGTCCGGGAGCCGCAGGACGCAGTCCGCTCCGATCTCCACGGCCCGCCGCCACACGCCGGCGTCGTCCTGGTCCCGGCCCACGAGCAGCACACCCGATCGGCGTGACATCCCCCGGCAGCGTGCCGCCGCATCGTCGCCGACGATGACCAGCGGTGCCGCGTCCCACACGGTCTTGCGGTCCGGTGGCCCGTGGTGCACCACGGGTTGGCAGCCCGCGGCGGCGCACAGCCTGAGCAGGTCGTCGAGCAGTTCGACGTCCTCGGTCACGATCAGTGGCTCCGCCCGTCGGCCCTCTACGTCCGGCGTCCGGTCACACGTCCTGGAGTCCGCCATGGTCTCCGCCCCCCTCTTCCGCTTGTCCACGGCGCCCGTCCGGCGCCGTGTCCGCACTTCGTCCCGCGTGTCGTGCGCACGCGCCGTCCACACGGCGGTCGCGCGGCTTTCGGCGCGCACGGGCGCCGAGTCGCGCCGCACCGGCGTGACGGGGAGATCTGCGATTCCGCGTCACGGCTTCGCGGCCGGAAACACAGTGACGGGGTTCTGGAAATAAAGTGGATCTTGTTCAAAAACTGTGGACAACCCACCGCTTGTGAATATCTCGATCACCCATACCAGCGACTTCCATAGAGCAGCACTTCGACTACTCTGAGTGATGACGAGTGGCGGGCCGGGGCCGGTGCCACAGAAGCGCGAAGGAGACGAGATGGGGATGCCGAAGCGGGACCGGCGGGCGAAAACCCCTTTGGACATGCGACGACCCCCGCCGGGGGGGAGAGCGGGGGTCGTCTCTCCGGCCGACTCGGGGGGGGGGAGGAGCCGGTCCGGGTTAGCACGGTCGCGAACGATCCGTGACTTCCATGGTGTACCCGAGAGCCTTCTCAGGCAAACCCACACGCCCCAGCGTACGCCGAATGGCGGGCACCTATGCTCTGGCTTGTGGAAAACCACTCCTCGCCTCGCACGGCGGCCTTCTTCGACCTGGACAAGACGGTCATTGCGAAGTCATCGACGCTGACCTTCGGCAAGTCCTTCTACCAGGGCGGCCTGATCAACCGCCGCGACGCGCTGCGCACCGCGTACACGCAGTTCGTCTTCCTCGCGGGCGGCGCCGACCACGACCAGATGGAGCGGATGCGCGCCTACCTCTCCAGGCTCTGCAAGGGCTGGAACGTCCAGCAGGTCAGAGAGCTGGTGGCCGAGACGCTGCACGAGCTGATCGATCCGATCATCTACGACGAGGCCGCCTCACTCATCGAGGAGCACCACGCCGCCGGCCGGGACGTGGTGATCGTCTCCACTTCCGGCGCCGAGGTGGTGGAGCCGATCGGCGAGATGCTGGGCGCGGACCGCGTGGTCGCCACCCGAATGGTGGTCGGTGACGACGGCTGCTTCACGGGGGAGGTGGAGTACTACGCCTACGGCCCCACCAAGGCCGAGGCGGTGCGGGAGCTGGCCGCGTCGGAGGGGTACGACCTGTCGCGGTGCTACGCGTACAGCGACTCGGCGACGGACCTGCCGATGCTGGAGGCGGTCGGGCACCCGCACGCGGTGAACCCGGACCGGGTGCTGCGCCGGGAGGCGGTGGCACGGGAGTGGCCGGTCCTCGTCTTCAACCGTCCCGTCCGACTGAAGCAGCGGTTCCCCTCGTTCCGGATGCCGCCGCGGCCGGCACTGATGGCCGCCGCGGCGATCGGCGCCGCGGCGGCCACGGCAGGGCTCGTCTGGTACGCGAGCAGGCGCCGCCAGTCGGCATCGATGAAAACCGGGCCCTCCATGAGACTTGTCCGTATTTGAAGGCAAAAGTAAAGATATTCGGTCAAGTCTTTCGCTTCACGGGCCCCGGTAGTACAAAGGAGTTACGGCCCGCGAGACCGAGGACATCCGAGAGGATCATCTGTTGAGCAGGAAGGCCCCACGGACCGAACAGCACGGAAACTGAGCACCCACGCGACGTCGACCCGTCGATTACGGGCCAGCCGCACCAGGCGTAGGGCAGAGTTCCCCGCCTGATGGGCACATAACGAGGACGCATGGTAACTCGGCGGAAGTGCCAGCGGCGGTACCGGAACCGGTACCGCCGCAACCCTGTCGGAGCTCGGCACTCGCCTTCGACCGGGGCCGGTACGGCGCCCGCCGAAAACGCCGGACGCGTCGCCGTCCGCCTCAGGCGGCGCCGCGCTGGAGCGCCTCGCACACGGCCGTCGACTCCCGGACGCCGAGTTCCACGGCCCGGCCGCAGTGGGCGATCCACCGGGCCATGCCCTCCGGCGTCCCGGACAGGTAGCCGTCGAAGGCGGCGACGTACGCGGCGCGGCCCAGTTCGGCGTGGCCGACCTCGGCCGGGCAGATCGCCTTGGGGTCGAGGCCGCTGCCGATCAGCACCAGGCGCTCGGCGGCCCGCGCCACCAGACCGCTGTACGAGGTGAAGGGCCGCAGCGCCAGCAGTTCACCGTGCACCACGGAGGCCGTGACGAGCGCCGGGGCGGACGTGCCCGCGACGACCAGCTCCGCGAGGCCGTCCAGCCGGGCGGCCACCTCGGCCGCGTCCGGCAGGGGGGCCTCGACCAGCGGCTCGTCGACCGCCTCACCGGCCTGCCGCGGCCGGCCCACGGACTCCGCCGCGTCACCGGCCGCCACCAGGTGCAGCCTGGCCAGGACCCGGAGGGGCGACTGTCGCCAGATGGAGAGCAACTGTCCGACCTCGACACCGAGCCTCAGCGCCGCGCCGACCGTTCGCGCCTCCGCGTCCGCACCGAAGTCACTGCGCCTGCGGACCTCCTCCAGGGCCCAGTCCGCGCCGGACAGCGCCGCCGAGGCGCGCGCACCGCGCAGGGCGGCTTCCGAGGAGATCTCATTGCTCCGGCGCCGCATCACGCGGTGCCCGTACACCCGGTCGACGGCCTTGCGCACGGAGTCCACGGCGTCGGGGACACCCGGCAGCGCGGCGAGGGCGGCCAGTGGGTCGGCGGCATGCGTACTCATAAGTAGCGAGGCTACGCGCACCCGCGACACCGACCCACCCCCAGTGGCGTTCCTCATAAGGGAAGGCAACACAACGCCATCGAACCACTACGGTAGGTGAACATGAAGATCGCTTTCGTTGGGAAGGGCGGCAGCGGCAAGACGACGCTGTCCTCGCTTTTCATTCGCCACCTGGCGAGCACCGAGGCCCCCGTGGTCGCGGTGGACGCCGACATCAACCAGCACCTCGGGGCCGCGCTCGGTCTCGGTGAGGACGAGGCGGCGGCGCTCCCCTCGATGGGCGCGCACCTGCCGCTGATCAAGCAGTACCTGCGCGGCAGCAATCCGCGGATCAGTTCCGTCGACACGATGATCAAGACGACACCGCCCGGTGAGGGTTCACGGCTGCTGCGCGTCCGCGAGGACAACCCGGTGTACGAGGCGTGCGCCCGTCCACTGCGGCTGGACGGCGGCGTGATCCGGCTCATGGCGACGGGGCTGTTCACCGAGGCGGACCTGGGGGTGGCCTGCTACCACTCGAAGGTCGGCGCGGTGGAGTTGTTCCTCAACCACCTGGTCGACGGTCCCGACGAGTACGTCGTCGTCGACATGACGGCCGGTTCGGACTCGTTCGCGTCCGGGCTGTTCACCCGCTTCGACATGACGTTCCTGGTGGCCGAACCGACGCGGCGGGGCGTCTCGGTCTACCGCCAGTACACCGAGTACGCACGGGACTTCGGGGTCGCGCTGAAGGTCGTCGGCAACAAGGTCCAGAGCCGGGACGACCTGGAGTTCCTGCGGGACGAGGTGGGGGACGACCTGCTGGTGGCGGTCGGGCAGTCGAATTGGGTGCGGTCCATGGAGAAGGGGCGGTCCGGCCCGTTCGGGGCACTGGAGCCGGAGAACCGGGAGGCCCTGCGCGTACTGCGGGACGCCGTCGACGCGACGTACGGGCTGCGTGACTGGGAGCGGTACACGCGCCAGATGGTGCACTTCCACCTGAAGAACGCCGAGAGCTGGGGCAACGCGAAGACGGGTGCCGACCTGGCCGCGCAGGTCGACCCCGCCTTCGTGCTGGGGGAAGCGGTGACGCGGCTGCCGGTCTAGCCGTCCCGGCGCGTACCGGACGGCGCCGTCACGCGGGCGGCCGCCTGTCCCGCGGTCCCGCCGCCGGGCGACGGCGAGGCCTTCGCCGGCGGGGCGGCGAGGAAGCGGCCCCAGCCCTCGGCCGGCGCCTGTCCCACCTTCAGCGTCCGCAGCTTGGCGAGGACGGTCGGGTCCTGAACGTCCAGCCAGTCGGCGAGCTGACGGAACGACACGCAGCGGACCTCGGGCTTCACGCAGACGTGAGCAATCGTTTCCTCAATGGCGCGCATGTACGTGCCGCCGTTCCAGGACTCGAAGTGGTTCCCGATGATCAGGGGCGCGCGGTTGCCCTGGTACGAGCGGTTGAACGCCTGGATCAGGCCGTCCCGCATCTGGTTGCCCCAGAACCGGTGCATGGCGGGGTCGCCCTTGGCGGTGCCGGACTGGTTGACCATGAAGTTGTAGTCCATGGACAGCGTCTCGAAGTCCCGTCCGGGGATGGGGACGAGATGCATGGACAGGTCCCACAGGGACCCGTCCTTCTTGGGCCAGACCTGGTTGTTGACGCCGCTGGTGTCGTAGCGGAAGCCCAGTTCGCTCGCGGCGCGCACGAAGTTGTCACGGCCCTCGAGGCAGGGGGTCCGGGCCCCGATGAGCTCCTTGTCGTAGTCGAAGGGGAGCGGCTTCTCGTTCACCAGGCCGGAGTTGGTCTTCCAGTTCTTCACGAAGGACTTGGCCTGGGCGATCTCGCTCTTCCAGTCCTCGACGGACCAGGTTCCGACGCCCCCCTCCGGGCCGCAGAAGTGCCCGTTGAAGTGCGTCCCGATCTCGTTGCCCTCCAGCCAGGCCCCACGGAGCTCGCGCACGGTGTCGCGGATGCCCTCGGTGTCGTTGAAGCCGATGTCGGAGCGGCCGGGGGCGTGGCCGGGCGGGCTGTAGAGGGCGGCCTTCTCCTCGGGGAGGAGGTACACGCCGCTGAGGAAGTACGTCATCGTCGCGCCGTACCGCTTGCCGACGCCGCGGAAGTGGGAGAACAGCTTCTGACTGTCCTCTCCTGCGCCGTCCCACGAGAAGACGACGAACTGCGGGGGTCGTTGGCCCGGTACCAGGCGGGTGGGCTTGCTGAGGCCCGGCTGGGCACCGGTGTAGGCGGTGGAGCCGTCACCGATCAGCCGAACGCGGTTCTGGGGCGGTCCGGCCCCCTTCTCGGGTCCCCGGGCGCCGGCCCCGGACGGCTCGTCGGAGCCACCGCACCCCGCCAAACCGGTGATCAGCGCCGCCGCGACGGCGCCGACAGTGATCCTCTTCCTGACAGCCCTCATCGGCCCACCCTTCCGTTTCGCCGGGTTCCTGTGCGAGCGCCGCCAACGTCGCATCGGAAGCCGGGCACGGACGGTATGACGAGCCGTATAGAACGACTAATCACCTCACCGGGTGAAACTTTGCTCCGTTCGCCCGGAATTTAATGCCTTTTTCTTTACTCTGCATTACTGTTCGTTTACCGAGAGTTGGCAATCTCCTGAGTTGGCCTCGCCTGTCGGCGCATCCGCCGCGGCCTTGTTCCCCACGTTGTCTCGGACGTCCAGCGACCACTCAAGTCCATGAGGAGACGGGAACCGTGAGCTCTTACACCACTCCGCGCACGAACGACGCCGACCCTCCGGCCGACCGACCAGCCGGTGGCTCCGACCTTCCCGAAGAGCACGGCCTTCCGCCGACCCGCCGGAGCTTCCGGATCGCGGGTTCCGACCTGTCCGCGTCCATCGCGGTGTTCCTGATCGCCCTGCCCCTCTCCCTCGGCATCGCGCTCGCCACCGGCGCCCCGCTCCAGGCGGGGCTCGTGGCCGCGGCCGTCGGCGGCATCGTCGTCGGCCGGTTCGGCGGCGCGCCGATCCAGGTCAGCGGTCCGGCGGCCGGGCTGACCGTGGTGACGGCCGAGCTGATCCAGCAGTACGGATGGCGCACCACCTGCGCGATCACCGCTCTGGCCGGGCTCACCCAACTCGCCCTGTCCGCCCTGCGCGTGGCACGCTCGGCACTCGCCGTCTCGCCCGCCATCGTGCACGGGATGCTGGCCGGCATCGGCGTGACGATCGCCCTCGCCCAGCTCCACATCGTCCTCGGCGGTACGCCGCAGAGCTCGGCCGTCGACAACGCCCTGGAGCTCCCCCTCCAGTTGGCGGACCCGCACCCGGCCTCGCTGTCGGTCAGCGCCCTCACGATCGCGGTGCTGCTCATGTGGCCGCGGCTTCCGGGGCGCTGGGGAAAGGCCGTGCGCGTGGTGCCGGCCGCGCTGGTCGCGGTCGCCACCGCGGCGATGACGGCGTCCCTCGCGGGACTGGCCCTGCCGAGGGTGGACCTGCCCTCGTGGCACAGCCACGCGCTGCCGGGGCTGCCCGAGGGGCCGGTGCTGGGGCTGATCGCCGGTGTGCTCACCATCACCCTGGTCGCCAGCGTCGAGTCACTGCTGTCGGCGGTGGCCGTGGACAAGCTGGTCGCGGCCCGCAAGCAGCCGTCGGTACCGGTTCCGCGCGCGCGGCTCGACCGGGAGCTCGCCGGACAGGGCATCGGGAACATCGTGTCGGGCTCCCTCGGCGGGCTGCCGATCACCGGGGTCGCCGTCCGCAGCTCCGCCAACGTCGCGTCGGGGGCGGTCAGCCGGAACTCCACGATGTTGCACGGCTTCTGGGTGGTCCTGGCGACCCTGCTGCTCGTCCCCGTGCTGGAGCTGATCCCGCTGCCGGCGCTGGCCGCGCTGGTGATGGTGGTCGGCATCCAGATGGTGAACATCACCCACGTACGGAAGATCACCCACCACCGCGAGGTGCTGGTGTACGCGGCGACCGTGGCGGGTGTCGTCCTGCTCGGGGTCCTCGAGGGCGTGGCCATCGGGATCGCCGTGGCGACGGGGACGGCCCTCCACCGGCTGACCGGGACGCGGATCACCCGTGAGCAGCGGGACGGCGTGGAGCACGTGCGGGTGCGGGGGCAACTGACGTTCCTGGCCGTGCCCCGGCTGAGCCGGACGCTGCACCAGATCCCGGCGGACGCGCGGGTGGTGGTCGAGCTGGACGGGTCCTTCATGGACCACGCCGCGTACGAGACCCTGCACGACTGGCAGGCATCGCAGTCGGCACACGGCGGCCATGCGGAGCTGACCGACCGGTCCGGTACGTGCACCGCGGATCCGGCCGCCGAGGGGCACACGTGCTGCCGGCCCCGGGCGTCCTGGCGCAATCACCTGCGCGGAGAGCTTCCGGTGGAGAGCGGCGCGGTGAAGGGGAGTCGACTGGCGAGCGGGTTGAGCTCGCTCCTGCGGATCACCGCGCCGCGCGTACGGGACGAGCCGGCCCGCGAGGGGCAGCGGCCTCCGCAGCTCTTCCTGGCCTGCGCGGACTCCCGGCTGGTGACCGGCATGATCACGGCGAGCGGCCCGGGCGACCTGTTCACCGTGCGGAACATCGGCAACCTCGTACCCCTCCCCGGGGCGGAGAGCGGCGACGACTCGGTGGCCGCCGCGATCGAGTACGCCGTGGACGTGCTGCGAGTGGGGTCGATCACGGTGTGCGGGCACTCCGGTTGCGGCGCGATGCAGGCGCTGCTCGCCACCGACCCGTCGCCGTCCGCGCGGCCGCCGCAGTCCCCGCTGCGGCGGTGGCTCCGGCACGGGCTGCCGAGCCTGGAGCGGATGCGCGGCGAGGGGAGGGTGTCGCCGCGGCTGGCGGGGCGACCGCTCGCCGACACGGTGGAGCAGCTGTGCCTGACGAACGTGGTGGAGCAGTTGGAACGCCTGAAGGAGCACGAGGCGGTCGCCAGGCGGCTCGCGGAGGGGACGCTGGAGCTGCGCGGGATGTACTTCCACGTGGGGGAGGCGCAGGCGTACCTACTGGAGCGGGAGGGAACCGACGACGTCTTCCGTCCGGTGTCACCGGTCGGTGAGGGATCGGCGCGTCGGGAGGAGGTCCGCGCCTGACCGACCGGGTGTCACCGGACAGGCTCCCGGGGTGAACCGGCGGCAGGGTGGGGACGTGATGGTGATGGGTGGCCCTCTCCTCCCCGCCCTTCCGGCGCCGAGGGGGAGGAGGCCACTTGACCGCACGTGTCGGCCGACGCGTCCCGCCCTCACCCATCCGCCTGAGAGGTCTAAACCAATGCTCGGGAAACCCTTGTCACCCGGGCATCCGGCTGGTGAGCTATGGACCGGGACACATCGGACGCCCTGGGAATGGGAGATGTCGTGAGCAACGAGAGCAGCTTGGCCAACCTTCTGAAGGAGGAGCGGCGGTTCGCCCCGCCCGCCGAGCTGGCCGCGCAGGCCAATGTGACGGCGGCCGCGTACGAGCAGGCGGCGGCGGACAGGCTCGGCTTCTGGGCCGAGCAGGCGCGCCGTCTCAGCTGGGCCACCGAGCCCACCGAGACGCTCGACTGGTCGAACCCGCCCTTCGCCAAGTGGTTCGCCGACGGCAAGCTCAACGTGGCGTACAACTGCGTGGACCGCCATGTGGAGGCGGGACTCGGCGACCGGGTCGCCATCCACTTCGAGGGCGAGCCGGGCGACAGCCGGGCCATCACGTACGCCCAGCTCAAGGACGAGGTGAGCCGGGCCGCCCACGCGCTGACGGAGCTCGGGGTCCGCAAGGGCGACCGGGTCGCGGTCTACATGCCGATGATCCCCGAGGCGGCCGTGGCCATGCTGGCGTGCGCGCGGATCGGCGCGGCGCACTCCGTCGTGTTCGGCGGCTTCTCGGCGGACGCCATCGCGGCCCGCATCCAGGATGCCGACGCCAAGGTGGTCATCACGGCCGACGGCGGTTACCGGCGCGGCAAGCCCTCCGCCCTGAAGCCCGCCGTCGACGAGGCCCTGGGCCGGGTCGACGGGGTCGAGCGCGTGCTCGTGGTGCGCCGCACCGGACAGGACGTGGCCTGGACCGAGGGGCGGGACGTCTGGTGGCACGAGATCGTCGACCGGCAGAGCGCCGAGCACGCGCCCGAGGCGTTCGAGGCGGAGCACCCGCTGTTCATCCTCTACACCTCCGGCACCACCGGTAAGCCGAAGGGCATCCTCCACACCTCCGGCGGCTACCTCACGCAGGCGGCGTACACGCACCACGCCGTCTTCGACCTGAAGCCGGAGACCGACGTCTACTGGTGCACCGCCGACATCGGCTGGGTCACCGGCCACTCGTACATCGTGTACGGACCGCTGGCCAACGGCGCGACGCAGGTCATGTACGAGGGCACGCCGGACACGCCGCACCAGGGCCGGTTCTGGGAGATCGTGCAGAAGTACGGCGTCACGATCCTCTACACGGCGCCGACCGCGATCCGGACGTTCATGAAGTGGGGCGACGACATCCCCGCCAAGTTCGACCTGTCGAGCCTGCGCGTCCTCGGCTCGGTGGGCGAGCCGATCAACCCGGAGGCGTGGGTCTGGTACCGGGAGCACATCGGCGGGGGCCGCTGCCCGATCGTCGACACGTGGTGGCAGACCGAGACCGGCGCGATGATGATCTCGCCGCTGCCGGGCGTGACGGAGACCAAGCCCGGTTCGGCGCAGCGGCCGCTGCCCGGCATCGCGGCGACCGTCGTCGACGACGAGGCGAACGAGGTGCCCGACGGCGGGGGCGGCTACCTCGTCCTCACGGAGCCGTGGCCGTCGATGCTGCGCACCATCTGGGGTGACGACCAGCGGTTCATCGACACGTACTGGTCCCGCTTCGAGGGCAAGTACTTCGCGGGCGACGGAGCCAAGAAGGACGAGGACGGTGACATCTGGCTGCTCGGCCGTGTCGACGACGTGATGCTCGTGTCGGGCCACAACATCTCCACCACGGAGGTCGAGTCCGCGCTCGTGTCGCACCCGAAGGTCGCCGAAGCCGCCGTCGTGGGGGCCGCCGACGAGACGACCGGCCAGGCCATCGTGGCGTTCGTGATCCTGCGCGGCAACGTGGCGGCGGAGGCCGAGGCGGACACCGACGCGCTCGTCGCGGACCTGCGCAACCACGTCGGTGCCACGCTCGGGCCGATCGCCAAGCCGAAGCGCGTCCTGCCGGTAGCGGAGCTGCCCAAGACCCGCTCCGGCAAGATCATGCGGCGGCTGCTGCGGGATGTCGCCGAGAACCGGCAGCTCGGTGATGTCACGACGCTGACCGATTCGTCCGTTATGGACCTCATCCAGGCCAAGCTGCCGGCCGCTCCCAGCGAGGACTGAGGCAGGCCAGCCGGTCGGTCGGCCGGCCAGTCGGCTGGACAGCCGGCCGGCCGGTCGCCGGTCGAGAGGACCGACCGCCGGCTCCACGGCCACAGCTACGACCAGATCACAGCGACGGCCACAGCGACAACCACGGCCACGGCCACGGCGGAGGGCACCCGGCGACGACGCGCCGGGTGCCCTTTCCGCGCTTAAAGTGATGATGGTCGGACAAGCCCCCGCGCCCTCCCTGTAGGGTGTGCGTCGCACCAATAAAGCGATAAGAATCCAAAGGGGCGCCGGGAAGTCTGGTCGGCATGTGATTCGCCATGTCCGCCGACACCACCGGAGGTCTCCGTACCGTGGCCGCGCCCAAGACGCCTGACACCAACGGCACCACCCCCAACAGCACCGGCAGCACCGGCAGCACCGGCAGCACCGGCAGCACCAACGCCGGAACCAGCACCACCGGGCGGAGGGTCCTCGGCCTCCTGCCCCTCCCCGAGCGGTCCTTCGTTCTGGACGCGCTCCGCACCGAGACCGTCGGTGGCGTCCTGCTGCTCCTCGCCGCCGTCGCGGCCCTCGTCTGGGCGAACACCCCACTGAGCCACAGCTACGAGACGGTCCGCGAGTTCCACGTGGGGCCCTCCTCGCTCGGGCTGAACCTCTCGATCGAGCACTGGGCCGCCGACGGTCTCCTCGCGATCTTCTTCTTCGTCGCAGGCGTCGAACTCAAGCGCGAGATGGTCGCGGGCGAGCTGCGCGACCCCAAGGCCGCCGCGCTGCCCGTGGTCGCCGCGCTCTGCGGCATGGTCGCCCCGGCCCTCGTCTACCTGGTGGTCAACGCCACCGGCGGCGGCTCCTTCGACGGCTGGGCCGTCCCGACCGCCACCGACATCGCCTTCGCGCTCGCCGTGCTGGCCGTCATCGGCACGTCGCTGCCGTCCGCGCTCCGGGCCTTCCTGCTCACGCTGGCCGTCGTCGACGACCTCTTCGCCATCCTGATCATCGCGGTGTTCTTCACCAGCGACCTGAACTTCGTCGCGCTCGGCGGGGCCCTCGTCGGGTTGCTCCTCTTCTGGTTCCTCCTCCGCAGGGGCGTCCGGGGCTGGTACGTGTACGTGCCGCTCGCCGTGGTCGTCTGGGGCCTGATGTACAACAGCGGCGTCCACGCCACCATCGCCGGCGTCGCCATGGGCCTGATGCTGCGCTGCACCCGCCGCGAGGGCGAGGCCCACTCCCCCGGTGAGCGCATCGAGCACCAGGTGCGCCCCCTGTCGGCCGGCTTCGCCGTACCGATGTTCGCCCTGTTCTCGGCCGGTGTCGCGGTGTCCGGCGACGCACTGGGCGACGTCTTCACCCAGCCGGAGACGCTGGGTGTGGTCCTCGGCCTGGTGGTCGGCAAGGCGATCGGCATCTTCGGCGGCACCTGGCTGACCGCCCGCTTCACCCGCGCCGAGCTCAACGAGGACCTGGCCTGGGCGGACCTGTTCGCCGTCGCCACCCTCGCCGGCATCGGCTTCACCGTCTCCCTGCTGATCGGCGAGCTGGCGTTCGAGGGCGACGCGAGGCTGACCGACGAGGTCAAGGCGGCCGTCCTCGCCGGGTCGCTGATCGCCGCCCTGATCGCCACGGTCCTGCTGAAGCTCCGCGTCCGCAAGTACCGGGCCCTGGTCGAGCTGGAGGAGCGCGACGAGGACCTGAGCGGCGTCCCCGACGTCTACGAGGTCGACGACCCCGAGCACCACCGCCGCCTCGCCGAGATCTACGAGCGGAAGGCCGCGGAACACCGCCGCCGGGCCGAACAGGCGGGGGCAGCGCGCGGGAACGGCGACCGTCCGGCATGATCTGAGGTCGGACCGTAGAGGGAGAGAGGGAGCGAGACGATGAGCGACCCCGCCGGGAGGACCGGTATCGCCGGGAACGGTGCAGAACCCAGTCTCGGTCAGTTGGTCGCCTCCGCGACCGCCGAGATGTCCGCGCTCGTGCACGACGAGATCGCGCTGGCCAAGTCCCAGCTGCGACAGGACGTCAAGCGCGGCGCCGTCAGCGGCCTGGGGTTCGGGGCGGCCGGGCTGGTGCTGCTCTTCTCGCTGCCGATGCTGAGCTTCGCGCTCGCGTACGGCTTCCACGCGTGGACCGGCTGGCACCTGTCGGTGTGCTTCCTGCTGTCCTTCGGCGTGAACGTCGTCGTGGCCGCCCTGCTGGGGCTCGTCGGCGCCGTGTTCGCGAAGAAGGCGAAGCGCGGCAAGGGCCCGCAGAAGACCGCGGCGTCCGTGAAGCAGACCGCCGCGGTGCTGCAGAACGTCAAGCCGCACCCCCGTCCCGACACTTCCGCCGTCCAGGAGAAGGCCGCGGCTGTGGCACGCTCGTCCGTATGACCGTCCCTGAGAGCAGTACCGGCGCCCCCGGCGGCCCCGTCCGGATCGACGGCCCGTGGACGCACCGCGACGTGGCCGCCAACGGGGCGCGGTTCCACATCGCGGAGATGGGCGACGGTCCGCTCGTCCTGCTGCTCCACGGCTTCCCGCAGTTCTGGTGGACCTGGCGGCACCAGCTGCCCGCGCTCGCCGACGCGGGGTTCCGGGCCGTGGCGATGGACCTGCGCGGCGTGGGCGGCAGCGACCGCACGCCGCGCGGCTACGACCCGGCGAACCTGGCGCTCGACATCACGGGCGTCGTACGGTCCCTGGGCGAGCCGGACGCGGCGCTGGTCGGCCACGACCTGGGCGGCTACCTGGCGTGGACGGCCGCGGTGATGCGGCCCAAGCTGGTGCGGCGCCTGGCCGTCTCGTCGATGCCGCACCCGCGGCGGTGGCGCTCGGCGATGCTCTCCGACTTCGCGCAGACCCGCGCCGGTTCGTACGTGTGGGGCTTCCAGCGCCCGTGGCTGCCCGAGCGGCGGCTGGTCGCGGACGACGCGGCGCTCGTGGAGCGGCTGATCCGGGAGTGGTCCGGCGCGCGCGAGCCGGACGACGAGACCCTCGGCGTGTACCGGCGGGCGATGGCGATCCCGTCGACGGCGCACTGCTCGATCGAGCCGTACCGGTGGATGGTCCGCTCGCTGGCCCGCCCGGACGGCATCCAGTTCAACCGGCGCATGAAGCGGCCCGTCCGCGTGCCGACGCTCCACCTGCACGGCTCCGCCGACCCGGTGATGCGGACGCGCAGCGCGGCGGGATCCGGCCAGTACGTCGAAGCGCCCTACCGCTGGCGGCTGTTCGACGGCCTCGGCCACTACCCGCACGAGGAGGACCCGTTGGCGTTCTCGGCGGAGCTCGTCAACTGGCTGAAGGACCCCGAGCCGGACCGCTGAGGCGGAGTCGGCGGGTGTCCGGGGGAAGGTACGTGAACCGGCGGGGGCCGTTGTCCTACGATCAGCCAAATGCCTCCCGCATAGGCCGATCGGTCGTCCCCCGGGCGGTTACGGACCATGGGCCCCGGGCACACGTCGGGGTATGGGCTGGACGCACGACCATGTTGACGCCGCACGCAACCGCCGCTCGGCCGCGGCACCGCCTCCCGAGAGGAGCGGCGCCCCGCGCGACCCGGAGCTGGACGCGCGCCTCGGGATCCCGCACATCCTGCGCCGCCGGGCCCGCTGGGTCTCCGCGCGTCTGCGGCACCAGCGCGACTGACCGCGCCGCACACGGCCGCACCGGACCCACGCCGAACCCGCGCCACATGCGCGTACGACGCACCCCCGCGCTCCGCGTGCGCGCGCCGGCTCACCGCGTACGCACGCCGGAGCACTGCACACGCGCGCCGGCGCACCGCACACGCACACCCGCGTACGCGCCCCCGCCCGCAGGGGCCTGACGCCACGGCCGGCGCCGGGCCCCGGGCGGGCCGTCAGAGGGCGCAGCTCTGGCTGTCGACCTGCTGGTGGGCGTTCAGGCCGAGCGTGATGTCCTCGCGAATCTCGTCGACCGTCAGCGCGTACCCCGTGTTCGCGTCGTCCAGGGACCGCGCGAAGATCACGCCGTACACCTTGCCGTCCGCGGTGAGGAGCGGTCCGCCGGAGTTGCCCTGGCGGACCGTCGCGTAGAGCGAGTAGACGTCGCGGCGGACCTCGCCGCGGTGGTAGATGTCCGGGCCCTCGGCGTTGATGCGGCCCCGGACGCGCGCCGAGCGGACGTCGTACGCGCCGTTCTCCGGGAAGCCGGCGACGATGGCGCTGTCACCGCTGCGCGCGTCGGTCTCGGTGAACTCCAGCGGCCTGGCCTTGAGGTCCGGCACGTCGAGCACGGCGATGTCGCGCTCCCAGTCGTACAGGACGACCGTCGCGTCGTACAGCCTGCCCTCTCCGCCTATCTGGACGGTCGGCTCCTCGACGCCGCCCACCACGTGGGCGTTGGTCATCACGCGGCGCTCGCCGAAGACGAAGCCGGTGCCCTCCAGGACCTTGCCGCAGCCGCCGGCCGTGCCGACGACCTTCACGATGGACTGCTGGGCGCGCGCGGCGACCGGGCTGTCGACGAGCTCCGGGTCGGGCGGGCGGACCTCCGCGATCGGCTCGTTCGTGAAGGGGTTGAAGACCTGCGGGAAGCCGTTCTGCGCGAGGACCGACCAGAAGTCGTCGAACATCGTGGACGCCTGAGCGGGCATCACCTGCGACACGCCGAGGAGCACCTTGGAGGCGCGGACCTCCTTGCCGAGCCACGGAACGGCCGTCCTGGCGAGGAGCGTGCCGATGAGCCAGGCGACGAGGAGCATCGCCACCACGTTGACCAGCGCGCCGCCCGTCGCGTCCAGGGCGCGGGCGGGCGACCAGGTGATGTGGCGGCGGAGTTTGTTGCCCAGGTGGGTGGTGAGGGCCTGACCGACGGACGCGAAGATCAGCACGACGGCGACGGCCACGATGGCCGCCGTCGTGGAGAGTTCGGCGCCCCCCGTGAGCGGCTCCCACACGAGCGGCAGCAGGTAGACGGCGACGACTCCGCCGCCGAGGAAACCGATCACCGACAGGATGCCGACCACGAACCCCTGTCGGTACCCGACGATCGCGAACCACACGGCGGCGACCAGCAGCAGGATGTCCAGCACGTTCACCGTCATTAGCCTCGCAGATTCGTCTCCGGTGGCCCCGTACGGCCGCGGAGCCCAGCAGTCAGCCTGTCATGCGCGCCAGTCGAGCGGGACCCGCCTCTCCCGGTCCCACGGCTCCTCCCACCCGGCGAAGTGGAGGATGCGGTCGATCAGCCCCGCGGTGAACCCCCACACGAGGGCGGACTCGACCAGGAACGCCGGGCCCTGGTGGCCGCTGGGGTGGACGGCCGTGGAGCGGTTGGCGGGGTCCGCGAGGTCGGCCACGGGCACCGTGAAGACCCGGGCGGTCTCGGCCGGGTCCACGGCGCCGACCGGGCTCGGCTCCCGCCACCAGCCGAGTACGGGCGTGACGACGAAGCCGCTCACCGGGATGTAGAGGCGCGGCAGGACGGCGAAGACCTGGACGCCCGCCGGGTCGAGGCCGGTCTCCTCCTCGGCCTCGCGCAGCGCGGCGCGCAGCGGGCCCAGCGTGGCCGGGTCGCCGTCCTCGGGGTCGAGGGAGCCGCCGGGGAAGGACGGCTGCCCGGCGTGCGAGCGGAGGGTCCCGGCCCGCTCCATCAGCAGCAGCTCGGGACCGCGCTCGCCCTCGCCGAAGAGGATCAGCACGGCGGCCTGGCGGCCCCCCTCCGGGGGCGGCAGGAACAGGCTGAGCTGCTCGGGCGCGATCGTGTGCGCCGCCTTGGCCACCGGCTCCAGCCAGGCGGGCAGCCCGTCGGCGCTGACGTCCACGGACGGCAGCCCACCGACGCCCCCGGCGTCTTCCCTCGCACGCGTCACAGACACCCCCAGCTCACCCAACGCGTACCGGCCACTCGATCGTTCCGCCCGTTCAGACGGCCTCCCCGGCCGCGTCCCCGCCGCCCGTGGCCACGGGGGCGGCCGGGCGGCCCGGGTAGTCCGGCGGCGGGGCCAGGCGCTGGCCCGGATACCCGCCCATCTCGTACTTCAGCAGCTTCTTCGCCTTCTCCGGGTCCGTCTCTCCCTCTCCGTACGCCGGGCAGAGCGGCGCGATCGGGCAGGCGCCGCACGCGGGCCTGCGGGCGTGGCAGATGCGGCGGCCATGGAAGATCACCCGGTGCGAGAGCATCGTCCACTCGGACTTCGGGAAGAGGCCGCAGACCACCGCCTCGACCTTCTCCGGATCTTCCTCCTCCGTCCACTTCCAGCGGCGGACCAGCCGCCCGAAGTGCGTGTCGACGGTGATGCCGGGGACCCCGAAGGCGTTGCCCAGCACGACGTTCGCCGTCTTGCGGCCGACTCCGGGGAGCGTGACCAGGTCCTCCAGGCGGCCGGGGACCTCGCCCCCGAAACGGTCGCGCAGGGCCGTGGAGAGGCCGATCAGGGACCTGGCCTTGGCGCGGAAGAAGCCGGTCGGCCGGATGACCTCCTCCAGCTCCTCCGGCACGGCCGCCGCCAGGTCCTCCGGGGTGGGGTACCTCGCGAAGAGCGCCGGCGTCGTCTGGTTCACCCGCAGGTCCGTCGTCTGGGCGGACAGGACGGTCGCCACGAGCAGCTCGAAGGGGTTGCGGAAGTCCAGCTCCGGATGGGCGTACGGGTACACCTCGGCCAGCTCGCGGTTGATCCGCCGCGCCCGGCGGACCAGGGCGAGATGGGATTCCGGCGCGCTCGCCTTTTTTGCCGCCTTCGTCCGCTTCTGCGGGTTTTTCCTGGCCGCTGCCGAGGCTTGTTCGCCCACAGCGGAATTCTGCTCCCCGGACACTCTCCCGGCCCCCTCGACGTGCGCTCTCACCGGCGAATTGGACACCCGGCCAGCCTAAGCGCCGCCACCGACATCCGCCCTGGGCACGGGCGATGTGGCCCCGATCGGGCCCCTGCCGCACGGACACGCGTACCAGTACGTCAGACTTGGTGTGACTGATCGCACGGCAATTAACCTGCGGGGGCCGGACCTCCCGGGGGACCGCGTCGCGCAGCGTCCCCCGGAAGAGCACCGCGCGGTCCGGCATCATGGGGACCAACGTCCCTGAGCAGGTCGACATAGGAGAGAACTCGTGGACGACGTTCTGCGGCGCGCCCCGCTCTTCGCGGCGCTCGATGACGAGCAGGCCGCGGAGCTCCGCGCCTCGATGAGTGAGGTGACGCTCGCCCGCGGCGACGCGCTCTTCCACGAAGGCGACCCGGGCGACCGGCTCTACGTGGTCACCGAAGGCAAGGTCAAGCTCCACCGCACGTCCCCGGACGGCCGCGAGAACATGCTCGCCGTCCTCGGTCCGGGCGAGCTGATCGGTGAGCTGTCCCTGTTCGACCCGGGTCCGCGTACGGCCACGGCGACCGCGTTGACCGAGGTGAAGCTGCTCGGTCTGGGCCACGGCGACCTCCAGCCCTGGCTGAACGCCCGCCCCGAGGTGGCCTCGGCGCTGCTGCGCGCCGTCGCCCGCCGCCTGCGCAAGACCAACGACCAGATGTCCGACCTGGTCTTCTCCGACGTGCCGGGCCGCGTCGCCCGGGCGCTCCTCGACCTGTCGCGCCGCTTCGGCGTGCAGTCGGAGGAGGGCATCCACGTGGTGCACGACCTCACCCAGGAGGAGCTGGCCCAGCTCGTCGGCGCGTCGCGCGAGACCGTCAACAAGGCGCTGGCCGACTTCGCGGGCCGCGGCTGGCTGCGCCTGGAGGCGCGCGCCGTGATCCTGCTGGACGTGGAGCGGCTGGCGAAGCGCTCCCGCTAGCGGCCAGGCGCCCGCGCGCCCGTACGTACGCGAAGGGCCGCCCCGCGGTGACTGCGGGGCGGCCCTTCGCGTACGCACGGCCCAGGGGACGTCAGTTCCTCTTGCCGTCCACGATCACCGGCGTACCGCTGCCGCTGCCGCACGGCACCGCGTACACCGGGTTCTTCGCCGCGGCTTCCTTGTACGCCTCAATGCACTGGTTGAGCAGGACCTTGTCGCTCAGCGAGTTGTTGAGGATCTTGTTGGCGCGGGCGATGCCCTCCGCCTCGATCCGGCGGCGCTCGGACTCCGCCGTGGCCGTACGGGCGGCCTCCTGGGCGCGCTCGGTGGCCTGCTGCTGCTGGATCTTGCGGTCGATCTGGTCCTGGAGCTGGTCGGACGGCTTCACGTTCCGCAGGTTCACGGTCGTCACGTCGATGCCGCGCGGGGCCAGGCGCTCCTTGATCAGCTCACCGATCTCGGCGTTGATCTTCTCGCGGGCGGAGGTGTAGCCCTCCTCGCTCGTGTGGCGCGCGAAGACGTTGCGGACGATCTCCCGGCTGTCCGGGAAGACCAGCCGCTGCTGGATGGCCGACTCGTTCCCGGCGAGCCGGTACAGCTCGACCGCCTTGGACGGCGTGACCGCCCACTTCACGGTCAGCTCGGCGTACATCACGCCGCCCTGGGAGGAGCGGACCTCCACCACGTCCTTGTCGGAGAGGTTCAGGTCGACGGGGCGGGTGGAGAAGGTGGTGATGGTGGTGAACGGCGAGACGACGTTCATGCCCGGAGTCATCGGCGTACCGACCTTGCCGAAGGTGACCGGGACGCCGACCTCGTACGCGCCGACGACGTGGACGCAGCTCACGACACCGGCGAACAGGGCCGCCAGCAGCGCGCCGAGCGCGCCGAGCCGGAAGCCGGTGCGGCCCTCGCCGCGCCCGACGAAGAACAGCACCACCGCGGCTATGAGCAGCAGGATGGACAGGACCAGCACGAAGACCCCCCGTGGAACGACACCGGTGCGGCGACCGGTGCGGACAGACGTAAAGGGAGCGTAAAGCACGCTTCCCCGCCGGGAACCCCGCCCGCTGTCGCGAACGCGTACCGACTTCGCCACGCTCCGGTGTCAGATCAGCCCGTGCCCGGAGAGGTACTCCAGCTGCGCCCGCACCGACAGTTCGGCGGCCGGCCACAGGGACCGGTCGACGTCCGCGTACACGCGCGCCACGACCTCCGCGGGGGTCGTGTAGCCGTCCTCCACGGCGGTCTCCACCTGCGCCAGCCGGTGCGCGCGGTGCGCCAGGTAGAACTCCACGGCGCCCTGCGCGTCATCCAGGACCGGACCGTGGCCCGGCAGGACGGTGCGCACCCCGTCGTCGACGGTCAGGGAGCGCAGCCGGCGCAGCGAGTCCAGGTAGTCCCCGAGCCGCCCGTCCGGGTGCGCCACGACCGTCGTGCCGCGGCCGAGGACCGTGTCGCCGGTCAGGACGGCGCGGTCGGCCGGCAGGTGGAAGCTGAGCGAGTCCTCGGTGTGGCCCGGCGTCGGCACGACCCGCAGCTCCAGACCGCCGACCGTGACGACCTGCCCCGCGGACAGGCCCTCGTCGCCCAACCGCAGCGCCGGGTCGAGGGCCCGTACCGGCGTCCCGGTCAGCTCCGCGAACCGGGCGGCGCCCTCCGCGTGATCGGGGTGGCCGTGCGTGAGCAGCGTCAGGGCGACGCGCTTGCCGAGGCGCTCGGCCGTGTCCCGTACGCGCGCGAGGTGACCCTCGTCGAGCGGGCCCGGGTCGACCACGACGGCGAGCGGGGAGTCCGGTTCGGAGAGGATCCAGGTGTTGGTGCCGTCCAGGGTCATCGCGGACGGGTTGGGCGCCAGGACGTTCACGGCCCGCTCGGTGGCGGGGCCGGACACCGCGGCGCCGCGGGGTTGGCCGGGCAGGGCGGCCGCGTCGGTCATGCGGCACCTCCGGCGGGCGCCCCGGGAACGTGCCGGGTGAACTCGTCGTGCCCGGGCCAGCTCAGCACCACCTCGTCACCGACCAGCCGGGCCCGCGCCAGCACGGGCGCGAGGTCCTGGTCGCGGGCGGCCTCCAGGGCGGCGAGCGGCGATTCGTACGCGGTGAGGGAGCGCAGGGTGGCGATGGTGGGCGGCATCATCAGCAGTTCGCCCCGGTCGTAGCCGGCGGCGGCGTCCGCGGGGCGGATCCACACGGCCAGGTCGGCCTCGCCGGAGGCGGCGGGGGTCCCCCGGGCGGGGTCGAGGGCCTGGGACAGGGTGCGCTGGCCGGCGGGGAGCGCGGCGACGAAGAACCAGGTGTCGTAGCGGCGCGGCTCGAACTCGGGGGTGATCCAGCGGGCCCAGGCGCCCAGCAGGTCGGAGCGGAGGACCAGGTCGCGGGCGCCGAGGAACTCCGCGAACGACAGCTCGCGCGCGACGAGGGCGGCGCGGGCGGCCTCCCAGTCGTCGCCCGTCGTGTCGCCGACGACCGAGTCGGGGGTGGGGCCGGCGAGGAGGACACCGGCCTCCTCGTACGTCTCGCGGACCGCCGCGCACACGATGGCCTGCGCCTCGGCCGGTGTGGCGACGCCGAGGCGCGCGGCCCACTCGGCGGGGCCCGGCCCGGCCCAGCGCACCGGGTGCTCGTCGCGCGGGTCGACGCCGCCGCCGGGGTAGGCGTACGCGCCGCCCGCGAAGGCCATGGAGGCACGGCGGCGCAGCATGTGCACCTCGGTGGTGGCGCCGGCCCCGCGCAGCAGCATCACGGTGGCGGCGCGCCGGGGCGCCACGGCCGTCAGCTCGCCGGCCGCGAGGGCGCGGATCCGGTCGGGCCATTCCGGTGGGTACCACTGACCATTGGGCATGGCCGGAGCCTATGCCGATCGGTCCGGATGTTCGAGGGCTCCCGGGGCGGTCGGGCCGGTACCGTACGCCGCCCCGTGACGCGCGCGTGGTGTGGCGCCCCTGCGCACGCGTGGCACCGTCCTGTGCGAAGCCGGACGACCGACTTCGGGGGGAAGCCGTCCCTGCGCGCGCGTGGCGGCGTCGTGCCGCGTGGCGCCGCCCCTACGCGCGCGTGGTGCGGCCCCTTCAACGCGGCGGCCCGACCCGGGGCGAGGGCGGCCGGTACGCGCGTGGTGCGGCCGGCCCGTCCCCCGCGGGGCGGCCGGCCGCGCCACCGGGCCGGGTCAGGACTCCGGGAGGAGCTCCACCTGGAGTTCGACCTCCACGGGGGCGTCCAGCGGCAGGACCGCCACGCCCACCGCGCTGCGGGCGTGGACACCGGCCTCGCCGAGGACCTCGCCGAGCAGCTCGCTCGCGCCGTTCAGGACGGCCGGCTGCCCCGTGAAGTCCGGCGCCGAGGCGACGAAGCCGACGACCTTCACGACGCGCGCGACGCGGTCCAGGTCGCCCGCCACGGACTTCACCGCGGCCAGCGCGTTCAGCGCGCAGACGCGGGCCAGGTCCTTGGCCTCCTCCGGCGTGACCTCCGCGCCCACCTTGCCGGTGACCGGGAGCTTGCCGTCCACCATGGGCAGCTGACCCGCCGTGTACACGTACGCGCCGGACCGCACGGCCGGCTGGTACGCGGCCAGCGGCGGCACCACCTGCGGAAGCGTCAGTCCGCGCTCCGCGAGGGCCGCCTCGACGCGCCCGGTCACGGCTTCTCCCGCTTCAGGTACGCCACGAGCTGCTCGGGGTTGTTCGGTCCGGGGACGACCTGGACCAGCTCCCAGCCGTCCTCGCCCCAGGTGTCCAGAATCTGCTTGGTCGCGTGCACGAGAAGGGGCACGGTCGCGTATTCCCACTTGGTCATGGGCCGACTGTATCCGCTGCCGCGCGCCGCCCCGGGGCAGCCTCCTGCGTGGGCCGCCGCGCCACTGGTTACGCTCGCCCTGTGAGCAGGCTCCAGGTCGTCAGCGGAAAGGGCGGTACCGGTAAGACGACGGTCGCCGCCGCCCTCGCGCTCGCCCTCGCGACGGAGGGCAGACGGACCCTCCTCGTGGAGGTCGAAGGCAGACAGGGCATCGCACAGCTCTTCGAGACGGACGCGCTCCCCTACGAGGAGCGGAAGATCGCCGTGGCGCCGGGCGGCGGGGAGGTGTACGCCCTCGCGATCGACGCCGAACGGGCGCTGCTCGACTACCTCCAGATGTTCTACAAGCTGGGCGCCGCGGGCCGCGCCCTGAAGAAGCTCGGCGCGATCGACTTCGCGACGACCATCGCGCCGGGCGTGCGGGACGTGCTCCTCACCGGCAAGGCGTGCGAGGCGGTGCGGCGCAAGGACAGGGCCGGGCGGTTCGTCTACGACCACGTCGTGATGGACGCCCCGCCGACCGGCCGCGTCACCCGCTTCCTGAACGTCAACGACGAGGTCGCCGGCCTGGCCCGGATGGGCCCGGTCCACAACCAGGCGCAGTCGGTGATGCGGGTCATCAAGTCGCCGGAGACGGCCGTGCACCTGGTGACCCTGCTGGAGGAGATGCCGGTCCAGGAGACCGCGGACGGCGTCGCCGAGCTGCGTGCCGCGGGCCTCCCGGTGGGCAACGTCCTCGTGAACATGGTCCGCCCGCGCCTCCTCGACGAGGACGCGGTACGGGCCGCCGCCGGCGACCGGCGCGCCGGTGTCGCCCGGGCCCTGGCGGCGGCCGGGGTGAGCGGCCCGGAGCGGCTCGTGGACCCGCTCCTCGCCCAGGCCGCCGAGCACGCGCGGCGGGCGGAGCTGGAGCGGGAGCAGCGGGAGGCCCTGGCGAAGCTCCAGGTGCCCGCGTACGAGCTGCCGCTGCTCGGCGGGGGCGTGGACCTCGCCGGGCTGTACCACCTGGCCAGGGAACTGCGGAGGGACCTCGGGGTGAGCGACGCATGACGGCCGCCGAAGCGGCACCGGTGGCGACGGAAGCGGCCGCCGCGCCGCGCGCCCTGGAGGTCGATCCGCTGCTGGACGACCCCGCGACCCGGATCGTCGTCTGCTGCGGCGCGGGCGGGGTCGGCAAGACGACGACGGCCGCGGCGCTGGGCCTGCGGGCGGCGGAGCGGGGCCGGAAGGTGGTCGTCCTGACGATCGACCCGGCCCGCCGGCTGGCCCAGTCGATGGGCATCGAGGAGCTGGACAACACCCCGCGCCGGGTGCCGGGCATCGCGACGGACGCCGGTGGCGAGCTGCACGCCATGATGCTGGACATGAAGCGCACGTTCGACGAGATCGTCGAGGCGCACGCGGACCCGGAGCGGGCCCGCGCGATCCTGGCGAACCCCTTCTACCAGTCGCTGTCGGCCGGCTTCGCGGGCACGCAGGAGTACATGGCGATGGAGAAGCTGGGCCAGTTGCGGGCCCGCGACGAGTGGGACCTGATCGTCGTGGACACGCCGCCGTCCCGTTCGGCGCTGGACTTCCTGGACGCCCCGAAGCGGCTGGGGTCGTTCCTGGACGGGAGGCTCATCCGGGCGCTGATGGCGCCGGCGAAGGTGGGCGGCCGGGCGGGGATGAAGTTCCTGAACGTCGGCATGTCGATGATGACGGGCACGCTGGGGAAGCTGCTGGGCGGTCAGCTGCTGCGGGACGTGCAGACGTTCGTGGCGGCGATGGACACGATGTTCGGCGGCTTCCGTACGCGGGCGGACGCGACGTACCGGCTCCTGCAGGCGCCCGGTACGGCGTTCCTGGTGGTGGCCGCGCCGGAGCGGGACGCGCTGCGGGAGGCGGCGTACTTCGTGGAGCGGCTGGCCGCGGAGGACATGCCCCTGGAGGGGCTCGTCCTCAACCGGGTGCACGGCAGCGGCGCCGCCGGGCTCTCCGCCGAGGGGGCGCTCGCCGCGGCGGAAAATCTTGACGGAGCCCGCATAGTGGACCGGGAAGGCGGGCAGACTCGTGGAGGCGGCCCGGCGTCCCCCACCCCCGAGGCCCCAGCCCCCGAACCGGCGTTCGAATTCACCCCCGCCGACGCCGAGTTGACGGCGGGGCTCCTGCGGCTCCACGCGGAGCGGATGCGGGTGCTCGCCCGCGAGCGGCGGACGCGTGACCGCTTCACCGCGCTCCACCCGGACGTACCGGTGACCGAGGTCCCCGCCCTCGCCGCCGACGTCCACGACCTGGCCACGCTGCGCGCCGTCGGCACGCACCTGGCGGCATCCGGGCAGGACCGCTGACGACTGCGCGCGCCACGGCGCGCGTTCCGCTGGGGGGGGGTACCCGGGCAGGGCTCGGGAGCGGAACGGGGCACGTGGCGCGCGGGCCCGAGACGGGCCGGCCGGCTCGTGCCGGCGACAGCACCGGAAGGGGCGACGGGACCGGAAGCGGCGACGGCTCAGCCGACGGCCGCGTACGTCTCGTACGTCTCGTCGTCGTTCAGCGCGACGGGCAGGATGCCCGCGCTGCGCTCGTACTCCGTACGCGCCGTCTCCAGGAGGCGCCGCCAGGAGGTGACGGTCGGCCGCCGCCGCAGCAGGGCGCGCCGCTCGCGTTCCGTCATCCCTCCCCACACGCCGAACTCGACGCGGTTGTCCAGCGCGTCGGCCAGGCACTCGGTCCGCACCGGACATCCGGTGCACACCGCCTTGGCCCTGTTCTGCGCCGCTCCTTGTACGAACAGTTCGTCCGGATCGGTAGTGCGGCAGGCCGCCTGCGCACTCCAGTCAGCTACCCAGCCCATGCCGGCGCCGTCCTCTCCCGAATCGAGGCTCCCCCACGGCGGCAGCGGCATATTCACCGCTGCCAGTTGAGGACGTTACGGAAGGTCGACACACCGCAACACCCCCTTCGGGCCCAATCTTGAATGGTCCGAACGGACTATGCGTACGCGGCAGATCACCCAGGGGAGTGACCCAAGGGCATAAGGGGGCGAAACGCCCGAAGCGGCCTATTCCACCTCTGCCATATGAGGGCATTTCCGTACACGCGCCAGAAAACGGGCGGCGTATCGCGTCGTCGTCGAACGCGGGGAAGGGGTGGGGCCGTAGTGCCGGGGGCGGCGCCGTGGTGCCGTGCGGGAGAGCGGGCGAGGACGGTGACCTGACCGCAGCAGCACGCCGGCGGCGCAACTGCTGTGACAGTTGTGACCAGCTTAGGCCAAGGCATATACGCGTGTCCGGCGAATCAGAACGTAGGCTTCCCCCATGCCAAAGAACCGCTCGGGCGGGGGTCTGACCGCGACCCAGCAGGCCGCCAAGTTCCTCGGTGTCAGCGTGCTCTCCGGAGTCGTCCTCGCCGGCATCGCCATGCCCGCGGCGGGAGCCCTGGGTCTCGCGGCGAAGGGGACGGTCCAGGGGTTCGACGAGATCCCGGCCAACATGAAGAGGCCACCGCTGAGCCAGCGCACCCAGATCCTGGACGCCGAAGGCGGCCTGATCGCGACGGTCTACTCCCGCGACCGCACGGTGGTCCCGCTGGAGGAGATCTCGCCGTACATGCAGAAGGCGATCGTCGCGATCGAGGACTCGCGCTTCTACGAGCACGGCGCCATCGACCTCAAGGGCGTCCTGCGCGCGGTGAACCGCAACGCGCAGGAGGGCGGGGTCGCCCAGGGCGCCTCGACGCTGACGCAGCAGTACGTGAAGAACGTCTTCGTCGAGGAGGCCGGCGACGACCGCGACAAGTTCGCGCAGGCCACCCAGCAGACCCTGGGCCGCAAGATCCAGGAGCTGAAGTACGCGATCCAGGTCGAGAAGGAGCTCGGGAAGAAGAAGATCCTCGAGAACTACCTCAACATCACGTTCTTCGGCCAGCAGGCGTACGGCATCGAGGCGGCGTCGCAGCGGTACTTCTCCAAGCGCGCCAAGGACCTGACCCTCGGCGAGGCCGCGATGCTCGCCGGGCTCGTCCAGTCCCCCAGCCGGTACGACCCCGTGAACGACGTCCAGGAGGCCACCGAACGCCGCAACATCGTCCTCCAGCGGATGGTCGTCGTCGGCGACATCAGCCAGGCCGAGGCCGACCGGGCCAAGGCCGAGCCGATCGGCCTGAAGGTCACGCGGCCGAAGAACGGCTGCATCACCGCGCGCGACGGTGCCGGCTTCTTCTGCGACTACGTCCGCGAGGTCTTCCTCTCCGACCCGGTCTTCGGCAAGACCCGCGAGGAGCGGGCCAAGGTCTGGAACCGCGGCGGCCTGACCATCCGGACCACGCTCGACCCGCAGGCGCAGCGGGCCGCCCAGGACTCGCTCAAGGACCACGTCTACCAGGACGACAAGGTCGCCGCGGCGGTGACCATGGTCCAGCCCGGCACGGGCAAGATCCTCGCGATGGGCCAGTCCAAGCCGTACGGCTTCGGCAAGAACGAGACGCAGATCAACTACTCGGTCAACCGGAGCATGGGCGGCTCGAACTTCGGCTTCCCGACCGGCTCGACCTTCAAGCCGTTCGTCGCCGCGGCCGCCATAGAGCAGGGCAAGCCGCCGACGCAGGTCTACCCGTCGCCGTACAAGATGCCGTACCCGGACTCGGTCCAGACGTGCAGCGGGAAGCCCTGGCGGAACGTGGGCGACGACATGGTCGAGAACGAGAACGAGTCGGAGGTCGGCCCGTACGCGCTCCGGGAGGCCATGGAGAAGTCGGTCAACACGTACTTCGTGCAGATGCTCGGCGAGATCGGCATGTGCCCGGTCGTCGAGATGACCGGCAAGCTCGGCGTGGTCATGGGCAACGACGAGAAGCTGCCCGAGAAGCCGTCCGCGCTCACCCTCGGCTCGCAGGGCATGTCGCCGCTGACCATGGCCGCCGCGTACGCGACGTTCGCCAACCGCGGCACGTTCTGCACGCCGACCGCCATCGAGTCGATCAAGACCAGCGAGGGCCGCAGCCTGAGGGTGCCGCGGTCGACGTGCGAGCGCGCGATGTCCGAGCGGACCGCGGACACGATCAACACGCTGCTGCGCGGCGTGGTCGACTCCGGCACGGGCCAGGAGGCCGGCCTGCAGTCCCGTGACAACGCCGGCAAGACGGGTACGACGGACAGCCGCCGCAACGCCTGGTTCGTCGGCTACACGCCGAACCTCTCGGGCGCCGTCTGGGTGGGCAGCCCCACCCAGCAGGTGAAGATGGAGTACATCACCATCGGCGGGCGGTACCACGACAAGGTCTTCGGCGGGAAGGTCCCCGGCCCGATCTGGAAGGACGCCATGTCGGGCGCCCTGGAGGGCCACCCCTCGCCGGACTTCAACGAGGTTTCGATCCCGGAGATCCCGGCGCAGCGGCCCCCGGGTCCGGGCGGCGACGACAAGCCGGGCGGTACGACCGGCGGTGCGACCGGCGGGACCGGCGGGGCGACCGGCTGGGTCGGCGGCGGGCCCGGCGGGACCGGTGGCGGAACCGGCGGCGGAACCGGTGGTGGGACCGGCGGGACCGGTGGCGGAACCGGCGGGGTCGGCGGCATCACCCTCCCGACGGACCTCCTCGGTGGCGCCCACACGGGCGGCGGAGGCAACGGCGGGAACGGCAACGGCCCGGGCGGCCGGGACCGGTAGGCCGAACGCGCGGAGGGCGTCCCCGGTGGGGGACGCCCTCTCGCGTGTCCGGGACCTCCGCCGCTAACCCGCCAGGAGCCCCTTGACGGCGGCGGCGACGCGGCCGCCCTCCGCCCGCCCGGCCACCTTCGGGTTCACGATCTTCATCACGGCGCCCATCGCGCGCGGCCCCTCGGCCCCGCCCGCCCTCGCCTCCTCGACGGCCTGCGCCACGATCTCGCGGAGCTCGTCGTCCGTCAGCTGCTTCGGCAGGTACGCGTCGAGGATGCCGCCCTCCGCCCGCTCCCGCTCGGCCTGCTCGGCACGGCCGCCCTGGGCGAACGCCTCGGCCGCCTCGCGGCGCTTCTTCGCCTCCTTGGCGATCACCTTCTGCACCTCCTCGTCGGAGAGCTCACGGGACTGCTTGCCCGCGACCTCCTCCTTCGTGATGGCGGCGAGGGTCAGCCGAAGGGTCGAGGAGCGGAGCTCGTCACGCGCCCTGATCGCCTCCGTGAGGTCTTCCTGCAACTTGGACTTGAGCGTGGTCATGCGGACCAGCATGACAGGTGCCCCACCGCACCCGCCGTCCATTTCCCGGGCGTCGCTCCCCCGCGCCCGCCGTCCATTTCCCGGGCGTCGCTCCCCCGCGCCCCGTCTGCGACCATGGACCCATGCGCGCGCGATACGGAGTACCCCTCGGCATCACTGCACTGGGCGCGGCCGGGCTGGCCTACGCCGCCGGTTTCGAAGCCCGCTCGTTCCGGCTCCGCCGGGTGACCGTCCCGGTCCTGCCGCGCGGCACGCGCCCGCTCAGGGTGCTCCAGGTCTCGGACATCCACATGGTGAGCGGGCAGCGCAAGAAGCAGCGCTGGCTCCAGACGCTGGCGGGTCTGCGCCCCGACCTCGTCGTGAACACCGGCGACAACCTCTCCGACCCGGAGGGCGTGCCGGAGCTGCTGGACGCGCTGGGCCCGCTGCTCGACTTCCCGGGCGTGTACGTCTTCGGCTCCAACGACTACTACGGCCCCAAGCTGCGCAACCCCGCCCGTTACCTCTTCGAGAAGCTCCAGGGCCGCCACGGCCTCAACGGCAACCCGCCGGCCGTCGGCGCCGTCCACAACCCGTGGGAGGAGATCCGCGACGCCTTCGACGCGGCGGGTTGGCTGGACCTCACCAACACGCGCGGTCGTCTCAAGGCGGAGGGCCTGGAGCTGGCCTTCACGGGCCTCGACGACCCGCACATCAAGCGGGACCGGTACGAGAAGGTCGCGGGCGGCCCGGAAGCGGACGCCGACCTCTCGGTGGGCGTCGTCCACGCCCCGTACCTGCGCTCCCTGGACGCCTTCACCGCCGACGGCTACCCGCTGATCCTCGCCGGCCACACCCACGGCGGCCAGCTGCGCGTCCCCTTCTACGGCGCACTGGTCACCAACTGCGACCTGGACACGGACCGTGCGAGGGGCCTCTCCACCCACCGCGCGGGCGGCCACACGGCGTACCTGCACGTCTCCGCGGGCTGCGGCACCAACCGCTACACCCCGGTCCGCTTCGCCTGCCCCCCGGAGGCCACCCTCCTCACCCTGACCGCCCGCGACTGAGGCCCCCGGAAAACCGGATTTCGTCTCCGGCCGCCGGTGGGCTAAAGTAAACGTCGTCGCCAGGACAACAACGGCGACATCGGGGTGTAGCGCAGCTTGGCAGCGCGCTTCGTTCGGGACGAAGAGGTCGTGGGTTCAAATCCCGCCACCCCGACAGAGTAAGACCAGGTCAGGGGCCTGATTCGAGAGATCGAATCAGGCCCCTGAGTGGTTTTGTAGCTCGTCGGGAGAAATCCGAGAGACGATCTTGGCCGGGCTTCTCCCAGCGGGGCGCGGACGGCGCTGCATGAAGCGGGTCTCGCGCGGCCTGGGGACGTGCGCGTTCGCGAAGCCCAGGCTGTCAGTGGCGCGGTCTAGCCTTGTGGGATCAGTGTCCCCAGGAGGCCCGGGTTGGCTGGATTCAAGATCAAAAGGCGTGCCAAGCGGTGCGACGACGCCGTTGGTGATCTCTTCCAGCAGGGCGTCGAGCGCCTCGTGCTGCCGACGGTCGTACGGGAAGGCGTCCCGCGCCTGCTGGATCAGGGCCGGGTGGCGTTTGGCCAGGACACCCCGGGCGAACGAGCCGGGTTCGTTGCTCAGGATGACCGGTGCGCCGGTTTCGGTGGCGGGGCCGCGGCTGCGGTCGGTCGCCCCGTCTGGAGTGCGCGGGGTCTTCTCCGCCACGATGTCCATGTCCTTCGCTTGCCGCTCATGAGTCCGTGATCCCCAGGACCACGGCGCCCGCCGCGCTGCCGACCGGCGCCTCTCCCGTGTCGGCTTCGAAGGCCGCGCAGTGCAAAGAACCGACTACCTTTGCCTTGTCGGTCCGGCACTGCCCGCTGAGCGACCACAGGCGCACCGTGCCGTCCGCCGCAGCCGGCACCAGGCGATCCTCGCCGCTGGTGAAGCCGAGCATGAGATGCGGCCGGTGTACCCGGAGACACGGACGGTGAGCCCTACCGCCCCAGCCTCGACAAGGACCACTCGCTCCCCTGCACGCACGGCTGTGGCACCACCAGGCTGCTCAGGCAGGCAGGACCGCGTCGAGGTAGTCCTGTACCGGCTCGAAGAGGCCGTACGGCACGTACTGCGGGATCTCGCCATGGGCGACCCAAGCCAGTTCGGCCAGCTCCTCGGTGTCCGCGACGTGGGCCGTACCGTTCAACACCTCGCACGCGGTGTACGACATCAGCCGGCCGGTCTTCGGGTGGACGCGCTCGCCGAGCAGCTTCACGGCCGCCACGGTCAGTCCGGTCTCCTCCTGGGTCTCGCGCACGGCGGCATCCTCGCGGGCCTCGCCGGGCTCAACCTCGCCGGCCGGGAACTGCCAGGAGAGCTGTCCCTCGCTGACCCGGCGGCGCACCATCAGCACGCGTCCCTCGTTCACGACGATGGCGGCGGCGATGCCCGGGCGCTCGTCCGTGTTCTGGTTCGTCACGTCTGCTCCTCCAGGACGGCCAGGATGGGCGGGAAGATCGTATCGACGGGGATGAAGCGGGGCACGGCGTTTCTGGGGACCCACATGACGTCGATGTTCTCGGCCGCGTCGCTGTTGGTGGCCTCGCCGGCCAGGTACTCGCAGAGGAAGCACTCGCACAGCACACCGGTCACGGGGTGGAGCCGGTTCCCGAGGTGCTGCCGGACCGCGCAGTGGACACCGGTCTCGTCCAAGGTCTCCCGCACGGTGGTGGTCTCCGCCTTGCCGCCCGGCTTGATGACACCGGCCGGGAACTGCCACGTGATCCCAGCAGCGTCGTCGTCCCGCCGGGGGGCTGTCAAACGGACGGTGTAACTGGGGTAGTTGGTCCTACTGGCGGACTGCCGACAGACGGCCGTCGAAGGTGACGTCGAAGGCGTTCAGCGCGGTCTTCCAGCGCATGGTCCAGCGGGCCTGTCCCTTGCCCGTGGGGTCGAGGGACAGGATCGCCATGTAGACGCACTTCAGGGTGGCCTGCTCGTTGGGGAAGTGGCCGCGGGTCTTGACCGCCCGGCGGATGCGGGCGTTGACCGACTCGATCGCGTTGGTGGTGCAGACGATGCGGCGGATCTCGGTGTCGAACCGCAGGAACGGGGTGAACTCTTCCCAGGCGTTCTCCCACAGCTTCACGATCGCCGGATACTTCCGGCCCCAGGCGTCGGCGAACTCGGCGAACCGGTCCAGGGCGGCCTCCTCGGTCGGCGCCGTGTAGACCGGCTTCAGAAGCTTGGCGATCTTGTCCCAGTCCTGGCGGGCGGCATAGCGGAAGAAGTTCCGCAGCAGATGCACCACGCAGGTCTGCACGATGGTCCGCGGCCAGACGGTCTCCACCGCCTCAGGCAGGCCCTTGAGCCCGTCGCAGACCAGCATGAGGACGTCATTCACGCCGCGGTTCTTGATCTCGGTGAGGATGTGCAGCCAGTGCTTGGTGCCCTCGCCGCCGTCGCCGGCCCACAGGCCCAGGATCTCCCGCCGACCCTCGACGGTGACGGCCAAGGCTGTCGGCGTACAAGCGAACGTGCACCACCTCGTACGGATGAAAGTGCACCACTTTTGATGCGGTCACGGGGTGTCGTCCGTGAGTCTGCTGCCGTTGGTTCGGGGTGGCAGGGAGGCGGCTGACGGTGGTCTTGGATCCACATCGCTGGCTGGAGTTGAGGCGGTTTCGTCCGTTGTACGAGTCCGGTGCGATGAGCCTGCGGGAGATCGCGAGGGAGACCGGGCTGAACCGACGGACAGTCAGCAAGTACCTGAAGGACCCCGCATCGGTCGCACCGCCGAGGAGAGAAGCAACAGGTCAGCGGCCTCGGCGGGTGGTGGACGAGGTCGCGCCGCTGATCGACGCGATGCTCAGGTCCGAGATCCTGCTCAAGGGGAGGGTGATCCACGAGCGCCTGGCCCATGAGTACGGGGTCAGCATCAACTACCAGCGGGTGAAGCTTTATCTGCAGGAAGCCCGGCCCCGGATCGCGGAGGAACTGGGCATCAGCCCGGGTGAGTTGGCGGGCCTGCACCGGCGGTTCGAGGTCGTCCCGGGCGCCCAGGCCCAGGTCGACTGGGGGGATGAGGGCAGGCTCCTCTCCCATGTCGGCATCCCGAAGGTCTACTCCTTCCACATGACGCTGTCGTACTCGCGTGACCCGTTCTGCTGCTTCACCACCAGCCAGGACCTGGCGACGTTCTTCGACTGCCACCGGGCCGCGTTCGCGCACTTCGGCGGGGTGCCGATGAGCATCGTCTATGACCGCACGAAGACGGTCGTGCGCCGTCACGTCGCTCCGGGCGAGGCGGTTCCGCTGCACCCGGAGGCGGTCGCTTTCGCCGGGCACTACGACTTCGACATCGACGTGCTGGCCGCCTACCGTCCGCAGGGCAAGGGCCGGGTCGAGCGGCAGGTGAGTATCGTCCGCGACCACGTCCTGGCCGGGCGGGCCTTCTCCTCCGTCGAGGAGATCAACGCCGCCTTCGTCGCCTGGGTCCCGCTGCGGCGGGCGAAGGTCCACGGTACTCACGGAGAAGTCATCGGACATCGGGCCGTGCGCGACCACATGGCTCTCCGCCCGCTGCCGGCGACCCCGTATGTGGTTACTCAGCGGCATTTGCGGCATGTCGGCAAGGACTGCCTGGTCGCCTTCGACGCGAACCTCTACTCCGTTCCCGCCCGCAAGGTCCGCCCTCGCCAGCTGGTCGAGATCCGGGCAACGAAGTCGCAGGTCAGCCTGTACTCCACCGTCCCCGACACAGGTGAGCAGACCTTGTTGGCCGCCCATCCGCGGGCCGTTGGCCGAGGCACCCGCATCATGGACGAGACGCACTGGGACGGACTTCCCACCGGCGCCGGCCGCCGCGTCACCACCGGCGACGCTCTGCCCGCTGCCCGCCGCAGCCAGTCGACCGGGCCGGAGACCGGACCGCTGCAGGCTCTGCTGAACCGGGCTGCCGCCGCAAACGTCGAGGTCGGCCGCCGCCCGCTGTCGGTCTATGACGAGCTGACCGGCACCCGTCCCTTCACCTCACCTGCCCCGACCAAGGAAGACCGTTGAGCGAGCTGACCAGCACCCGCGTCCGCACCACCGCAGTCAAGCTCGGCCTGCCGCACCTGGCCGAGGCCCTCAACCAGTACGTCCAACGGGCGAACGAGGCCAAGATGGGCTACCTCGGTTTCCTCGACCTGGTGCTGGCCGAGGAACTCGCCGTCCGCGACGACCGCCGTTTCCGCAACGGCCTGCGACTGTCGAAGCTGCCACACCACAAGACACTGGAGGATTACGACTTCTCCTTCCAGCCCGACCTCGACTCGCGCAAGGTCAAGGACCTGGCCACCCTCTCCTTCGTCGAGGACAAGGCCAACGTCGCTCTGCTCGGGCCGCCCGGGGTCGGCAAGACGCACATCGCCGTCGCCCTGGCCGTCGCGGCTTGCCGGGCCGGCTACTCGATCTACTTCACCAGCCTCGACGACATGGTCCGCCACCTCAAGGCCGCCGAGGACCAAGGCAGGCTGATCAGCAAGCTCACCAGTTACCTCCGGCCCAGCGTCCTGGTGGTCGACGAGGTGGGCTACCAGCCGCTGGAACGAGCCGAGGCGAACTTGGTCTTCCAAGTCATCTCCAAGCGTTACAAGAAGGGCTCGATCATCCTGACCTCGAACAAGACCTTCGGCGAATGGGGGCAGGTCTTCGGCGACGAGGTCCTGGCCACCGCGATCCTCGACCACCTCCTGCACCACTGCGAAGTCGTCCCGATCAACGGCAACAGCTACCGGCTCAAGAACCGCCTCCAGGCCATCGAACGGGACACCGACGTAGCCTGAGCAGTGGTGCACACAACTTCGTACCCAGCGGTGCACTCAGACGAGTACCTGGACAAAGGCCACATAGATCGGCCGGTTGGCGACCGCGCCGTCGCGAATTTTCACGTGGATGGCGTCGATGAAGACGACCGGATAGACGGTGTCGAGGGGCCTGCTCTGCCACTCGGCCATGCCCTCGAGCACCTTGTCGGTGATGGTGGAGATGGTCTGGCGGGAGACGTCAGCGCCGTAGACCTCGACCAGGTGGGCCTGCACCTCACCGGTGATCAGGCCCTTCGCGGCCAGCGAGATCACCATCTCGTCGACCCCGGTCAGGCGCTTCTGCCGCTTCTTGACGATCTTCGGCTCGAAGGAGCCGTCCCGGTCGCGGGGCGCGACGATCTCCACCGGCCCCACGTCGGTCAGCACGGTCTTGGAACGTGTGCCGTTGCACGAGTTGCCGCCGTTCTTGCCCGCCGGATCGTGCTTGTCATAGCCGAGGTGGTCGGTGATCTCACCCTCCAGGGCGGACTCCAGCAGCCGCTTGGTCAGCTGCTGCAACAGCCCGCCCTCACCGGTCAACTGCAGGCCCTCGGCCCGGGCGCGGCTCACCAGCTCGTCGATCAGCTAGTCGTCCACAACCTTCGCCGACACAGCCACTGCCGACTCGACAGCGTCCTGCTCAGCCACGTTCTCACTGGTCATCGATGCATCCTCCATGATCGGGAGTTACACCGAACGATTTACAGTCCCTACCGGTGCCAAGCAGAACGGGGGAGCCTCGCACGACCGCGCCTGGCGATCGCCGACACTGACCCATCCGGGCACAGCCTCTGCCCACGTAGGCCGAGGACGCCGATGCCTCCCCCCGCGACAACATGAAGTTGGCCACCCGTAGCAAGTGCACCTACCTACTACTGATACGCCCTCGCGTTCCGCGCAACCCATTACCACCTAGACAAGAGCAAAAAGGGCAAGAAGGCTTTGTGGCCATGGAACGAAATCAAGCCAGATCCGCAACACTTACGTCACATACCGCATCACGAAAACGATCAACAGCTGACCGGAAGAACCAGCCCCTCACCAGCACATATCCCGCGAGCGACCCCGGAAGGGGATCATCCGCAGGGTTGAAGGTTCGACATGGCCGTGGCAAGCGATGAACACAGAATCGAATATGCCGGTTGCTCAAGATCTCTCGTTCGCATTGAATGATCTGCGTCCACCAGCCCGCACACCCAAAACGAAAGGATTGAGTGATGCGCAAGAACATCGCCTTGAAGGCGCGCGCAACGACGGCTGCCACAGCCCTCCTGGTCGCGGCCGGCACCACCATGATCGCGGCGACCAACGCCTCGGCCTACACCGACAGCAACAAGGCCAACAACTGCTGGGGTCGCTACTACAACACCGACTGGGACCAGGTCTGCGACTCGTCGGCCGGTGCCTCCCGGACCGGCAACTACAAGACCACGGCGGCCTGCAGCTACGAGTCGGACAAGTCGATGACCATCTACCGCTACCGTTACAGCACCGCGGTCGTGGACGGCGAAGACTGCACCTTCTCGGTCAACGTGGGTACCACGACCTTCTGGGACTAAGCCCCAAAGCACGTCGCGTTGATCGACAAAGTGGTCCTTCCGTCCGCATTGCAGCTGCGGACGGAAGGACCACCTCCGATTATATGCCTCAACCGCAAGAGGACCTCATGCACGTTCAGCTGTCGAAATTGCGCCAAGCATACCGGTCCAAGGTGGTCCTGGAGAGCCTGGACCTAACACTTGTCCCCGGTGTGACAGGCCTTCTCGGTCCGAACGGTGCGGGGAAGACAACCCTCATGCGAACCCTGGCCACCGTGCAGCCACCCGTAGAGGGTACGATCACCCTTGACGGCGTGTCGATCCAGAGCGAGCGAGGAGCTCGAGCAGTCCGACGCCAGATCGGCTACCTCCCTCAGAAGTTCGGCTGGGACCCCGGGATGAGGATCCGTGACTTCGTCGAATATGCGGCGTGGCTGAGGGAGGTTCCGGACAACCGCAGGGCAGACGAGGTCGAAAAGGCTCTCGGGCAAGTAGACCTTCTGGACCGGCGCAACGAACGAATGTCTCGACTGTCTGGCGGTATGCGGCAACGCGCTGGCATCGCCTGGGCGATCGTCGGGGGACCCGGACTGGTCATCCTGGACGAACCGACCGTGGGACTCGATCCAAGGCAGCGCCTTCAGTTCCGAAAGATCCTTTCTGAGCTCAGAGACACGACTGTTCTGTTGAGCACACACCTCATTGATGACGTGGCTGCCGCCTGTGACCGAGTCGTCGTTCTTCATAGCGGCCGGATCCTCTTCGAGGGCGATGTAACGGACATGGCTGCTCGTGGTCTTGAAGGCCGGCCCGGCGAGACCCCTCTGGAACGGGCGTACATGGAGCTTCTTCCCGCTGAGGAGCGGAAGCTGTGAATACGTTTCTGTTGCACCTGCGGTCCACGCCCCTGCGCTGGTCCCTGCCTGCGCTCCTCGTCCTGGACGTTGCTCTGATCCTTACCCGCGACAGCTACTGGCACGGACTGTGGGGAGACACGGGTGCCACAGGCCAGATTCCCGCTCTGTATCTCGGCATGTTCTCGGCTGGTGCCGCCGCCTGGACGGCATCGCTGCGTGAACGACCCGAGGTAGTCGAGCCGCTGAGTGCAATGCCACGATCTCAGCAACGGGCAGAGCTGCCACGGATGCTCGCGCTAGTCTTCATCGTTCTGGTGCCCTACTTTGCTGGTCAGGCCGTCGCCTTCGGCTTCACTGCGCCGTCATGGCCTCCGGGTTTCACCCAGTACGTTGGCTACGTACTCCTCGGTCTTGCGGCAATTCTGCTGGCCTGTGGCTGGGGCTGGCTGGTCGGACGGCTTCTGCCCAGTCGCTGGGGGCCTGTGGCTGGTGTGTTCGGCTGGATGCTCGTCACCATCGTGTTCGACACGGACTTGGTCGTGGTGAGCGGCCCCGCACGCGAACAGCCCGACCTGCTTTTGATCCTATTTCGCGTCCTTGCTGCCACCGCCCTGCTGAGCGCCTGCTTGTGGCTGCCGCTCGGCCGGACAAGGATGCTACGTGCGGCAGTCCCCGGAATCGCAGCTGTCACGGTGCTCAGCACGACAGCAGTCGCTGCGGGTATCGACACCATCGCACCCCGGCATGGCATCGACGAGCCACTGTGCGTAAAAGGTCGCACGACCGTCTGCCTGTGGCCGGAGGAAGAGAAGTACCGGGCCATGGCAGAACGAGTACTGGCCCGAACCGAGGGGCTGCCGCCGGTGCTGAGCATGCCTGACAAGGTCTATTCACTGGGCCTTGTCAGGATGGGGGATCGGTGGGTCGGCGACTTCGACCTGGACAGTGGGTCAGAGTGGGCGTTGGCCGATGGGGTTACCCGAGCGATCACTGCAGAGACCTTCGTGGCTTGCCGTCAAGGTGGTTGGGACAAGTATCTGAAGGCCAACGACCAGTCAGTGCTGGCCGTCGAGCGCTGGCTGGAGAAGCGTCTGGCCGGTGGCGGGGAACCTGATTACGCCGAAAGCGGGATGTCTGAGTCCCAGTCCACGGCTGTTGAAACCGGGAAGGCCATCGCCGATAAGTCGGCCGCAGAACAAGAACGCTGGGTGAGCGACACAGTCCGGTCCGTTCTGGAGAAGTACTGTGACTAAGGACACCTCGGCTCCTGTCGAGCGCGCAATCGGCAGGAGTCGGCGCCACCGCCGCGGTGGTCGCTTCCGACCTGTGTGCGGAGTCCAGCGCCCGACGACCGTCCTATTCGGTTCCCTGCTTGTAGGCGCGGCTGTTGCATGGCTGGGCAACCAGCCCAGTCCCCTGCCGACATCGGTGACCGACGAGGTTTCCGCTACGCCCAGCTGGCGCACGCTTGCCATGTTCGCTGCCGTACTGCCACTGCTGTCACTTCACAGTCCCATGGCGGAGCTAGAAGCCTCCGGGACCCACCGGTTCCATCGAGGTCGCGCAGTGCGACTGGCCGGATTGTGGATCGGGAGCACTGCCCTGTTTCTCTCTGTGAGCGCGATCAAGGTTGAGGCCCAAGTACTTGAAACCATGGCTGTGGCCCTTCCCGGTTGGACCGGCCTCGGCCTGATCAGCGGTCGCGTTCTGGGGTGGCGGCAGTCCTGGATACTGCCCGCACTGGCGCTCTGCATCCTCACCTACTGGGGGGTCCCGGGAATCAACGGCACCTATCCCTGGTGGGAATTCACCGTCCAACCTGCGTCCGAAAACCCCAGCGCTCTCGTGATCAGTCTGGCGCTCTGCGTAATTGGCCTCCTCGCCTACGCACTGACGCCATGGCGACTGCGAACTTTGTCACCCCGGCGCTGAGACTGGTCGACATCACAGTCCCCGCAGCACAAGCGGTGCTACAACGCCTGAAGCTCCAGCCCCGGGTAGCTCATGGCGCGACCCCGTTCCTTTCCCGTCAGCCTATGACCGAGGACATACCCAGCTCTGGGAGCCGTCTGGAAGCCGACCTGCTCCCTAACGAACTCGTGCACGGTAGGCGGTGAGGCATCGCGCTTCTGATCGTCGATCATGGTTGTGTGGTGGGGATCGCGTCTCGTGCAGCGATCATCAGCGACCGGAGGATCACGGGCCTGTCGGCCGGCGTGATCGCTGAACTCCTGGCCGATCTTGGCCCGTTGTGGCATGAACGGCGCCAAGCCAGGCTTGCCCCCAGGCCACGGAAGCGGGCTATCGGTGCCGGTGCGAAGTACCATCTGGTCTTCGTCGACCGGCTCCTGGCCACCCTCGTGCACCTCCGCCACGCAGTCACGCACGACGTGCTCGCCTGCTGGTTCGGAGTGAACCGCTCCACCATCACCCGCGCCATCGGTGAGGTGTAGCCCCTGCTGGCCGAGCGAGGATGCACCGTCAGCCCGGGGGTGCGGCTGCGGACCCTGGCCAAGGTCATCGACCACCTCGGCGCCGACGGGAAGACTGGGATCATCGACGGCACCGAGATCCGGGTCCGCCGGCCGGCAGCCGGATGCAAGGACCGCGACAGTTCATCCCCGGCAAGAACAAGCAGAACGCGGTCAAGACCATGGTCGTCACGGACGGCGACGGCCGGGTGCTCTTCTGCAGCCCGACCAGACCCGCAAGCTGCGCGGACATCACCCACGCCCGCCAGTTAGGGCTGGACAAGCTCCTGATCGACGGACCCGCGGTGGAGATCCTGGCCGATGCCGGCTGCCAGGGCCTGGGCGCCCAGACCGGCGGCCGCATGATCACACCACCGCACCGCAAGTTCAAGAAGAACGCCCCCAACTGGTACGAGGAGACGCACGAGCGCCAGCGCAAGGCGCACTCCTCGAGGCGGATCCGGGTCGAGCACGGCATCGCCCACCTGAAGAACTGACGTGCTCTGACCCGCCACCTCGGCCGCCGCGAACACATGAGCCACACCGTCCAGGCCGTCGCCGGACTGCTGTCCCACCAGCAGACCACAGACCTGACATCAGCACGACCGATGTGAACGCCGAGCTCCGCCGCGATTCTCGACGCCTTACCGCCTACCGTGCACGAGCTCGTTAGCCGGGGCCCGATTGAAGGGCACGGGCGAGTTCCTCGGACACATGGGCCGTGACCTGGTCCGGGCAGCCGAACGCCGGCGGCAGGTCCTCTCCCTCCGCAGGGAGAACCGCGCCACGCCGGTGGAAGCGGGTCCGCCGGGTTCCCGGACCGATCACTGCCCTTCGGATGAGGCGTGGTCGCGCCCTACTGCTCCGGGGCCGGTGGATGGGGAGGAGGCGAGGCCGTGGTTGTCGGGGGCGCGGGCCGTCGGATGCGGGTCCCGGGGTGGTCGGGGGCGCGACGCTGGTGAACGGGAGCTCCGTGGTGGGCGGAGCGTAGGCCGGGGTCGTGGGGTTGTGTCGAGGGGTGGTGGGGCGAGGGGTGGTGCCTTATGTGTCGGTCCTCGGTGGGGTGGGTCGCCGGGGGCGGCGGTGACGGGGCGTGGTGTTCCGCGGGAAGGGCGCGGATGGCGGGTCCGGTGATCCATATTCCTCCGGCACATGCGAAAGGATCTTCATTGGCTATTTGGTTACTCGTCAGTCGTCCGCTTGCCGCCGGGCAAAACACCTCTTAGTCGTCACCTCACCAGAACCGATCGGAATTCAGTCGGCCCTTGATATCGGTCGACTGAAATCGGTAGCATCCACGTACGGTCCAGCGGGGGGCCGGAACGCCCCGCGGTCAGAGCATCACGCATCGGGGGAGCGAAGAATGCGATCAGGGCACATACGCCTGCCTCTTTTCTTGTACGTGGCACCAGTCTGCCCCGACCCCGGACTGTCGCCCCTCGCGCGCTGACGGATACCCGCGCGCTTCACCCGGAGTGAACCCGGCACACCCCCAGCGTCGCCGGATGCGTCCGCTCATGTTCCCGGCCATCGGCCGTGACGCCCCTTCAGAGCGCCTCACGCCGCCGTTCATCCGGTTTTTCCCGCAGTTGGCTCGACAGCAGGTCATTCCCTTTTTTCATGCAGCGCTACAGCTGGAAGGGTCGCATGATCTCGAAAGACACGACCGCGCGCCATACCGCAATCACCACCGAACCCGCCCGAACTGCCACCCGGAGCGAGGTCCTGCTGGGACTCGTACGTCTTTCCAAAGTGAAAGTCGTCCAGCACTACTTCGGACTGTTCCTCGCCTGGCTGCTGCTGGACCGCGCCACCCTGGAACGCCCCGGGACGACGTACGCCATGCTGCTGTTCCTGCTGGGTTCGGCCGCGATCGTCGCTTGCGCCTGCGCGGCGGACGACATCGCCGGCTACCGCAACGGCAGCGACGCCGTGAACTACAAGGAGGGCGAGACCCTCCGCGACATCCGTACGAAACCCCTGCTCAGCGGGGCCGTGACCGAGCAGCAGGCGATCCGGTTCGCCGTCGGGTCGGGTGTCGTCGCCGCCGTCGCGGGAGCGCTCGCGTTCTGGGTGCTCGACTGGCGCGCACCCGTCGAGGCGTACGTCGCCTACGGCGCCGGCTTCTTCTTCAGCGTCCAGTACTCCGCCGGGATCAAGGTCAGCTACCGGCTCGGCGGGGCGGAGACGCTGCTGTGCCTGTCGACCGCCGCGGGACTCCTGGCGCCCTTCCTGGCGGTGCACGGGGAATGGACGCGGGCGTCCGTCGTCATTTCCCTGCTCCTGGGCCTCTGGCTCGTCATGGTCAGCAGCTACTCGAACATGAACGACGTGGAAGGAGACCGATCCGTCGGACGGAAAACCCTCGCGGTCGCAACCGGCCCGAGGACGGTCGTCACGGTGATGGTGGTCCTTTTCGCCCTCTCCACCGCGCTCCTCGTGTGGATTTCCCTCAGTGATCTTCCCCGGTGGGCCCTGATCACCGTCCTCCCCGCCATCGCGCTCCACGCGGCGCAATTGCACTACGGCCCTCGCGAGAAGAACTGGCTCAAGGCCCGCGGCCTGGGTCTCGTCGCGTACAACCTCGGCTTCGTCGGACTCGCCGTCCCCCTCCTGTGGACCAACTGAAAAGGGAAAACGAGTGGCTTCGAAGGCACTGCACCAGAATGCGGTAAAGGACGACCTGGCGAAACTGCCCGCCCTCTACGAGGACTGCTTCCACGCGATTTCCCGCAGGCGGTCCCCCGCGATCTTCATGACCCGGGTGCGGACTTCCCGGAACCCCGACCCGTTCAACGACGAGGCGATAGAGGTGCGCCGTCACATCGACGACGTCCTGCGGTCCTGGGCGGCCCTCGTCGCGGAGCGGGTGGGGTTACCCGTGCCGGGTCCGGACCGGGGTGCGGGCATCGGCGGACTGACCGCCTTCCTCGTCGCCCACCTCGACTGGCTGATGCGCTCCGCGGCGGCCACCGAGTTCGCCGAGGAGGTCGCGGCGCTGCGCGGCCGGGCGGAGCGGCTGGTCAACGGCACCGCCCCCGCCCACCACCTGGGCGAGTGCGTCGAGGCGTCGTGCGACGGGCGGCTCACCGCCCGTACCGCCCCGGGCCGCGCGGTCGCCTCGCAGATCGGCTGCGACCGCGGGCACAGTTGGCCGCCCCGGGAGTGGCTGCTCCTGTCGGCCCGGATCGAGCGGCGGGAGGCGTCGTGACCGGTTCCGCCAGGCACCGCCGCGTCCCCACCGAACTCGCCGCTCTCGCCGCGGGCGTCTCCCCCGCGACCATCCGCCAGTGGGTGCGGCGCGGCAAGCTGACCCGGTACGGGCCGCCCAACCGCGCCGAGTTCGACATCACCGAGTTGCTGGACGTGATCCGCACGACCAGGGGGTGAGCGCGCCGGTACGACGAGGGGCGGCCCGTCCGGGAGGTGCCCGGGCGGGCCGCCCCGCCGCACCGGCGCGGGGTCAGGAGGTCCGTACCGGCTGCCCCGCCACCAGCGGGTGGTCCCGCTCGATCAAGCCGAGCCCGGAGGCGCCGCCGGGGGAACCCAGTTCCTCGAAGAACTCGGTGTTCGCCCGGTGGTACTCCCGCCACTCGGCCGGCACGTCGTCCTCGTAGAAGATCGCCTCGACCGGGCAGACCGGTTCGCAGGCCCCGCAGTCGACGCATTCGTCGGGGTGGATGTACAGGGAGCGCTCACCCTCGTAGATGCAGTCGACGGGGCACTCCTCGACGCACGCCTTGTCCTTCACGTCGACGCAGGGCTGTGCGATGACGTACGTCACTGCGGGGACTCCTTCTCCATCTGTTCGGCGATCTTCATCGCTTCCTCGATCAGCGTCTCGACGATCTTCGACTCCGGCACGGTCTTGATGACCTCGCCCTTCACGAAGATCTGCCCCTTGCCATTGCCCGACGCCACCCCCAGATCCGCCTCACGCGCCTCGCCAGGACCATTGACCACACACCCCATCACCGCCACCCGCAACGGGACCTCCATCCCCTCCAACCCCGCCGACACCTCATCCGCCAACCGGTACACATCCACCTGCGCCCGCCCACACGACGGACACGACACGATCTCCAACCGCCGCTGCCGCAGGTTCAACGCCTCCAGGATCTGAATCCCGAC